>NZ_JBFRGP010000003.1:0-417045 GCF_052115385.1 Dyella sp. 2RAB6
TTCGCCGTCGCGCAGGGCGACGTGCCGGGTAGGACGGCTCGGAATAATTCCTGCGAAAACTCTTAGGCCGCGGTTCTTCAACCGTGTCCGCGATGTGGGCGGACGGCCCGGATGTTCGGTGGGTGTGTCGTCCTGGGGATCGACGAGCGCGAGAGTGACGTATGATCTGGCTTAGCCATGATCAACTCCTGAGGTTGTTGATGGTTAGCGGGCCAGGGGTGGTGAGACACCCTTGGTCCGCGCTTCTCACAGCATTGCTGCCATGGTTACCCGCGAGGCGTCGAAAACATTCCGCGGGTAACGAGAATCACGCTATCAGAGCAACTGAAAGTTGTCTGTAGGGCGATTCCGATTTGTACTTCATCGATGTAGGTTGGGGTGAGCCAGCGGCGAACCCCAACATCGGCATATCGATGCGCATCGCATGGTTGGGGTTCGCCGTTGGCTCACCCCAACCTACGCCGTTCGGATGGCTCAGTGGCGATACGCGGCCTCGCGCGCCTGCTGCAACTGCTCGCGCAGATACGCGTCGCGGCTCTCGCCGCCAGGGATGACCGGCATCGCCATCACCGCTTCGACAATGCGCCGCTCATCCTGCTTGTAACGCTGAAACTGCGGATCAGAGGCAAGCTGCTGCAGCCAGGCCTGATTCGCCTGCTCAGCGTCCGTATGGAACTGCGCACCCAACGCAGCGAGCGCATCGGCCTGCGCTTGTGGGTCATCCACCGTCACACGCACCAAGGCGATCTGCAGATTCATCGACTCGCCGGCGCTGATCGATCGATCGGCCTCGCGTCGCCGAAGCTCCTCGCGCAAGGCATCGGCCTGGCGTTGGCGGGTGAGCGGGTCCAGCGTTCGTGCGCGCGCGAAGAAATCATGCACGTCCTGGCCGAAACGCTCGCGCTGCTGATAATCGCGAACTGCCGCGCTATCCACCGTCGCCGCAACGCGTGGCACCGCTACGGCGGTCGCGCCGGTGCGCACAGGCACCGGCGCGGGTGGTCTCGGCCAGGCGAGCCAAAGCCCGCCCAGGCCGAGACCGGATGCCGCCAGGATCACCACCGCGCGATTCATTGCGCGCCTCACAGCCCGTTGCTGAGCAACTGGTCGACCAGGATGTACAACGGATTCGCCGGCTTCGCGCGATCCGCCGCATCGCTGGCTTCCGACGCATGGATCACGCGCCCCTGCCCATCCAGCACGTTATTGATGAAGTCGATCAGCTCCAGATGCTGATCCTGGATATCGCCATTGCGCAGATCGACGATGGTGGTGCAGTGGCTTTCATTGAGCGCGCGGTACTGCGGGAAATAACCGCCGAAGTTATTCAGGCCGTCGGTGGTCTGGCGCAGGCGATTGGTGTCGATCGCCCATAGCTGATGGATCAGCCTTTCCTTGGTGGCTTGGTCCGGCGCATTGGCAATCTCCGGATAGAAGCGCTCATACGAATAGCTGGAGTAATTGAGGTCCTGCCAGAAATGCGTATGGCCGAGGCGATCGTTGGGAAACTCCGCGGACAGCGCGGGATAGATGCTGCCCATATCGCTGCGGTCGAAGCCGGGCAGGTAATGCTGCAGTGTGTTCAAGGGGCCGTTCGCTTCATCCAGGCCCCAGGCCTGGCGGATCTGTGCGAACAGCGGCTCGGACGGATAGTCCGCCGGCTTGCCGCCCGTGGGTGCCGAGAAAATCGGCCCGGAATCGTCGAGCAGGAAGGAGCGCGGCGAACCCATGTCCTTACGCCGCGCCGCATAGTTGGTCAGGCTGCCGGTGCCACCGGCACTGCAACCGGTCGACAGCATCTGGCCCGGTCGCGGCAGATGGTCCTTGAGCCACGCCAGCATCGCGCGCTCGTTGCGCAGGCCGTTGTGGTGCCAGATCAGCGGCTCGTGCTGGCCACTGGGGTCGGGATAAACCGCAACGCGATCGCCCGAATAAATATCGCCGGTGCAATACGGCGCATAGACGATATTCCACTGCTGCGTCTTCAACGGCTGCAATTGCGGCAACTCGCCATTGAGCAGATTCACCAGGTCCAGCAGGTTGAGCCGGCCCACGAAGGGGCTGACCAGCAGCGCCCCCGGATTGCTGATGGTCATGTAATTGTCGGGAATGCCATTGGGATTGCGCGCGCCGCGAATACCCGACTGGCCCGTGCAACTGCCGTAATCCCAGCACGCGCCGCCGCCTTCCATATAAACCACCGTGTTGGTGGTCTGCGCACTGCGCAGCAGGAAGAACTTGTACGGCGAGCCATTACCGCAGATCGCGCCGGTTTCCGGGGCGAGCTGGATGGTCTGCCACTGATCGTAGGCGCCGGGTTTGAAACCGTCGGCAAAACCGGCCGGATTGCTCAATAACGGATACGGCCCCAGTCGCTGATCGGGTGTGACCGGATGATCCGCTCGCGGTGGACTGATCAAATTGAGCAGCACCTGCAGCGGTGTGTAATCGCCTTCCTCGGCGTGCAGGACAGGCGCGGCATTGCAAAGCAGAAAGCCGCCCAGCAGGGCAGCCAAGGATGTGCGGCGCAGGGACATGTGGGTTCCTCCGAATCCAATCGGCACGAGATGCGTGGGTCACGATCGCGTAATGCCCGGTGGTTCACCGGTACGGGCCATGCTCCCCTGGCCCGATCGACGGAGCAGACGCCTTGCGGCTGCACGCCACAAGCAAGATTGCGTGAAAATCGAGCAAGTCGGCTGGATTGCCCCCCGCACTTGTCCGGCTTGCCCCCCGCGAAGCTAGTCGCCGGCGTGGCGAGCGTTCTGCGGCGGCATGCCGGTCCAGCGTTTAAACGCGCGCCTGAATTCGCGCGGATCGCTGAAGCCGATTTCGGAGCCGATTTCCGCCACGCTCAGTTGGCCGGCGCGCAGCAATTCCAGCGCGCGTTCGGCGCGCACGCGGTCGTGGATCTCGCGGAAGATGCGGCCGCTCTCGGCCAGCTTGCGGCGCAGCGAGCGCTCGCTGAGGTTGAGCGTGCGCGCCACGTCCAGCAGCCGCGGCTGCTGGCGCAGGCGGCTGCGCAGCAGGCGTTCCACCGCGGCGACGATCTCCTGGTGCGGCTCGCCGCCATCGGGCGTCATCTGCTGCGCGCACAACGCCAGCGCCTGCTTCGCAGTGAGCGGGTTATGCCCAGGCAGCGGGCGCGCCAACCACGGCGTGCCGATCAGCAGGCGGCATTGCGGCGTGCCGAAGCGCACTTCGCATTGGAACAGTTCTTCGTACGCACGCGCATACGACGGACGCGGATAGCCGAATTCCACGCGCACCGGGCGCAGCTCCGGGCCGACCAGTTCGCGCGCGATCATGAAACAGCTGGCGAACAGTTCCTCGCAGAAGAACGGCAGCAGTTCGGTATCGCCGAAGCGCGGCCACGCCACCAGGGCCACTTCGCGTTCGCTCAGCGGCTCCAGGTTGAGTTCCAGCAGGCAGCCGCAGATCTTGTGGTGGGCAACGCCGGCCAGCATGGCCTCGCCGAGCGTGCGCGAGGTCATCATGGCCAGGCCGAGCAGGCCGAAGCCGCCGATGGTGCCTTCGCGGCCGATGCGCAGGCCGGCGTCCGGCACGTCCAGCGCCTGCAAGGCGCGGCGCGCGAACAGGCTGGCCTGGCGATAGGACACGCGCAGCGCGGGGTCGGCGATCTGGGTGCGGCTCAAGGCGAGGCCGGCGAACCAGTTGCGGCTGTCCACGCCCAGCGCGTCGGCCATCTGCGCCAGGTACAGCAGTTTGTTCGGCGGGAACTCGGCAGCCGTATAACGCGGATCGTCCGCCAGCAGCGGATGCGCCGCGGGCGGCGCCAGGCCGGCCAGGGTGGCGGGACGTGCCATCGTGCCTCGTGCTCCCCACGGGTGCCGGCGAGGGCCGGCGCGAAAGGCGTTTCTATAGCACGCACGGCAGGCCGGTGTTTGCGCGATGCACAAACCATTGAGCCGCCTGCCTATTGTGACGAGGCGCGAACGGCAGTGTGATGCGGGTCGGTCCCTGCGGGAGCCGGATGTGCGCCAATCCTGTGCTGGCGAGGCGGGAGGAGCTGGCGGGGTTACGCTCCCCGGGTACGCCGGTGGATAGTGGGCAGCGTGTGGCGGAGCGGGCGCTGGTCGAGCGGGCGCCTTACCAGTCAGGGGGCAGCATGGGCAGAGTCAAAGGGAACGGCCGCGGCAACCAGCTTTCGCCGATGAAGCAGGGTGGGCGGGGCAGCGGATCGACGTCGACGAAAAAGGCCACCGGCGGCGGCCCCCAGCTCTCGCCGATGAAGCCCGCGCCCAAGCGCGCGACCGCGACCAAGATCGCGGATATTCCGGCCGAGAGCACCGGCGGCCGCTACCGCAGCGCGTTTGCGCGCGACGACAAGCGGGCGAGTTCCGGCAAGCTCGGCAAGTCCACGCACAAGTTCGAGAACACGGCGCGCGAGGCGCGCAAGCAGTGGCGGGGTGGCGCCACCACCGGCGTGTCGGTGACGACGCCGTTCGGGCCGGTCAACCTGTCCAAGTTTCCGACCAAGGACCCGGCGCCGAAGATCACCACCGTCAAGAAGGACTACTCGAACGCCTCGGTGGGCCACAAGTACAGCGAGATCACCGATGCCCTGATCAGTCCCCGGCTCACCGGCAGCAAGCGCAAGGAGCGCGAACAGGAAGTAGCGACCGAGCTGTTGAGCTCGATCGAAACCGGCCAGCGGCCGAAGAAGAACCCGCGCATCGCCAGCGGCGAGGAGTCCAACGCCGCCGCCAAGCTGCTGGCGATCAGCCATGTATCGGAACCGGAGCGCGTGCGGGGCTCGAGCAAGGACATGCGCGCGAAACTGCGTGGCATCAAGAAGGGCACCACGTCGTTCAATGACGCGTTCGTGGGCGGGGACAAGGACACTCCGCCGGAATTCCTGATGGCGCGCAATCCGGCGACGGCGCGCCGCGCGCTTGGCAAGGGGAGTTACAAGAACGCGTTTCCGCCGAATAGCTTTCGCAAGAAAGATCCGGATTACTCGGACAGCAGCGATGACGATGGTTGATGCGCCGCGCCCGGCGTAGGTTGGGGTGAGCCATAGGCGAACCCCAACGTTGTGAAGCGCGTGAAGGGTGCGATGTTGGGGTTCGCCTGTGGCTCACCCCAACCTACGCCGGCGTTGTTTACTCGCCGATCGTCAGCAGCGACGCATTGCCACCCGCGGCCGTCGTATTGATGGTGAGCGTGCGCTCGCCCGCAAAGCGGAACAAGTAGTGCGGGCCGCCGGCCTTGGGGCCGGTGCCGGACAGGCCTTCGCCGCCGAACGGCTGCACGCCGACCACCGCGCCGATCTGGTTGCGGTTGACGTAGCAGTTGCCGACGCGGGCGCGGCTCTGGATGAACTCCACGGTGTCGTCGATGCGGCTGTGGATGCCCAGGGTGAGGCCGTAGCCGGTGGCGTTGATCTGCTCGACCACCTTGTCCAGCTCGCTGCCCTTCCAGCGGATCACGTGCAGCACCGGGCCGAAGATCTCGCGGGTCAGCGTGGCCAGGCCGGGGATCTCGTAGGCGCGCGGGGCGAAGAAGGTGCCGTTGCCGGTGGTGGCCGCGTCGAGCACGACTTCGCCGATCTTCTTCGCTTCCTGGTCCATGCGCGCGGCGTGGTCGACCAGGATTTTCTTCGCGTCCTCGTCGATCACCGGGCCCACGTCAGTGGACAGCTGGGCGGGGTCGCCCACCTTCAGCTCGGCCATGGCGCCGGCCAGCATGGCGCAGACCTTGTCGGCGATGTCTTCCTGCACGAACAGCACGCGTGCGGCGGAGCAGCGCTGGCCGGCGGACTGGAAGGCGGAGGAGATGGCGTCCTTGACGATCTGCTCGGGCAGGGCGGAGGAGTCGGCGATCATCGCGTTCTGGCCGCCGGTCTCGGCGATCAGCGCGGCGATCGGCGCGTTGCGCGCGGCCAGCGCGCGGTTGATCGCCCAGGCGGTTTCGGTGGAGCCGGTGAAGGCCACGCCGGCCACGCGCGGGTCGCGGGTGAGCGCGGCGCCGACGGTGGCACCGTCGCCCGGCAGGTACTGCAGCACGTCGGCCGGCACGCCGGCTTCGTGCAGCAGCTGCACGGCGGCATGGCCGATCAGGCTGGTCTGCTCGGCCGGCTTGGCGATCACGCTATTGCCGGCGGCCAGCGCCGCGGCGACCTGGCCCAGGAAGATCGCCAGCGGGAAGTTCCACGGGCTGATGCAGACGAACACGCCGCGGCCGTTCAAGAACAGCTGGTTGCTCTCGCCGGTCGGGCCGGGGAGCTGTTCTGGCTGGCCGAAGTAGCGGCGCGCCATGGTGGCGTAGTAGCGCAGGAAGTCGGCGGCCTCGCGGATCTCGGCGATGGCGTCGGGCAGGCCCTTGCCGGCTTCGCGCACGCACAGGGCGATGAACTCGCCGCGGCGCGCTTCGAGCTGGTCGGCGGCGTGCTCCAGGATGGCGGCGCGGCTGGCGGCCGGCAGGCGGTCCCAGCCGTATTGCGCGGCGACGGCATTGGCCAGGGCCTGCTCGACCGTGGCGCTGTCGGCGCTGACGTAGCTGCCCACCACCTGGCGGCGGTCGGCCGGGTTGGTGACCTGCACGGTGGCGCCGGCGCTGTTCGCGCCCGGCACCAGCGGAGCGGCCGTCCACGGGCCCGACTTGGCGTTGACCGTCTCGGCGAGGGCCTTCAGTTCGTTGTCGTTGGAGAAATTGACGCCCATGGAATTCTTCCTAAATACATGATTTGAATTCTGCGCAAGCGCAGAATTCTCACCGTAAAGATTCACCGGCAGCGGAATGCGCGGGTGAGGAATGGATGCGAACGAGCGCACCGTTTCGCACGGATCGGCGACCAGCTCGCGCACCGGCAGGCTTTCGTCCACCACGCGGTTGACGAAGCTGGTGTTGGCGCCGTTTTCCAGCAGGCGGCGGACCAGGTAGGGCAGCAAGTCCTCGTGGGTGCCGACCGGCGCGTAGACGCGGCAGGGCACGTTGAGGTTCTGTGCGCCGATCACTTCGGCATACAGGTCGGTGCCCATGCCGTGCAGGCGCTGGTATTCGTACGGGCGGCCCTTGGACAGGTGATGTATGGAGGCGATGCTGTGCGCGTTGTGCGTGGCGAACTGCGGGTAGATCAGTTCCACGCCGGCATCGAACAGCTTGCGTGCGCAGGCCAGGTACGAAACATCCGTATTCGGCTTGCGCGTATACACGGGGTAGCCCGGCAAGCCGTTCTCCTGCGCGCGCTTGACCTCGGCGTCCCAGTACGCGCCCTTGACCAGGCGCACGTACCAGCGGCGGCCGGAGCCGCGGGCGGTCTCGATCAGCCAGTCGATCACGAACGGGGTGCGCTTGGCGTAGGCCTGCACCACGATGCCGAGGCCGTTCCAGCCGGCCAGCGAGGGATGCGCGAAGACCTCGCCCAGGATATCCAGCGACAGTTCCAGGCGGTCCGCTTCCTCGGCGTCCACCGACAGCGCGATGCCGTACTTCATGGCCAGCTGCGAGAGTTCCAGCAGCTTGGCGCTCAGCTCGCGGCGGGCCAGCTCGCGCTTGGCCACTTCGTAGCGCGGGTGCAGCGCGGAGAGCTTGACCGAGATCGAGGGCGCGTCGGTGTGGTTGGCAAACGGCCCGCGCGCGCCGATGGCGGCGATGGCGTTGCGGTAGTCCTGCTGGTAGCGCTCGGCGGTCTCGCTGGTGAGCGCCGATTCGCCAAGCATGTCGTAGGAATAGCGGTAGACCGCGTATTCCTTCTGCGCGCAGCGGTCCAGCGCCTCGTTGATGGTGCGGCCCATCACGAACTGGTGGCCCATGACGCGCATGGCCTGGCGCACGGCCAGGCGGATCGCCGGCTCGCCCGCGCGACCGACCAGGCGGCGCAGGGCGCCGGCGAAGTCGTGGCGGGTGTCCTCGGCCAGGTTGACCAGCTTGCCGGTGAGCATCAGGCCCCAGGTGGAGGCGTTGACGAACAGCGATTCGCTCTGGCCCAGGTGCTTCTTCCAGTTGGCGTCGCCGAGCTTGTCGCGGATCAGCTTGTCGGCGGTGACCTTGTCGGGGATGCGCAGCAAGGCCTCGGCCACGCACATCAGCAGCACGCCTTCCTCGCTCGAGAGGTCGTACTGGCGCATGAAGGATTCGACCGCGCTCTGGTCCTTGGCGCGGGCGCGCACGCGGCTCACCAGGTCGGCGGCCAGGTCGATCACCTTTTCGCGCTCGGTGGGCGGCAGGCTGGCCTGCACCAGCAGGTCGTTGACCGCTTCGGTCTCGTCGCGCAGCCAGGCGGCGGTGATGCGCGCGCGGGCCGGTTCGGCGCCGGTGGGGAGTTCGGGGCTGAGGATGGGCTGGGTCACGGGATGTCGATGGCCGGGGAAGCGCAAGGGAATTCTGTGATTGTACGTGTTGAGGGGGAACGGACGCATCCGTATGCCCTCGGGATTCAAGGTGGAGTCCTTCTCCCGCTGGGAGAAGGTGGCGGCAGCCGGATGAGGGTACGGCCGGAGTCGTGCACATCATTCTTGCGCTCCGCCCGAACCCTCACCCCAACCCCTCTCCCGATGGGAGAGGGGCTTCATTTCGGCGCACCGCATCCCGAAGCCCACGTCAAGCCCCTGCGTCATTCTTGCCCGTGCGGACGCCGCGGCCTATGATTCGCGGGTTCCAGGCACGCCGGTTACTCCATGATCGTGCTTCGACCAGCTGTCGCCGGCCTGCCGTGCGCGACGATTTGGCTCAAGCCTAATCGCGCCCTCAGCCGGCGTGATCTGCGTCGATGGATGGGGGTACTGGCGGCTTTGGCGCTGACGACGGCCGGACTGGGCGCGTGGCAGGGCAATGTATTCGCTCCGCTGTTCGCGCTGGTCGAGTCCTCCGCGGTGGTTCTCGCCCTGGGCGTGGCCTGGCGGGCCGGCGACCGCAGCGAGCGCATCACCCTCGACGCCACGTCGCTGGAGGTGCAATCCCTGCCAGGCCGGCGCAGTGCGCGCTTCCAGTCCTACTGGGTGCGCGTGCGGCTGGGGCAAGGTGCGGGACGCCATCGTCTGCTGCTGACGTCGCATGGGCGCGAGTTGGAGATCGGGGCGTTTCTCGCCGACGAGGAACGTGTCGAGCTGTCGAGGAAACTCATGGTGCTGCTGGCGGACCTTCATCCGCAGCCGCGCAGGTAGGTTCAACAAGGGTGCAAGACATGACATCTGGCGGCATCAGGATCAAGGCATGGGTGGCAACGATCTGCGCGCTGTTTGCTGGCGCGGCGTGGTCCAACCCGGAACCCGGTCAGCTGAACATGACGCGCGGCGTGACCGAATGGTCGTCCGAGCCGTACTTCCTCAATAACGTCGCCCTGGGTGTCTGCGTCGTCATCGGCATCGTGGTGTTCGGCGCGATGTTCGTGGCGATGTTCCGCTTCCGCAAATCGCGCGGCGCGGTGGCCGAGAAGTGGTCGCACAACACCACCCTCGAGATCATCTGGACCACCATCCCGGTGATCATCCTGATCGTGCTGGCCTACCTGGCCACCGGCGGCCTGAAGACCTTCGCCGACACCACCGGCTCGCAGATGACGGTGAAGATCACCGGCTTCCAGTGGAAGTGGCGCTACGACTACGTGGAATACCAGGGCAAGCCGGTCGACAAGGTCGGCTTCATCTCCAAGCTGGACCGCGAGAGCGACGAGACCCGCCAGCTGAAGTCCGGCCTGGACCCGAACGCGGTCAAGGTGGACGGCTACAACACCTATCTGATCAATGTCGACGAGCCGCTGGTGGTGCCGGTCGGCACCAAGATCCGCTTCGTGATCACCGCCGGCGACGTCATCCACTCCTGGTGGGTGCCGGCGCTGGGCTGGAAGATCGACGCCATCCCCGGCATCGTCAACGCGGCCTGGACCAACATCAAGGAACCGGGCGTGTACCGCGGCCAGTGCGCCGAGCTGTGCGGCCAGGACCACGGCTTCATGCCGATCGTGGTGAAGGCGGTGCCCAAGGCCGAGTTCGAGCAGTGGCTGGCGCAGAAGCAGCAGGCGGCCCAGCCGCCGGCGCCCGCGCAGCCGGCTGCTCCGGCTCCGGCCGCCAGCGCCGCCGCGCCGAAGACCGCGCAGGCCGCCGCTCCGGCGACCAGCCACCAGGGTTGATCCTTCGGCCACACGCCGTCCCACAGCATTCCGTTTAGGTAGAGGTGCAAGGCCATGGCCCACGCAGCCACCCACGATCACCATGACGACCATCACGGCGCGCCGAAGAATTTCTTCGTGCGCTGGTGCATGTCCACCAACCACAAGGACATCGGTACCCTGTACCTGGTGTTCTCGCTGCTGATGTTCTTCATCGGCGGCAGCTTCGCGATGGTGATCCGCGCCGAGCTGTTCAAGCCCGGCATGCAGCTGGTGCAGCCGTACTTCTTCAATGAAATGACCACGATGCATGCGCTGGTCATGATCTTCGGCGCGGTGATGCCGGCCTTCGTGGGCCTGGGCAACTGGATGATCCCGCTGATGATCGGTGCGCCGGACATGGCGTTGCCGCGCATGAACAACCTGTCGTTCTGGATCCTGCCGTTCGCCTTCGCGCTGCTGCTGTCCACGCTGTTCATGGCGGGCGGTGGCCCGGCCGGCGGCTGGACCATGTACCCGCCGCTGTCGCTGCAGACCGACTCGCTGGCCTACGTGGTGTTCGCGGTCCACCTGATGGGCATCAGCTCGATCATGGGCGCGATCAACATCATCGCGACCATCCTCAACATGCGCGCCCCGGGCATGGACCTGCTGAAAATGCCGGTGTTCGTGTGGAGCTGGCTGATCACGGCGTTCCTGCTGATCGCGGTGATGCCGGTGCTGGCGGGTGCGGTGACCATGCTGCTCACCGACAAGTACTTCGGCACCAGCTTCTTCAATGCGGCCGGCGGCGGCGACCCGGTGCTGTTCCAGCACATCTTCTGGTTCTTCGGGCACCCCGAGGTGTACATCATGATCCTGCCGGCGTTCGGGATCATCTCGGAGATCGTGCCGACCTTCTCGCGCAAGCCGATCTTCGGCTACAAGGCGATGGTGTTCGCGATCGCCTCGATCGCCTTCCTGTCGTTCATCGTGTGGGCCCACCACATGTTCGCGGTCGGCCTGCCGCTGGGCGCCGAGATCTTCTTCATGTACGCGACGATGCTGATCGCGGTGCCGACCGGCGTGAAGGTGTTCAACTGGGTCAGCACCATGTGGGGCGGCTCGATGACCTTCGAGACCCCGATGCTGTTCGCGATCGCCTTCGTGATCCTGTTCACCATCGGCGGCTTCTCCGGCCTGATGCTGGCGCTGGTGCCGGCGGACTTCCAGTACCACGACTCCTACTTCGTGGTGGCCCACTTCCACTATGTGCTGGTGACCGGCGCGATCTTCGCGATCATCGCGGCCGCGTACTACTGGCTGCCGAAGTGGACCGGCCACATGTACAGCGAGTTCTGGGGCAAGGTGCATTTCTGGAACAGCGTGATCTGGGTGAACGTGCTGTTCTTCCCGCAGCACTTCCTGGGCCTGGCCGGCATGCCGCGCCGTATCCCGGACTACAACGTCGCGTTCGCCAACTTCAACATGATCAGCTCGATCGGCGGTTTCCTGTTCGGCGCCTCGCAGCTGATCTTCCTGGGCGTGATCGCGCATGCGGTGTGGTTCTCGAAGAAGAAGGCCACCGACCGCGTGTGGGAAGGCGCCAAGGGCCTGGAATGGACGCTGCCGTCGCCGGCGCCGTACCACACCTTCGAGTTGCCGCCGGTGATCCACGACGACGAGCTCGCCCACGGGCACGTCGAAGACTGAAGATGAAAGGTGCTTGCCGCCGCGAGGCGGCAGGCGCCGGTAGCGCTTACCAGTGAACCAGCAGCAGACAGACATCGAGCAGGCAGGGGCGCGCCGCAAGCGCGCCAGGCGCACCGCCCTGGTGGTGGCGACGATCGCGGTGGCGGTCTTCGTGTTCTCGATCCTGCAGATGCTGTGGATCTCGAAGTAGGCGGCACGGTAAAGCAACACAGGTTTCGCAACCCCGCGCATTCCGGCGGGTGGAAGTAACAAAGAAATCCACGGGAAACTCACCATGGGTCAGCAGCAAGGCGCTTATTTCGTACCCTCCAAGAGCTCGTGGCCGATCGTGGCCGCAGTCGTCATGTTCGTCACCGTGCTCGGTGCCGCGCATTGGCTGAACGCGCAGCCCGGTGAGGCCAGCTTCGGCAAGACGCTGCTGACGATCGGTTTCGTCGGCATCCTGGCCATGTTCTTCGGCTGGTTCCGCTCGGTGATCCGCGAGTCGCTGGCGGGCAACTACAACGCCCAGGTGGACACCTCGTTCCGCATGGGCATGATGTGGTTCATCTTCTCCGAGGTGATGTTCTTCGGCGCCTTCTTCGGCGCGCTGTTCTATGCCCGCATGTTTTCGGTGCCGTGGCTGGGCGGCGATGGCCACGGCGTGCTGACCCACCAGTTCCTGTGGGGCGACTATGCAGCCGCATGGGGCGCCAACGGCGGCGGCGGTCCGGCCCGCATCGGCGGCGACTTCCAGACCGTGGCGGCGTGGGGCCTGCCGCTGCTGAATACGCTGATCCTGCTGACCTCCAGCGTCACCGTCACCATCGCGCACCATGCGTTGAAGGCCGGCCATCGCGGCAAGCTGCTGGTGTTCCTGGCCTTCACCGTGCTGCTGGGTGCGACCTTCCTGTACTTCCAGGCGCACGAGTACATCGAGGCCTACAAGGAGCTCAACCTGACGCTGCAGAGCGGCGTGTACGGCTCCACCTTCTTCATGCTCACCGGCTTCCACGGCATGCACGTGACGCTGGGCACGATCATGCTGGCGGTGATCTGGTTCCGCTGCGCCAAGGGCCACTTCAGCAAGGACCACCACTTCGCTTTCGAAGCCGTGGCCTGGTACTGGCACTTCGTGGACGTGGTGTGGCTGGGGCTGTTCATGTTCGTCTACATCCTCTGATACCCAGGTCTCTGAGGCGCTCGCCGCCCGGAAACGAAAAAGCCCGCCGGAAGGCGGGCTTTTTCTTTGGCTGGCTGGCGTCAGGTCTGGCCCGGCCGGTTCTACACAAGATGGGGGCGGACCGGAATGTCGCGGGAAGCGGCGCGTTTCCCGGCGGACCGCTACAATTGCTCCTTTAAAATCAGCGACCCACGCCGTGCGGATGCAGCCAGCCCATCCAGATGCCCAGCACGACCATCAGGATGAGCAGCACCGAGAGCCCGATGCGGCGCGTCAACGCCCACACCGTGCGCTTGCTGCCGTCCTTGTCGGTCATCATGAAATACAGCGCCTGGCCGAGGTTGAACAGCACCACCAGCAGCAGGATCACCAGCGCATATTTGTAGACGGTTTCCACGTGATTGGCCCGAAGGACGATGACATCCGCAGTATAGCCTCGCCCCGCGGCGGCTCCGTATGAGCCTGCTGCGGCGTCCGCGTTGGTGGGCCGTGCTGCTGACCGTGGCCGGAGTGCTGCTTTTCCTGCGCCTGGGCGAATGGCAGCTGCATCGCGCCGACGAGAAGGAAGCACTTCTGCGGCGCTATGCCGCAGCGGCGCAGCAGCCTGTGCGCGAATTTGCCGCGGTGGCCGCAACGCCGCCCGCCGACGCGTTTCCGCGCGTGCACCTGCGCGGCGAATACCTGCCGGGCCGCGAGTACCTGCTGGACAACCCCAAGCACGACCAGCGCGGCGGCGTGGAGGTGTATGCGCCATTCCGCCCGCAAGGAAAGGACGAGCTGCTGCTGGTGGACCTGGGCTTCCTGCCCGGCAACGGCACCGACCAGGCGCCGCAGCTGCCGCCCTTGCCCAACGGCGCGGTCGAACTGAGCGGTTTCTATCAGCCCCCGCCCGGCGTGGGTTTCGAGATGGGCGGCGATGCGCTGGCGCAGCAGCAGGCCTGGCCGAAGACCACCATTTATCTGGACCTGGGCCAGGTCGCGCAGGACCTGCGCGCCACCGTCTATCCGCGCGTGCTCGCGCTGGAAACGGAGCCGGCCTCGATCTACGTGCGCGAGCACACGCCCGACTTCAGCGCGATGCCGCCGGCGCGTCATCGCGCCTATGCCTTCCAGTGGTTCACCTTCGCCGTGGTGGCGGTGGTGATGTTCCTGTTCCTGCACCGCAAGCGCAAAGCCAAACAAGGGGACTTGCGATGAATCAAGCCGCACCGCCGCCGGCCCAGCGCGCCGGCCGTCTGAAACTCCTGCTGATCATGGCGATCTTCGCCGCGCCGATCATCGCCGCGGGCCTGCTCACCGTCGGCGGCTACCAGCCCAGCGGCAAGGGCAATGGTTTGCCGATCACGCCGCAGCGCAACTTTGCCGAGGAAGCGCTGCGCGTGCAGTTGCCGGACGGCACGCCGTGGGCATGGCGCGCCGCGGAGCCGCAGCTCACCCTGGTGGCGCTGCCCGGCGCGGATTGCGCTGCCGCCTGTGTCGAAACGCTCAACAAGATCGCCGCCGCACGCATCACCTTGAACCGCAACGCGCCGCGCCTGCGCCTGCTGCTGCTTGCCGCGGCACCGGCGGTGGGCAAGGTGGAGCACGGCATCTGGCAGCCGGACGCCAACGCCGATTTCCGCTGGCAGCTGGGCAGCGATGTGGACGGCAAGCTGGCCGGATGGCGCGCCCCCACGCCGGGCGCGGTCGCTGCGCTGCTGGTCGAATCCAACGGCACGGCGCTGGCGCACTATCCGGAAGGCTTCGATCCGACCGGCCTGCGCAAGGATCTGCAGAAGGTGATCCGCTGATGTCCTCGCGTTCCATCAAGCTTCTGCGCGGCCTGGCCTTGCTGGCCGCGGTGTTCGCCTTCGGCGTGGTGATGTTCGGCGCCTTCGTGCGGCTGTCCAACGCCGGCTTGTCTTGCCCGGACTGGCCGACCTGCTACGGCCAGGCCACCTGGCCGGAACACCAGCACGAGATCGCGCAGGCCAACCAGGCCTTCCCCGATCGCCCCTACGAAACGCACAAGGCCTGGCGCGAGCAGGTGCATCGCTTCCTGGCCGGCACGCTCGGCCTGCTGGTGCTGGCGCTGGCGTTGATCGCGAGCTGGCGGCGGCCGTGGGCGCGCTATGCGGTGATCGTGTCGGCGATCCTCGCGGCGGTCGGCGTCACCATGTACATGCGCGGCGAGCACAGCATTTCCTCGATCGTCTCGGCCTTCGCCATCGGCCTGCCGTTGCTCGCCGCGGCAGCGCTCGATCGGCCCGGCGCGTGGCGCATCAGCGTGCTCGCCTTTGGCGTGATCATCTTCCAGGCCATGCTGGGCATGTGGACGGTGACCCTGCTGCTCAAGCCCATCGTGGTGATGGGCCATCTGCTCGGCGGCATCGCCACCTTCGCGCTGCTGGCGTATGCGGCGCTGCGTTTCGCCGGCGTCGGTGCGCGCGACAACAGCTACGGCGCACTGCGCCGGCTGGTGGTGCTGGGCATCGTGCTGCTGCTCGCGCAGATCGCGCTGGGCGGCTGGACGTCCGCCAACTACGCGGCGCTCGCCTGCGGCACGGATTTCCCCAAGTGCCTGGGCCAGTGGACGCCGCCGACCGATTTCGAGCAGGGTTTCGTGCTGTGGCGCGGCGTCGGCGTCAACTACGAGGGCGGCGTGCTGGACATGGCCGCGCGCAGCGCGATCCAGCTCGCTCATCGTCTCGGCGCGCTGGTGGTGTTCTGCTACCTGGCCTGGCTGGCGCTGCGCGCCACCCGCCGCGGCCTGCGCGGGCACGGCCTGGCGATTGCGGTGGTGCTGGTGGCGCAGGTGCTGCTGGGCATCAGCAATGTGCATTTCGGCCTGCCGCTGCCGGTGGCCACGCTGCACAACGGCGTGGCGGCGCTGCTGCTGTTCGTGTTGCTGGCGACACTGGCGCGCACGCAGCGCCGGCATGACGATGGCCTCTTCCAGAGGCTGGGATGAGCCGATGAGTCCGATCCTATGAAGCGTGCCAACGAATATTTGGAACTGACCAAGCCGCGCGTCGTCGCGCTGCTGGTGTTCTGCGCGGTGATCGGCATGTTCCTGGCCGTGCCCGGCGTGCCGCCGTGGCGCGCGCTGGTGTTCGGTACGCTGGGCATCTGGCTGGCGTCGGCATCGGCCGCCGCGTTCAATCACCTGATCGACCAGCGCATCGACAAGCTGATGGCGCGCACCGCGCATCGCCCGCTCGCCACCGGCCAGCTCACCCCGCGCCAGGTGGCGGTGTTCGCGCTGTCGCTGGGCGTGCTGTCGATGCTGGTGCTGGTGCTGCTGGTCAATCCGCTGACGGCGCTGCTCACCTTCGGCGGCCTGATCGGCTATGCGGTGGTCTATACGGCGTACCTCAAGCGCGCCACGCCGCAGAACATCGTGATCGGCGGGCTGGCCGGGGCGATCCCGCCGGTGCTGGGCTGGACCGCGGTCACCGGCGAGCTGCATGCGTTCGCGCTGCAGCTGTGCCTGATCATCTTCGTGTGGACGCCGCCGCATTTCTGGGCGCTGGCGATCTTCCGCCGCGACGACTACTCGCGCGCCCAGGTGCCGATGCTGCCGGTGACGCACGGCGTGGTGTACACGCGCTGGCACGTGCTGTTCTACACGGTGCTGCTGTTCCTGGTGACCCTGCTGCCGTCGCTGACCGGCTACAGCGGGCTGGTCTACCTGGGCGGCGCGGTGGTGCTGGGCGCGGGCTTCCTCTATTACGCGGTCCGGTTGCTCAATCCGCCGGATGAATTGTTCGCGATGAAGGTGTTCAACTACTCCATCGTCTACCTGATGGCGCTGTTCGCCTTCCTGCTGGCCGACCATTGGCTGGTGGAGCCCCTGCTGCAGCAGGGGCAGGGTTTCGTACTTCAACGTGCGGCGTAGCTACGCGCTGGAGACCTGTTGGGGTTCGCTGCGCTCACCCCAACCTGCCCGAGCGCAGCGCGTAAAAACTTTCGCCCCTCGATTCAGCCAATTAAGGTTGACACTTGCGCAGCGCAGCAAGACAATTCGCGCGCCTTCCGGCGCGCTGCGCCCGAAGACATCCCTGTCCGACCAACCAAGGCATATGGACGTTTACCCTAGTCGCAACGTCGACATCCGCGAGCATCGGGTGCCGGCGTCGCATAACAAGCTGATGATCTGCGGCGACCGCCTGCGGTCGGCTGGCGCTTTCCTCGACTAGGGAAGACCAGCCCACTCCTGACGGCCGCCCCAGGCCGTAACGAGGAGATGGGCTATGAAGCTCCTTCGCGATTTTTTCCGTTTGCCCGCCGCGGGCCGTTCCCTGCTGGGCCGCCGCGCCGTTCGCCGTACCTGGATCGTCACCGTGCCTGCGCCGCAGGCCGTCGCCGTGCGTGAACCGGTGACCGTGGCCATGCATCGCAAACCCGAGTCCGCGCTTACCCGTCCGGCTGCGCGCCGCACGGCGTACGCCGCATCGAAAGGACTCGGTCATCTTCAGCTGGTATCTCAGCGCTGAGGGCTTGAGGACATGAAGCGCACCGTGCTCCGCAAAGGCTGGCCTCCGCCAGGCGGCGGGCGCTGGCCGCTGCCGCGGCCCTGGCGCGGGCATTCAGTGCAACGCGGATAGCCATCCGCCGAACTCGCTGATCCGCCCTGATTCCACGTATTTCCCGGAAGCGAGTCATGATCAAGCATTCCACCCAGACCGTCGCCGGCAAGGCGTCCGGCAAGGGCGCCGGCGTGCGCGTCGCCGTCGCGCTCGAAGCGTTCCGCCATAACGAAGCGCTGTTCGCCGCGCTGGATACGAACGCGGCCGGCCTGGACGCCGAGCAGATCGCCGAGCGGCTCGACCGCGACGGCGTCAACGAGGTCTCGCACGAGAAGCCGCCGCACTGGTCGCACCAGCTGCTGCGCGCGTTCAAGAACCCCTTCATCATCGTGCTGCTGGTGCTGGCGGTGGTGCAGCTGGCGACCGACGGCGACGACCTGGCCGGGCCGATCATCATCGCGGTGATGGTGGGCATCAGCGTGCTGCTGAGCTTCACCCAGGAATTCCGCTCGTCCAAGGCGGCCGAGAAGCTGAAGGCAATGGTGCGCAACACCGCCACCGTGACGCGGCGCGCCGAGGACGGCCACAGCGAGCGCATCGAAGTGCCGGTGGGCGAACTGGTCGCCGGCGACATCGTGCACCTGGCCGCGGGCGACATGGTGCCGGCGGACCTGCGCCTGTTCAGCGCGAAAGACCTGTTCATCAGCCAGGCCATCCTTACCGGCGAATCGCTGCCGGTGGAGAAGTCTGCGCCGACTCCGGCGCAGGTTTCCGAAGACGGTACGCATGGCGCGCTGGATAACCCGCTGGACCTGCCCACCGTCTGCTACATGGGCACCAATGTGGTCAGCGGCACCGCCAGCGCGGTGGTGGTGGCGACCGGTTCGCGCACGTATCTGGGTTCGCTCGCACACACCATCGTCGGGCAGCGCGTGCGCACCAGCTTCGATCGCGGCGTGAACAGCGTGAGCTGGCTGCTGATCCGCTTCATGGCGGTGATGGTGCCGATCGTGTTTCTGATCAACGGCCTGGACAAGCACGACTGGCTGCAGGCGTTCCTGTTCGCGCTCTCGGTCGCGGTGGGCCTGACCCCGGAAATGCTGCCGCTGATCGTCACCGCCAACCTGGGCAAGGGCGCGCTGGCGATGTCCAAGCGCAAGGTAGTGGTGAAGCGCCTGAACGCGATCCAGAACTTCGGCGCGATGGACGTGCTGTGCACCGACAAGACCGGCACGCTGACCTTGGACAAGATCGTGCTGGAGCGCCATCTCGATCTGTACGGCGAGGAGTCGGACGAGGCGCTGGAATACGGCTATCTCAACAGCCGCTTCCAGACCGGCCTGAAGAACCTGATGGACAAGGCGGTGCTGGAGCACCGCGACCTGGAGACGGTGGCGCAGCAGTACCGCATCGTCGACGAGATCCCGTTCGACTTCCAGCGCCGCCGCATGTCGGTGGTGGTGCGCCACGGCGAAGGCGACGAGCTGCTGGTGTGCAAGGGCGCGGTGGAGGAGATGCTGTCGATCTGCGCCTACGCCAAGGCGGGCGACGAGATCCTGCCGGTGACCGACGAGATGCGCGCGGACATCAAGGCGATGACCCGCGGCCTCAACGAGGACGGCCTGCGCGTGCTGGTGGTGGCGGTGAAGCACCAGCCGCCGGCGGGCCGCGCCTATGGCGTGGCGGACGAGTCCGGCCTCACCGCGGTGGGCTGCCTGGCCTTCCTCGATCCGCCGAAGGATTCGGCCGCCACCGCCATCGCCGCGCTGCATCACCACGGCGTGGAAGTGAAGGTCATCACGGGCGACAACGAGGCGGTGACGCGCAAGATCTGCCGCGAGGTGGGCCTGGATGTGCAGCACTCGGCGCAGGGCAAGCACATCGAGCCGCTCAACGACGACGAGCTGGACGCGCTGGTCAAGCGCACCACCGTGTTCGCCAAGATGTCGCCGCTGCAGAAGGCGCGCGTGGTGAAGTCGCTGCAGCGCCAGGGCCACACCGTGGGCTTCCTCGGTGACGGCATCAACGACGCGCCGGCGCTGCGCGAAGCGGACGTGGGCATCTCGGTGGATACCGCCACCGATATCGCGAAGGAGTCGGCCGACATCATCCTGCTGGAAAAGAACCTGATGGTGCTGGAGGAGGGCGTGATCGAAGGACGCATCACCTTCGGCAACATCATCAAGTACATCAAGATGACCGCCAGCTCCAACTTCGGCAACATGTTCTCGGTGCTGGTGGCGAGCGCGTTCCTGCCGTTCCTGCCGATGCTGCCGCTGCAGATCCTGGTGCTGAACCTGCTGTACGACATCTCGCAGCTGTCGATCCCGTTCGACCGCATGGACGACGACTACCTGCGCAAGCCGCGCAAGTGGGACGCCAGCGACATCGGCCGCTTCATGGTGTGGATCGGGCCGGTCAGCTCGATCTTCGACATCACCACCTTCCTGCTGCTGTGGTACCTGTTCGGCGCCAACAGCGCGGCACACCAGTCGTTCTTCCAGTCCGGCTGGTTCGTGGAAAGCCTGCTGACGCAGACGCTGATCGTGCACATGATCCGCACCAAGCGCATCCCGTTCCTGCAAAGCGTCGCCGCGGCGCCGGTGCTGGGCCTGACCACGGCGATCATCGCGATCGGCCTGCTGGTGCCGTATAGCAGCCTGGGCCCGAAGATCGGCATGGTGCCGCTGCCGCCGATCTACTTCGCCTGGATCGCGTTGACGGTGCTGACCTACTGCGTGCTGACGCAGCTGGTGAAGCTGCTGTACATCCGGCGCTACGGTCGCTGGCTCTAAAAAAAATCGGGGACAGGGAGCGCGGAACGGGGCGCTTCCCGTTCTCCGCTCGCTGATTCCCGTTCCCTGACGAAGGAGGATCCCGCCATGAAAGGCACCTTCGCACTGCTCGATATCGCCGGCTTCGTCGCCCTGCTGCTGTGGGGCACGCATATGGTTACCAGTGGCGTGTTGCGCGGCTACGGCAGCGCGCTGCGGCGCTGGCTCGGCCGTTATCTCGGCCACCGGCCGACCGCGTTCGCGTTCGGCATCTGCATCACCGCGCTGCTGCAGAGCAGTACCGCGGCCGGCTTGATGGCGACCTCGTTCGCCGCGAACGGCTTCCTCGGCCTGGCGCCGGGGCTGGCGGTAATGCTTGGCGCCAATGTGGGTACGACGCTGATCGTGCAGGTGATGTCGTTCGACATCTCGCTGATCGCGCCGGTGCTGGTATTGGTGGGCTTCACCATCCATCGCCGCAGCGACGATGCGCGCTACGAGAACCTCGGCCGCGTCTGCATCGGCTTAGGTCTCATGCTGCTGTCGCTGCATCTGCTGGTGCTGTCGCTGGCGCCGGTGGAGAACGCGCAGGCGCTGCACGCGGTGCTGCAGAGCCTGTCCAGCGAGCCGGTGCTGGCGGTGCTGGTGGCGGCGCTGATGACCTGGCTGTTCCATTCCAGCGTGGCGATGGTGCTGCTGATCGCTTCGCTGGCCAATGCC
Organism: Dyella sp. 2RAB6; assembly: GCF_052115385.1. Lineage (NCBI taxonomy): Bacteria > Pseudomonadati > Pseudomonadota > Gammaproteobacteria > Lysobacterales > Rhodanobacteraceae > Dyella > Dyella sp. 2RAB6. The sequence continues at coordinate 20,929 of NZ_JBFRGP010000003.1, forward strand.
GGCGTGGTCGATGCCCCCGGCGCGCTGGCCCTGGTGCTGGGCGCGAACCTGGGCGGCACCTTGCCGGCCCTGCTGGAAGCGCATACGCCGGTGGCGCGCCGCCTGCCGCTGGGCAATCTGCTGGTGCGCGCGTTCGGCTGCCTGGTCTGCCTGCCGCTGCTGCATCCGCTGGCCGCGTGGCTGGCGCCGCTGGGCGAGGCGCCGGCGCGGCTCGCGGTGAACTTCCATACCGCGTTCAATCTCGGCCTGGCGGTGCTGTTCATCCTGCCGGTGGAGCGCCTGGCGCAGTGGCTGGTGCGGCTGCTGCCGGATCCGCCGCGGCCGGACGATCCGGGCGTGCCGCAGTACCTGGACGAAGGCGCGCTGGATTCGGCCAACGTGGCGCTGGCCAATGCGGCGCGTGAATCGATGCGCATGGCCGACATGGTCGAAGGCATGCTCAAGGGCCTGGTCGAAGTGTTCGGCAAGGACGACAACGTGCGCGCCGCCGCGATCAGCCGCATGGACCCGTGGCTGGACCGGCTGGGCGTGGCGATCCGCGAATACCTGGCCGATCTCGGCGGCGAAGCGCTGAACGAGGAAGACGGCGAACGCAGCCAGGAGATCCTCGCCTTCGTCATCAATATCGAGCACATCGGCGACATCACCGCCAACAACCTGATGGAGTTCGCCGCCAAGAAAGCCCAGCGCGGCCAGGACTTCAGCGCCGACGACATCCTGGACCTGGCCGCGATGCACGCGCAGGTGATGGAAAGCCTGCGGCTGGGGCTGGCGGTGTTCATGCGCGGCGACCTGCGCGCGGCGCAGCAGCTGGTGTCGCGCAAGGAAGCGATCTGGCGTTTGGAGAACGAAGCCTCCGAGCGCCACATCCGCGCACTGCGCGAGCGGCGTGATGGTGGCGGCGGTGGCGATGTGTACCTGCGCATCCTGCGCGACCTCAAGCGCATCCATTCGCATCTGGCGGCGCTGGCCTATCTGCCGCTGGAACGCGCCGGGCTGCTGCAGGGCAGGCTGGTGAGCGAGCCCCTGTCGAAAGCGCAAGCGTAGGTTGGGGTGAGCCGCAGGCGAACCCCAACATGATCACCTTCAAACGCGTCGCATGTTGATAGATCAAGCCCCTCTCCCATCGGGAGAGGGGTTGGGGTGAGGGTACGGGCGGAGTGGTGCGCCCCGCTCTGCCCGTACCCTCATCCGGCTGCCGCCACCTTCTCCCGGAAGGAGAAGGATTCGACTTTGGAAACAGACACACACCGGAGACCTCCGCACTTGGACCCAGACCCGTCTAGCCACTTAGCCGCACACCCGCCGCACTGACGCCGTCTCCCGTCCACGCCTGAACGCGTGGCCCGGGCGCGGCGGACGGTGCTCCGATCGCGACCGGGCCACGGCAGCGCCACGCGCTGCCCGTTTCCCGCCGCCAGCTTGTCGTCTTGGTCGCTTCGGCCAGGACGGCGCATGCCCATGCCTCGGGAAAATCCATGTCGTTCCGCATCAAGCACTCTTCCGTCGTTCTGCTGTTCGCGCTCGCCGCCTGTTCGCGCACGGAGCAGGCGCCAGCTCCCGCGCCTGCCGTCGTCAATGACGCCGGCGTCCTGCGCATCCCCGCCAACTCGCCGTTGCGCCAGCGCCTGAAAGTGCGCGCGGTGGAGCAGCGCGCGCTGCCGCATGCGCTGGTAGCGCCGGCGCTGATCGAGGCCGATCCCAGCCATACCGTCAACGTGCTCGCTCCCGTCACCGGTCGGGTGATCGAGTTGCGCGTGAAGCTGGGCGACCGCGTGACGCGCGGCCAGGTGCTGGCGCTGATCGCCTCGGGCGACCACGCGCAGGCGGTGGCCGACCAGCGCAAGGCAGCCGATGCCACGGCCCTGGCGAAGCAGGCGCTGGACCGCGCCGAAGCCGTGCAGCAGGCCGGCGGCTCCGCGCAGAAGGACCTGGAAGCTGCGCGCAGCGGCTACGTGCAGGCGCAGGCCGAAGCAGCCCGCACGCAGGCGCGGCTCGCGGCGATGGGTGCAGCGGGCGAGCGCGATACGCGCGGCGTGGCGGTGCGTTCGCCGGCCGACGGCAGCATCACCGCGCTGTCCGCCGCGGTGGGCGCGTTCGCCAACGATGCCAATGCGCCGCTGATGACGATTACCGATCTCGGCCACGTCTGGGTCACCGCCAACGTGGCGGAGAACGAGGCCGCGCAGGTGGCGCCGGGCGAGTCCGCCGAGGTGGTGCTGCCGGCGTGGCCGGGCCGGCGCTTCGAGGGCGTGGTGCAGTCGGTCAGCGACGTGCTCGATGCCGATTCGCGCCGGGTCAAGGCACGCATCGTGGTGGCCAATGCGGACGGCGCGCTGAAGGCCAACATGTTCGCCACCGCCACCTTCCGCGTGCCGCAGCCCAAGGCGCTGCTGGTGCCGCAGTCGGCGCTGCTGATGAACAACGACAGCGTCACCGTGTTCGTCGAAGTGTCGCCGTGGGCATTCGTGCGCCGCACGCTGGAGCTGGGCCAGGACGAAGGCGACGCCGCGCGCGTGCTCAAGGGCCTCGCGCCCGGCGATCGCGTGGTGGTGGCGGGCGGAGTGCTGATCAATGATTGACAAGATCATCGCCTGGTGCCTGCACAAGCGCGGGCTGGTGTTCGGCATCGCCGTGCTGCTGGCGATCTACGGCCACTACGCCTGGACGCGATTGGCGGTGGAGGCGTATCCGGAACTGAGCGACGTCACCGTGCAGGTGACCACCCAGGTGCCCGGCCTCGCCGCCGAGGAAATCGAACAGCAGATCACCACGCCGCTGGAGCGCGCGCTGGCCGGTACGCCGGGCCTGACCTCGATGCGTTCGAGCAGCACCTTCGGCCTGTCGCTGATCACCCTGGTGTTCCGCGACGGCGCGGAAATCTACTGGTCGCGCCAGCGCGTCACCGAGCGCATGGCCGGCGTGAGCTTGCCGCAGGGTGTGACGCCCGGGCTGGATCCGGTATCCGGGCCGGCCGGCGAAATCTATCGCTACACGCTGGAATCGGACACGCGCAACCTGATGGAGCTGTCGGAGCTGCAGCGCTGGAAGGTGATTCCCGCCTTGCAGCAGGTGCCCGGCGTGGCCAACGTGGACAACTTCGGCGGCTTCACCAAGGAATTCCAGCTCGAAGTGGACCCGCAGCGGCTGCTGCAGTTCGGCGTGGGCATGAACGACGTGATCGCCGCGCTGAGCGCCAACAACACCAATGCCGGTGGCGGCCGCGTCACGCGCGGCGAGCAGTCCTATGTGATCCGCGGCGAAGGCCTGATGCGCTCGCTCAAGGACATGGGCGACATCGTGGTGATCCAGCACGGCGGCAATCCGGTGCGCATCCGCGACCTGGGCAAGCTGCAGTACGGGCACCAGATCCGCGAAGGCATCCTGGGCAAGGACGGCAACCCCGATACCATCGAGGGCATCGTCGACCTGCTGCTGGGCGAGAACCCGTCCAAGGTGCTGCAAGGCATCCACGCAAAGGTCGAGGAGCTCAATCGCCAGCTAGCGCCGATGGACGTGCGCATCGTGCCCTTCCTCGACCGCGACGACCTGGTGCAGGCCACCGTGAGCAAGGTCGGGCATACCGTGCTGGAAGGCGTGGCGCTGGTCTGCGTGGTGCTGATCCTGTTCCTGGGCAGTCCGCGCAGCGCGCTGGTGGCGGCGGTGGCGATTCCGTTCGCGCTGGTGACGACGTTTATCGTGATGCACCTCACCGGCATGCCGGCCAATCTGTTCTCGCTGGGCGCGATCGACTTCGGGGTGATCGTGGACGGCGCGATCGTGGTGACCGAGGCGATCCTGCGCAAGCGCGAGGCACGGCCGGACGCCTACCTGCACGAAGCCGACGTGCTCGGCGCCACCAAGCAGGTGGCGCGGCCGATCTTCTTCGCCACCTTGATCATCATCACCGCCTACGCGCCGCTGCTGGCGTTCGAACGCGCCGAGGGCAAGCTGTTCGCACCGATGGCACACACCGTGGGCTACGCCCTGCTCGGTGCGCTGCTGTGTGCGATCACCGTGGTGCCCGCGCTGGCCTGGCTGGCCTTGCGCAAGCCGCGCAAGATGTTCCACAACCAGCCGCTGGAGCGTTTGCAGAGCGGTTATCGCAGCCTGCTGGAGCGGCTGCTGCGCCGTCCGCGCATCGCCTATGCGATCGCCGGCGCCGCGCTGGTCGCGGTGCTCGCGCTGGGCGCCAGCATCGGGCGCGAATTCCTGCCCGATCTGGACGAAGGCTCGCTGTGGGTGCAGGTGCAGCTGCCCAGCGGCCTGTCGCTGGAGCAGGCCAGCGAGATGGCCAGCGAATACCGCCGCGCGGTGGGCGAGTTTCCGCAGGTCAGCTACGTGGTCACCCAGCTCGGCCGCAACGACACCGGCAGCGATCCGTGGACGCCTTCGCATATCGAATCCGGGGTGGGGCTGAAGCCGTATGCGCAATGGCCGGACGGCGAGACCAAGGCGCAGTTCATCCGCCGCCTCAATGCGCGCCTGCAGCAGATTCCCGGGATCAGCGTGGGCATCAGCCAGCCGATCATCGATGGCGAGAACGATATGGTCGGCGGTGCGCACAGTCCGCTGGTGCTGCGCATCTACGGCGACGACTTCAGGGAGCTGCGCCGCATCGGCGGCGAGATCGTGGACGTGCTCAAAGCGGTGCCCGGCACCGCCGATGCGTCGATCTTCCAGGAGCCACCGATCCCGCAGCTGACGGTGACGGTGGACCGCGATGCCGCGGCGCGCTACGGCATCAACGTGGCCGACATCAATACGCTGATCCAGACCGGCGTCGGCGGCGCGGCGATCACCCAGGCCTATGTGGGCGACCGCGTCTACAACGTCACCGCGCGCGTGCCGCACCAGGTCGCGGCCAGCCCGGCGGCACTCGGCGGGCTGGTGCTGACCGCGCCGTCCGGCGCGCGCGTGCCGCTGGCGATGGTGACCCGCATCGTGCAGCAGACCGGCGAAAGCACCATCGCCCACGAAGGCACCGAGCGCCAGCTCACCGTGCGCATCGACAACCGCGATCGCGCGCTGTCGGACTACCTGGCCGAAGCGCAGGCGCGGATCGGCGACAAGGTGAAATTCGATGCGCAGCACTACCGCCTGGAATGGGCCGGCCAGTTCGAGAACCAGCAGCGTGCGCAGGCGCGCCTGGTGGTCGTGCTGCTGCTGGTGCTGGCGGTGATGGCGGTGCTGCTGTTCGCCGAGTTCGGCAATCTGCGCCAGGCCCTGCTGGTGCTGGCGGTGGTGCCGCTGGCGACGCTGGGCGGCTTGATCTCGCTGCATGTGAAGGGCGAGACCTTGAACATCGCCACCGCGGTGGGCTTTATCGCGCTGTTCGGCGTGGCGGTGCAGAACGGCATCATCATGGTGGCCAACTTCAACCGCATGCGGCGCGAAGGCCACGGCGTGCGCGACGCCGTGCTGCTGGGCGCGACCGAGCGCTTCCGCCCCGTGCTGATGACCGCCACGGTGGCCAGCGTGGGCATGCTGCCGGCCGCACTGGCGACCGGCATCGGCACCGACGTGCAGCGCGGCCTGGCCACGGTGGTGGTCGGCGGCCTGGTCATCGCCACCTTGCTCACCCTGTTCATCCTGCCCGCGTTCTACGACGCGCTCGAACGTTTCGTCGAGCGCCGCCAGCGGCGCGCGCATCCGGCGAAGGAGATCTGACCATGCGGCACTTCATCTTCAAGCACGCGCGCCGCCTGCTCGCGGCAAGCCTCGCCGTGGCGCTGGCCGGCTGCGCGGTCGGGCCCGATTTTCATCGGCCCGACGCGCCCACGGCCACGCGCTATACGCCAGAGACCACGATGGACACCACGCTCGCCACACCGCTGCATGGCGGCGAGGCCCAGCGGCTGGTGGCCTCGATGGATATCCCGGGCCAGTGGTGGACGTTGTTCCACTGCGCGCCGCTGGACGCGCTGATCGCCGATGCGCTGCGCCACAACGCCGACGTGGAAGCCGCGCATGCGGCACTGCAGGCGGCGTGGGAGAACGTCTACGCGCAGCGCGGCGCCTACTTCCCGCAGGCGAATGCCGGCTACAACCCGACCCGGCAGGACATCGCCAAGGTGCTGGCCAGCCCGGCGCAATCGGGCGCCAGCCTGTACAGCCTGACCACGGCGCAGGTCAGCGTGTCCTATGCGCCGGATCTGTGGGGCGGTACGCGGCGGCAGGTCGAGTCGCTGGTGGCGACTGCCGATGCGCAGCGCTTCCAGCTCGAGGCGACCTATCTCACCCTGACTACCAACCTGGTGAATGCGGCGATCACTGAAGCATCGCTGCGTGCGCAGATCCAGGCCATCCGGGAAATCGTCGATGCGCAGTCGAAGATCCTCGCCACGCTGCAGCGCCAGCAGGCGCTCGGCGACGTGTCGGAAGCCGCGGTGGCGGCGCAGCGGGCCACGCTGGAGCAGAGCCGTGCCGGCCTGCCGCCGCTGGAGAAGCAGCTTGCGCAGCAGCGCGACCTGCTGGCGGCGCTGAGCGGGCGGACGCCGGAGCAGGGCATCGACGCGCAGTTCAGCCTGGACAGCCTGCAGCTACCGGCCGAACTGCCGTTGAGCCTGCCGGCGCAACTGGTGGAACAGCGCCCCGACGTGCGTGCGGCGGAGAAGCAGCTGCATGCCGCCAGCGCGAGTGTCGGCGTGGCCATCGCCGCGCGCCTGCCCAATGTGCAGATCAATGCGAGCTTCGGCCGTGCGGCGGGTAAGGCCGGTAGCTTGTTCGATGCCGGCAATGGCTTCTGGAACCTCGGCGCCAGCATCACCGAACCGCTGTTCGACGGCGGTGCGCTCAAGCACAAGCAGCGCGCGGCGCAGGCTGCTTATCGGCAGGCGGCGGCGGAGTATCGCGGCACGGTAATCGCCGCGATGCAGAACGTCGCCGACGTACTGCACGCGGTGGAGGCCGACGCCAGGGCGCTGCAGGCCAGCCAGGGCGCCGAGCAGGCGGCGGCGCGCAGCCTGGCGATCGCACGGCGCCAGCTCGCGCTGGGCGATATCAGCGAAAGCGCCCTGCTCAATGCGCAGCTGGCCTGGCAGCAGGCGCGCATCGCCCTGGTGCAGGCCCAGGCCGGCCGCTATGCGGATACGGTGGCGCTGTTCCAGGCGGTGGGCGGTGGCTGGTGGCATCGCGACGACGTCAAGGAGGAAGTCGGTGCGCGCTGAAGGTCGTGAGTAGCGACGCATCCATATGGACGTCCATACGTCCATATGGGTGATGCTTTCGCCTGGCTTACGCAATAACTTTCGATAGCACGGGCCTTGTTCTGTGCACTGTGTCACTCGCAACCATGCCATCGGTCATACCCTTGTCGCCTGGGACTGGATGATGTCCCGGCAGGGGAATCTCACTAACCAAAGAGGGTGGGTAGACATGGAGTGGAAGAAGTTGCTCACTGGCAGTCTGATGACTGCCGGCATGGTGTTCGCGTTGCCTGTACTGGCCGGCACCCTGCCTGATCACGAGGAATTCGAAACCGGCCTGTATGTGCCCTTCCAGGGGACGGGCGCGCGTACCGCCTTGCTGCATTTCTCTTATCCGGGCGCCGTGCAGGGCACGCCGGTGGCGTGGGCGGTGGACCTGCTCGACGCGCAGGGCCGCGTGCTGCGCAACTGGCAGGGCCAGAGCGCACTGCGCGCCGGTGGCACCCAGGCGAAGCTGAGCTGGGATGGCCTGGGCGCCGCGGGTGCGACGCTGAGCCCGGGTTTCTATACGGTGCGCCTGCGTGCGATCGCGCTGGACAACGACACCGTGCAGCGCATCGGCACCGGCCTGCCGTCCAGCGCGCTGGCCGCGGCCAGCGCCAAGGCGCCGCAGCTGGTCGATGAACAGCGCTACGACGTGCTGGTCGGCAGCGTGGCCAAGCCGCAGATGCCGGCCTTCAACGCGTTGCGCCACATCACGCGCAACAGCACGGCGGCGACGATGTCCGCTGCCACCGTGCAGCCGCAGTCGGTGGGCGCCACCGGCAGCCTGCCGTACACCATCTACTACGGCAATCTGCACAGCCAGACCAACCACAGCGACGGCGGCGGCGACGTCTCCACCTGCGTGGATGCGCAGAATCCGCAGAGCGCACCCTACGGCCCGGCCGATGCCTACCAGTACGCGCTGAACGACGGCCTGGACATCCTGATGACGTCCGAGCACAACCACATGTACGACGGCTCGACCGGCACCAATGCGTCAGCCAGCCCGACCACCGCGCACAACCTGTATCAGTCCGGCCTGCAGGCCGCGAGCACGTTCAATGCGGCGCACAGCAACTTCCTCGCCATCTACGGCCTGGAATGGGGCGTGATCAGCAACGGCGGCCACCTCAACATCTTCAACTCGCCCAGCCTGCTGGAGTGGGAATACAACAGCTCGAACCAGCTGATCGGCGACGTGTTCACCGCCAAGAGCGACTACGCTTCGCTGTACACGCAGATGAAGACCAATGGCTGGGTCGGCCAGTTCAACCATCCGTCCACCAGCGGGCAGTTCAATGCCGGCGGGCAGGACCTGGGCTACACCGCCGACGGCGACCAGGTAATGGTGCTGGCCGAGGTGCTCAACAGCTCGGCGTTCTCGCACAACACCACCGAGACCGAGACCAGCCACACCAGCTACGAGGGCGCGTTCAACATTTTCCTGGAGCGCGGCTACCACGTGGCGCCCAGCTCCGACCAGGACAACCACTGCGCCAACTGGGGCGCCAGCTACACCAACCGTACCGGTGTGCTGATTCCCAATGGCACGGCGCTGAGCCTCAATGCCTTCCTCGACGCGCTCCGCGCGCGCCACGTGTTTGCCACCGAGGACAAGACCGGCCAGATCGTGCTCACCGCGAACGGCCATCTGATGGGCGATCGCTTCAGCAACAGCGGTGCGCTGACGCTGACCGTCAACTACGCCAGCAGCGCCGGCCACACTGTGCAGCGCGTGCAGGTGTTCGAGGGCGTGCCCGGCAGCAACGGCACGGTGGCCACCACCTCCAGCACCGCCACCACCACCATCACGCCTGCCAACGGCGATCACTTCTACTACGCCAAGATCACCCAGGACGACGGCAAGCAGCTGTGGTCGGCGCCGGTATGGGTGACCCAGGGTGCGGGCAGCGGCGACACCACGCCGCCGACGGTGAGTGCCAGCGAGAGCGGCAGCGCAGGCAACATCACGCTGTCGGCCACGGCCAGCGACAACGTGGGTGTGAGCAAGGTGGAGTTCTATGTCGACGGCGCGCTCAAGGCCACCGCCACCGCCACCCCGTACAGCGCCACGGTCGACTCCACCACGCTGAGCAACGGCTCGCACAGCCTGGTGGCGAAGGCGTATGACGCGGCCGGCAATGTCGGCACCAGCAGCACGGTGAGCTTCAGCGTGTCCAACAGCACCGGTGGCGATACCACGCCGCCGACGGTGAGCGCCTCCGAAAGCGGCACCTCGGGCAGCATCACGCTGTCGGCGACCGCCAGCGACAACGTGGGCGTGAGCAAGGTCGAGTTCTATGTCGACGGCACGCTCAAGGCCACGGACACCGCGTCGCCGTACACCGCTTCGCTGGATTCGACCACGCTGGCCAACGGCAGCCACAGCCTGGTGGCGAAGGCCTACGACGCGGCCGGCAACGTCGGCACCAGCAGCACGGTGAGCTTCAGCGTGTCCAACAGCGGCGGCACCGCCACCGAGCTGGTGAAGAACGGCGGCTTCGAGAGCGGCGCCACCTCATGGACGCAGACCAGCGGCGTGATCAACACCACCAGCGGCGAAGCGGCCCACAGCGGCAGCTACAAAGCGTGGCTGGATGGCTATGGCTCCGCACATACCGACTATGTGCGCCAGTCCATTACCATCCCCGCTACCGCCAGCAAGGCCACGCTCGATTTCTTCATGCATATCGACACGGCCGAGACCGGCAGCACCGCCTATGACACGTTGAGCGCGCAGGTGATCACTTCCGCTGGCAAGTACGTGACGCTGGCGACCTGGTCGAACGTGAATGCCGCCACGGGTTACCAGGAACACACGGTGGACCTGTCGGCCTATATCGGCCAGACCATCCAGATCAACTTCTACGGGGTCGAGGACAGCTCGAGCCAGACCTCGTTCGTGATCGACGATGTGAGCGTGAAGTCGCAGTAAGCATTTAGTCCGTCATCCCGGCCTGCGCCGGGATGACGGCTTTGCAGGTCGTGCTAGAGGTGCTGGCCGTACCAGGCCAATTGGCGCTGCAGCACCTGTTCGAAGTGCGTGCCCTCATATGCGTCGTAATGCTGGGCGCCTTCCTGCACGTGCAGCTGCTTAGTGACTGCGCCGACCGCGTCGAACAGCGCGGTGCCCTGCGCGGGCGGATTGACGCCGTCGTCGCCGGCCACCACCACCAGGGTCGGGCAGGCCACGTTCGCCGCGGCCAGCGCCGGCTTGTAGTGGAACATCTCCTTTACCGTCAGCATCGGGATCTTGATGCCCAGGTCGGGGTAGCTGTCCTTGTGCTTCTCGAAGAAAGCCTTGGATTGCGGGTCGCCCAGCACGCGCGTGACCGGCACGAACATTTCCTTGCCGGCCTGCTTGCGATCTTCCATCTTCGCCAGCGTGGCGAGGAAGGCTTCCTTCTCGTCCGGCGACATGGCGCCGGCGATGATCTCTTCGCCATCGGCGAAAGCGAGCTGGCTGACTACGCAGCGCACGTCGCCGTCGCGCGCGGCCGCACCCAGCACATGGCCGCCGCCGAGCGAGGTGCCCCACAGGCCGACGCGCTGCGCGTCCACCTGTTCGTGCTCTTTCAGCCAGGCCAGCACGGCGAGGATGTCGTCGATCTGCATCGACGGCACCAGCCGCCCGCGCTCGCCACCGCTTTCGCCGAAGCCGCGGTAGTCGAAGGTGATGGCGAGATAGCCGGCCCGGGCGAATGCTTCGGCGAAGGCGGGCAACAGCAGTGGCTGGGTGCCGCAGAAGCCGTGGCACAGCAGCACGGCAGCGTGCGGGCCGGCCCGGTCGGGGAAATGCAGGGTGGCGGCGATGGGGGTGTCGCCGATGCGGTGAGTTTGCTTTTGCATAGGGGAGTTCCGTGGGGCGTAGGTTGGGGTGAGCGCAGCGAACCCCAACGTGGCGATCGTGGTGCGAGGTCCGTTGGGGTTCGCTGCGCTCACCCCAACCTACGCTGCGGTTTTTGCGCTGAACAACGCCACCACACCGTGCTGGCGCACGCTCACCTGCGCAAAGTGCTGCTGCAGCGAAGCCTGCAACTGCGCGAGCGTGTCGCCGGCATTGCCGAAGATGCCGCGGCGGTTATACACCTCCATCAGGCGGCGGCCGAGCGGGTTGTGGCCGGCGTCGTCGCCGAGGATGGTGGCGCCGTACAGCACGCCATCGGGGGCGAGATACGGCTTGAGATGCGCGAACACACGCGCCTTCTCGGCCATGCTGCCCGGCAGGCAGTGCAGCAGATAGAACAGCGCGATGGAGTCGAACACCGGCGCATCGGCAAGCGCGAGCGGCTGCATCACGTCGGTGGCGTACAGGCCCTGGTGCGGGCGCCCCATGCGCTGCGCCGCGGTGCGCAGGCTGGTCGGGTTGAGATCGAGCAGCGACACCTGCTGTTCCGCCGCGAAGCCGGCATGGGCGAGGTAGTAACCGGTGCCGACGCCGACATCGAGATGCCGCTGACCCAGATGCTCGCGATAGAACGGCAGCAGCACGCTGCCGGTGGGGCAGCGCCAGGCGCAGCGGTTGGAAAAGCCGAGCACCCAGGCGTCGTAGAGCTTGAGCACGAACGGCGAATACACGGCGGCGCCGGCGTGGGTGTCGAGCGGATCGGTGGCGGACATGCGGGGGAGCTCGCGTTGGCGATCGGGGTAGGTTGCTGTGAGCATAGCGAACCCCGACATCGCGACCGTGCTGTCCGTCCCGTTGGGGTTCGCTGCGCTCACCCCAACCTACGCGACAGGCATGCGCTCAATCGATGCGCGTATCGGCCGACACCGCTTCCCAGGTATCGAGATCGACCAGCAGGCGTTGCGCATGTCCGCGGATCGCATCGACCGCATCGCGGCCGAGCGCGAGGCGCAGCGGGGTTTCGTCGGCTTCCAGTGCCTTGGCGATCGCGGCGGCGGCCTTGAGCGGATCGCCTTCCTGGGTCTGGTGCATGTCGTGCGCGAAGCGGCGCGTGGCGCCGACGGTCTCGGCGTACGCGGGCAGCTCCGGCATATGGCGCATGCCGCCGCCAGCGAGATTGGTGCGGAATTGCCCGGGTTCTACGATCAGCACCTTGATGCCGAACGGCGCGACTTCGGCGGCCAGTGCTTCGGACAAGCCTTCGAGCGCGAACTTGCTGGCCGAGTAGGCGCTGAAGCCGGCGAACGAGAGCTGCCCGCCGAGGCTGGTGATATTGACGATGGCGCCGCTGCGCTGCGCGCGCAGGATCGGCAGCACGGCGCGGATCACGCCGGCGGCGCCGAAGAAATTGGTGTCCAGCAGCGCGCGCAGTTCGGCGTCGGGGGTTTCTTCCACGGCGCCGACCACGCCGTAGCCGGCGTTGTTGATCACGATATCCAGCCGTCCGAAACGCTCCACGCCGGCCATCACCGCGGGCTCGGCTTCGTCGGGCTGGGCCACGTCCAGGCGCTGCGCCAGCACGCGGTCCGGCGCCAGCTTCACCAGCGGGGCCAGCCGCGCGGTATCGCGCGCGGTGGCGACGACGCGGTCGCCGCGGCTCAGCGCGTAGCGCGCGAAGGCATCGCCGAAACCGCTCGATGCGCCGGTGATGAACCAGACCTTGCCTGCCATGGAAGCCCCCGTAATCACGGTAAAAGAACGCACTCCGCGTTCCGGAGCGGCGATGCTAGCGGATCGCCGCGCGGCTTGTCGGGATGCCTTGTGGCACGTGAAGCGCGCGTCAGTGCGACAGCGCGCGCTCGATCGCCTTCTCCGCCAGCGGCGCCATGCGCGCATAGCCGGCGGGCGTGGGATGCACGCCGTCGCTGGCCAGCTCGGCGTCGAGGCCGCCGTCCTGGTTGGCCATGGCGGCGTAGTAGTCGAGATAGACGGCGCCATTGGCGGCGGCGTACTGCTTGATCCACGCATTCAACGCGCGAATCTTGCCGGCCGGCTCCAGGCCGCGGCGCCACGGATAGTCGCTGACCGGCAGGATCGAAGCGAGGATCACGCGGACATGGTGGGCGCGCGCCAGCTCGGCCATCGAGCGCAGGTTGTCTTCGATCATGCTCGGCGTGGCCACGCCGGTATTGCCGGCGATGTCGTTGGTGCCAGCCAGGATCAGCACGGCCGCCGGCTTGAGTTCGAGCACGTCCTGGCGGAAGCGCAGCAGCATCTGCGGCGTGGTCTGGCCGGCGATGCCGCGATTCACATAGGGCTTGCCGGGAAAGAAGCTGGTGTCCTGCTGGCGGCCCCAGTTGTCGGTGATGGAGTCGCCGTAGAACACCACGCGCCGCTCGCCGGCCTTGGGCGCGTCCAGGTGCGCGTTGTCCTCGCGATAGCGCGAGAGCTGCGGCCAGTCGGCGAGGCGCTGCTGCAGCGAGGCGACGTCCTCCGGCGAGAGCGTGGAGGGCGCGGCGGTGTAGAGCGGGTCGATCGCTTCGGGCCTGATGTGATCAGGTGCGGGGTGATCAGGTGCGGTGTGATCAGGTGCGGGTTGATCGGGAGTGGCCTGGTCTTGAGCCGAGGCGAGCGGTGCGATCAGCAGGAGTGCGAGCAGAAGGGTGCGGAGGGCTGGCACGGCGGGGTTCCGTTTGGACGTCCGAACGACGAGGACGTCACTTGTAACCGGTTCACCGCGCCGATGCGAGCCTGAGCGCGGCGCGCTCAAGCTCGTGCCCTCAGGGGCGCGTCTTCAGGGTTCCGGGTTCTGCTCGAACTTGCCCAGCACCTGCCACAGGCTGGCCAGCTCGCGCGCCACGTCGGCACGGTCGCCGTCGCTGATATTGGTGATCAGCACGCGGCCGGTGCCGGTGGTGGGATTGAACGACATCTGCACGGTGACGCCGGCGTCGCCGCCGTTATGGCCCAGCTCGCCGCTGACGGTGCGCTGCCAGAACAGGCCCTGGTCCAGGCCGTCGCCGACGCGCACGCCCTTGGGTTCCTGGCCCTTGGTCCAGGCCGGGGCGAACATGGTCTTGTACGAGGCCGCGCTCAGCAGGCCGGTACGGCCGCCGTAGCCGCTGATCATCTCGGCCAGGAACTTGCCCACGTCGTTGCACGAGGAATACAGGCCGCTGGCCGCGTACGCGGGGAAGCTGTAGGGCGCGAGCGGCTTCTTGTTCTTGTCGTACAGCGTGGCCTGCGGGCCCTGCGTCTCGGACGGCGCCCAGCCGGTGGCGTTCATGCCGAGCTTCTGGAAGATGCGTTCGCGCGTGACCATGCGGTACGGGCTGCCCGCCTTGTACTCCACCGCCAGCGCGACCACGGCCGAGCCGAGGTTGCTGTAGCGGTAGGTGCTGCCGGGGCTGGTCTTGCTGTAGTTGGCCTCGTTGTAGCTGGCGCCCTGCGGTTCCAGGTAGGCCTTGAGCAGGCTGCGCGTATCGAACGAGGAGGGCGCGCCCTTGCCGTAGCTCTGCGTGTAGAACGGCTCGCGATCGACGATGCCGGAACTGTGCGTGGCGAGCTGGCGCAGGGTGATCGCCGACTGCGCGTAATGCGGGTTGTGCACGTCGAACGGCAACTGGCGGCTGACGTCGGTATCCAGCGACAGCGCGCCGATCTGCACCTGCTGCATCAGCGCCACCGCCAGGACGGGCTTGGCGATCGAGGCGACCGGCTGCACCGTGTCCGGCGTATACGGCCGCTTGCTGGCCAGGTCGGCGTAGCCGAAACCCTTGGCGTAGCGCACGCCCGCGCGGTCGACCACCGCCACGCAATAGCCCGGCAGCACCGAACGCGCCTGCAGTTCTTCCAGTGCGCGTCCCAGCGTGGACGGCGTCGTGGCGGCGGCGGTGCGCGGCAAGGCCTGCGCGGGCAGGCCGGCGGCCAGGCTGAGCGCGGCGGCGAGCGCGAATGCAGTAGTGCGGGCCAGCGCCTGGCTTGCGCTGCGACCTGGTGGGGCCGGCGGCATGGTCTGAGCGTGCATGGGTTCCCTGTTCTTCCTGAAGCGAAGGGGCTCCTGGGTCGGCTATTTTAGCCCGGGCGGGCGCCCTGGTGGGGCAAATTTCGTGCGGTGCAGCACGAAAGCAGAGTTGCCGCAGGATGTTGCGGGATGCCGGGTGCTCAGAACAGCTTGCGGTAGACCACGAAGCCGGAATGCTCGGCCACGTCGTCGTATAGGCGCATGGCCGTGGCGTTGGTGTGATGGGTCTGCCAGTACACGCGCGGCGAGCCGGCCTGGCGCGCGGCCTCGTACACCGCCTGGATCAGCGCGCGGCCGACGCCGCGGCCGCGGGCGGCTTCGACGGTGAACAGGTCCTGCAGATAGCAATTCAGGCCGATCGCGGTCGTGCTGCGGTGAAACAGGTAATGCACCAGGCCCAGCAGCTCGCCTGCGCTTTCCGCCACTAAGGCATGCACGGGTTCGTCGGCGTCGAAAAAGCGCGCCCAGGTGGTGCGGGTGATCTCCTCCGGCAGCGCGGTGGGGCCGGAGCGGCCGTAGAACGCGTTATAGCGGTCCCATAGCGGTTTCCACGCGGCCAGGTCGCCGGTGCGGAGGGGGCGGACGATGACGGGCTCGGACATGGGGATCCTTATTCGCTCAGTTCGATCGCGACGCCGCGGGCCGGGCTTGTCAGGACCCGGCGCTCTCGCGCGCTACGCGGCGCCGATGCCGCCACCACAGCACCAGCACCACGGCGAGCAGGATGCCGCCCAGCGCCCACAGGCTGCTCTGGCCGCGGCGGATCCACATCACCAGCCACTCGTGGTTGTTGGCGCCGAAATAGCCCAGGTAGACCCAGATCGGCACGCTGATCAGCGCGGCCAGGCCGTCCAGCATGAAGAAGCGCATGAACGACACGCGATGGGTGGTGCCGGCGGTGATGTACACCGCGGTGCGCATGCCGGGCAGGAAGCGGGCGATGAACATCAGGCGGTTGCCGTAGCGCTCGAATTTCTCCTGCACCTTGGCGTAGCGCTCCGGCGTGAGCACGCGCGCGACCACCCGCCATTGCAGGATGCGCGCGCCGTAGTGGTGGCCGAGCAGGAACATGCCCGCGTCGCCCAGCAGCACGCCGACCATCGACACCGCGAACATGATGTGCACGTTGCCGTAGCCCAGGCCGGTGATGACACCGCCGGCGACCAGGGTGATGTCTTCCGGCAGCGGCGCGCCGGCACCGCACAGCAACAGTGCGATGAAGACGGAGGCGTAGCCGTTCTCGGCGAACAGCATGACAAGTCGTTCAAGCAGGTCCATCGACGTCCTTGCCTGGTCGAGCCCCGGCGGAAAGCGAAGGGCGATGATCCCACAGGCGGGCCAATCCATGGGCGCCGTCCGGCGGGGGCGAAACGGGGGAGGATAACCGCATGTGCGCTCAACCAGCGAAGGATGGGGGCTTGTTGGCCAGCAGGTCGCGCAGCTCGGCTTTCTCCGCGCTATCGAGCGGGCCTTGGCGTTGCTTGGCAAGCAGAAGTTCACGGCGCTGGGCTATGGCTTCCTGCTCCATGCGCTGCAGCGCATCGAAGAACTCCACGCGTTGCAGCTCGGGCTCGCCGACCACCGTGGCGGCCATCAGTTTTTGCAGTGCGGGATACTCCGGACGCTCGGCGAAGTGCTCCACCAGCACCACCGGATTGATGCCGGGCCGTGCGCGCGCCAGGTCGATCAGTTCGGCGAGCAGCTCGATGCCGGGTTTGTCCAGGCGCAGGAAGCCGTAGGGACGTTCCACCTGGTCGGCCATGCCGGGCTGGGTCAGCAGCAGGGCGATCGCGCTGCGCACCAGGCTGCGCTGCACCGCGACCGGACGCTGCGCCGGGCGGCGCGGCGCGGCATCGGGCTGCAGCACGGCGCGGGCGCCGGTGCGGCGTTCCAGCTCCTGCGCCATCAGGTCGCGGAAGGCGCCGTCGGGCAGCCGGGCGATCAGCGGGCGGGCGCGTTCGGCCAGGCGGGCGCGGCCGTCGAGGCTGCCGATGTCCACTTCGTGCGCGAGTTCGCCGAAGAAATATTCCGACAGCGGCGTGGCGTTCTTCAGGCACTGCTCGAAGCCCTGCTTGCCTTCCTTGCGGATCAAGGTGTCCGGGTCCTCGCCGTCGGGCAGGAACAGGAAATACGCCTGGCGGCCATCGCGCAGGCGCGGCAGCGCGGCTTCCAGCGCCTTCCACGCGGCGGCGCGGCCGGCGCGGTCGCCGTCGAAGCAGAACACCACGTCGGGCGCGGCGCGGAACAGCACTTCGGTGTGGTCCGGCGTGGTCGCCGTGCCCAGCGTGGCCACCGCGATCGGCAGGCCGGCCTGGTGCATGGCGATCACGTCCATATAGCCCTCGACCACCACGATGCGCGCGAGGTTGCTGTTGGCCTGCTTCACCTGCCACAGCGCGAACAGCTCGCGGCCCTTGTGGAACAGCGCGGTCTCGGGCGAGTTGAGGTATTTCGGGCCCTGCTCGGACTGCAGCACCCGGCCGCCGAAGGCGATCACGCGGCCGCGGCGGTCGAGGATCGGGAACATCAGGCGTTCGCGGAAACGGTCGTATTTGTTGCCGCGTTCGTTGCTGGCGACCATGCCGGCGTCGTTGAGCAGCTGCATGCGCTTGGCGTCGCTGCCCAGCGCCTTCAGCACGCCGTCGAAGCCGGCCGGCGCCCAGCCGATGCGGAAGCGCGCGATGGTGTCGGCGTCGAGGCCGCGCTTCTTGCAATAGGCCTGTGCCTCGGGGTTGCCCGGCAGCTGGCCTTCGTACCAGCGCGCGGCGCTGTCGAGCAGGCTGTAGAGGTCGGTCTTGTCTTCGCGCGGAGCGTTGTCGCGGCCGCCTTCGAACGGCACTTTCAGGCCGACCGACTGCGCCAGTTCTTCCACCGCGTCGGGGAATTCCAGGCGGTCGTAGTCCATCAGGAACTTGATCGCGCTGCCGTGGGCGCCGCAGCCGAAGCAGTGGAAGAACTGCTTGGCCGGGCTGACGTAGAACGAGGGCGAGCGCTCGTTGTGAAACGGGCAGCAGGCGGTCCATTCGCGCCCGGCCTTCTTCAACGGCACGCGCCGCTCGATCACGTCGACGATGTCGACGCGGGAGAGCAGTTCGTCGATGAAGCTGTCGGGGATACGGCCGCGCATAAGCTCCTTAGTGTACGGGTGCGGTCAAGGGCCGGGGCGGGCTTATGCTTGGAGGTTCATGGTCGGGGGAGGCGGGGCATGGCGGCAAGTGCGCAGGTGCGTTTCAGGCCCGCGGCGGCGGGGGATGTGCTGACGGCGGTACCGTTGATCCATAGCTCCGGGCCGGCGGCGTTCGAATATGTGTTCGCGGTGCCGGGGCGCAGCGATGCGCAGGCGTTCCTGCGCTACGCCTTCGCCGACGGGGCCGGCGAGTTCGGCTGGCGCAACCACTGTGTGGGGGAGCTGGACGGGCGCGTGGTGGCGGTCGGCGCTGGCTATGGGGCTTCGACGCATTGGGCATTCACCCTGGCGGCGGCGCGACAGATTCTGGGTTTCTTCGGCTGGCGGCACGCGGCCGGGGTGATCGCGCGAGGGTTGCGGGTGGAAGGGGTGATCGCGCCGCCGTCCGGCGAGATGCATTACCTGGCGCATCTGGGAGTGGAGCCGGGCTTGCGCGGGCGAGGTATCGGGCAGGCGCTGATCCGGCATCTGGCCGCGCAGGCAAGCGCCTTGGGGCGCGCGCCGCTGGCGCTGGACGTGGCGGCGACCAATCCGCGGGCGCAGGCGCTGTACCAGCGCTGCGGCTTCGCGGTGACCGGGGAGCGGCCCTCCACCCTGGCCGATGCGCGGGGACAGGTGCCCCCGCATCGGCGCATGGAGCGGTGGTCCTAGACGATATGGAACAAGCCGATCGTGGCCAGCACGGCGATCAGGAACAGGATCAGGAAGATGGCGAACAGGACCTTGGCGATGGTGCCGGTGACGCCGGCGACCGAGTAAAAGCCCAGCCAGCCGGTGACCAGCGAAACGATGGCGAAAATGATGGCCCACTTGAGCATGCATCTCTCCTTCTCGTCGGCCGCGATGACGGCGTCCACGAGGGTGGGCGTGCCGGTGTGAAGGAGTTGGCTGGATAATGGCTGGGCGGCGTCATGCTGCGCCGCGGCTTTCACGCTGCGTTGGAAGCGGTTTAGTTCGGAGATACGCCATGTTGACGGCGATGATGATGCGCGCACAGCGCGCGATCGTGCGGCGCTTCGAGGAAGCGGGCGCGACGAGTATGGAATCGGCGCGCGGCGTCGAGGAACTGAAGCTCACCCCGGGCATTGCCTGGTACCAGCTGCTGGAGCGCGGCGTGCTGCGCTGTCCGGGCGAGGGACGCTATTTCGTCGACCTGGCGCGCTGGGAGCAGCTGAGCGGCCAGCGCCGCCACCACACATGGGTGATGGTGGTGGCGGTCGTGGCCCTGGTGCTGCTGCTGTTCTGGCTGCGTACGGCCGGTGGCCTGGGCCACCACGTGCCTTAGGCCAGGCGGGCTTTCACGCGGGCCGAGACCACGGCCATGTCGGCGCGGCCGGCGGCCTGTTCCTTCACCGCGGCGACCACCTTGCCCATGTCGCGCATGGAGCTGGCGCCGGTGGCGGCGATCGCGGCGGCGACCAGTTCGTCGATCTCCGCCTCGCCGAGCTTGGCCGGCAGGTAGGCCTCGATCACGCTGACTTCGGCGCGCTCGACGTCGGCCAGGTCCTGGCGCTGGGCCGCGTCGTACTGGGTGATGGAGTCGCGGCGCTGCTTGAGCATCTTCTCCAGCACTTCCAGGGTCTGCAGGTCGTCCAGCTCGATGCGCTCGTCCACCTCGCGCTGCTTGACCGCGGCCAGCATCAGGCGGATCACCGCCAGGCGCGCCTTGTCGCCGCCGCGCATGGCGGTCTTCATGTCTTCGGTGAGCTGCTGCTTGAGGGACATGTCACTCTCCGGGGGAGGGGCCGTTGGCGTTAAGGAAACGCATAAAGCCGGCGTTGCCTGAGGCAACGCCGGCCGATGCTGGAGCGATAAGGCAGCGGCTGCGGATGCACGCGCCGGCTGCCATGGCCTCGAAGGTCAAGGCGGCGCCGCGGGCGCCTGGCCTGGACCTTCAGCGTCCGCCGGAGGGCGGACGGCAGGCTCAGTACAGGCGCGTACGACGCGAGGTATCGCGCGACAGGCGGCGCAGGTGGCGCTTCACCGCGGCGGCACGCTTGCGCTTGCGCTCCTGGGTCGGCTTTTCATAGAACTCGCGCTTGCGGGTCTCGGCCAGGACGCCGGCCTTCTCACAAGTACGCTTGAAGCGACGCAGGGCAAGCTCGAACGGCTCGTTCTCGCGGACTTTTACGCTGGGCATGGAAACTCCGAGTGGTAAACTTGCCCTTCTGATCGGGCGAGCCGCGAAGTATAGCGTGGACACGAAGCAATTTTCAAAGCCCGTGCTGGGCGTCGAAACCTCCTGCGACGAGACCGGGGTGGCCCTGCTGCGCTGGGAGCCCGCCGCGCCGGGCCGCGGCCTGCTGTCGCACGCCCTGTACAGCCAGATCAAGCTGCATGCCGACTACGGCGGCGTGGTGCCTGAGCTCGCCAGCCGCGACCACGTGCGCAAGCTGCTGCCGCTGGTGCGCGAGGCCCTGGCCGAGGCCGGCCTGACCCCGCAGGACCTGGGCGGGGTGGCCTATACCGCCGGGCCCGGCCTGGTCGGCGCCCTGCTGGTGGGCGCCTCGGCGGCCCGGGCCATGGCCTGGGCGCTCGGTGTCCCGGCCATCGGCGTGCACCACATGGAAGGCCACCTGCTGGCGCCGCTGCTGGAAGAAGACCCGCCGGAGCCGCCGTTCGTGGCCCTGCTGGTCTCCGGCGGGCATTCCATGCTGGTGGAGGTGCAGGGCATCGGCCGCTACAGGATTCTGGGCGACACCCTGGACGACGCCGCCGGCGAGGCCTTCGACAAGACCGCCAAGCTGATGGGCCTGCCATACCCCGGCGGTCCGGCGCTGGCGGCGCTGGCGCAGCAGGGGCGGGCGGGCGTGTTCCGTTTTTCGCGGCCGATGACCGACCGGCCCGGCCTGGATTTCAGCTTTTCGGGGCTGAAGACCCAGGTGCTGCTGGCCTGGCAGCAGTCCGACCGCTCCGAACAGACCCGCGCCGACGTCGCCCGCGCCTTCGAGGAGGCCATCGTCGACACCCTGGCGATCAAATGCCGCCGCGCGCTGCAGGCCACCGGCGCCAGGCGCCTGGTGATCGCCGGCGGCGTGGGCGCGAACAAGCGCCTGCGCACGGAGCTTGCCGAGGCCGGCGCGAAGGAAGGCTTCCGCGTGTATTTCCCGCGGCTGGCGTTCTGCACCGACAACGGCGCGATGATCGCCCTGGCCGGCGCGATCCGCCTGGCCGCCGGGCAGCACCAGGACGCCAGCGTGCAGGTGTTCCCGCGCTGGGACCTGGAAACCCTGCCGGCGGTGTGACGACGCGTTAGGCTTGTCGTCTTTCTCCATTCCGGCACGGCCATGGACATCGTTTTCATCGAAGACCTGCGCATCGACACCGTCATCGGCATCTACGACTGGGAGCGCCGGGTGCGCCAGACGCTGTCGTTCGATCTCGAAATGGCCTTCGACAACACCCGGCCGGCGGCCAGCGACGACATCGCCGACACGCTCAACTACAAGGACGTGTCCAAGCGCCTGATCGAATACGTGCAGGCGTCCAGCTTCGGCCTGGTCGAAACCCTGGCCGAGCGCTGCACGGCGATCGTGCGCGAGGAATTCGGCGTGGCCTGGGTGCGGCTGAAGCTGTCCAAGCCCGGTGCGGTGCGCGGGGCCCGGTCGGTCGGCGTGCGCATCGAGCGCGGCGTGCGGCCCGGCTGAGCGGCGCCATGGCCCGTGTTTACCTGAGCCTCGGCTCCAATCAGCAGCCGCAACAGTATCTGCGCGCCGCGCTGGACGAACTGCGCGCGCGCTTCGGCGCCATCGATATTTCGCCGGCTTACCGCAGCAAGTCGGTGGGCTTCGACGGGCCGGACTTCGTCAACCTGGCGGTGGGCCTGGATACCGAGCTGGCGCCGGAAGCGCTCAACGACTGGCTGCATGCGCTGGAGGACCGCCACGGGCGCCGCCGCGACGTGCCGCGTTATTCCGACCGCACGCTGGACGTGGACATCGTGCTGTACGGCGACCTGGTGCGGCAGGGCGACGGGCATCTGGATATTCCGCGCAAGGAACTGAAACACGCCTTCGTGTTGCGGCCGGTGGCCGATATCGCGCCGGGCTTGCGCCACCCTGTCGACGGCCGAAGCATGGCCGAGCTGTGGGCGGCGTTTCCCGCCGCGAGCGAGCCGCTGACGGTCGAGCCACTGTAAGGACGCACTGTTGTGCTTGCCGCGTAGATGCTAGAAATCGCGGCGCAATAAACAACCAAGGAGCGAGGTAGGGGATATGGCGGGCAAGTTTGCACGTAGCTGGAATCTGATGAAGGCGAGCGCGGCGGTGCTGCGTTCGGACAAGGCATTGATGATGTTCCCGCTGATGTCGGGACTGTGCTGCCTGCTGGTGGCGGCGAGCTTCATCATCCCGATTGCCATCGCGGCGGCGGGGATGGAGCACGTCACTCGCGACAAGCTGCCGCTCGGCTGGTACGTGGCGACGTTCGCGTTCTATCTGGTGCAGTACTTCGTGATCATCTTCTTCAATACGGCGCTGGCGGGTGCGGCGCTGCAGCGGCTGCGCGGTGAGGAGACCAGCCTGTCGGCCGGTTTCGCCATCGCCAGGTCGCGCGTCGGCGCGATCTTCGGCTATGCGTTGATCGCCGCTACCGTGGGCTTGTTCCTGCGCGCCTTGCAGGAGCGGCTGGGTTTCGTCGGCCGCATCGTGGCCGGCCTGCTCGGCCTGGCCTGGACGGTGGCCACCTTCCTGGTGGTGCCGGTGCTGGCCAGCGAGGAGATCGGTCCGATGGAGGCGGTGAAGCGCAGCGTGGAGCTGCTCAAGCGCACCTGGGGCGAGAACCTGATCGGCAATGCCGGTATCGGCGTGGTGTTCGGGCTGCTGACCTTCGTGGCGATCGTGGTCGTGGGCGCGCTGGTGGTGGGTGCGTTGAGCACCGAGTCGCTGCCGCTGATCGTCGCGGCCATCGCGGTGGCGGTGGTGAGCCTCACCCTGCTGGGCCTGATGCAGGCTTCGCTGCAGGGCATCTATTCGGCGGCGCTGTATCAGTACGCCGAAGAGGGCAAGGTCGGCGGCGGTTTCGACCAGGCGCTGCTGGAGCAGGCGTTCCGCACCAAGAACTGATGCGCGGTGCCATGCACGTAAGACAAGGGCGGCAGCGATGCCGCCCTTTTTATTTCAGATCGACAGCGAGCGCCCGCCGTCGATGCGGATGATCTGCCCGGTGACGAACGGCGCGTCGCGCAGCAGCCACAGCACGGCGCCGGCCACGTCCTGCGGCGAGCCGGCGCGCTGCAGCGGCGTGCGCGCGAGCATGGCCTGCTGGTCGTCGTAGGGCTTGCCGTCGCTGGGCCACATCACCGCGCCGGGGGCGATGCCGTTGACGCGGATCGCGGGGCCAAGATCCAGCGCGAGCGAGCGCGTCATCGCCGCCAGTGCGGCTTTCGCCATGCAGTAGATGGGATGGTTGGCGAGCGGGCGTTCGGCGTAGACGTCGACCAGGTTGACGATCGCACCGCGCGTTTCGCGCAGCGCCGGCACCGCCGCTTGCGCAAGGAAGAACGGCGCCTGCGCGTTGGAGGCGAACAGTTCGTTCCATTGCGCGGTGGTCGCGCTGCCGATCGGCGTGGGATAGAAGGCGGAGGCGTTGTTGATCAGGGCGTCGAGGCGGCCGTAGCGCTCCAGCGTCGAGTCGATCATGGCGGGCAGCTTGTCGAGAGAGGCCAGGTCTCCCTGTATCGCCATCGTGCTGCCCGGCCGTTGGTTTTCCAGTTCGGCGGTCAATGCTGCGACAGCGTCGACCGAACTGCGGAAATGCACGGCGAGGTCGTAGCCGGCCGCATGCAGCGTGCGTGCGATCTGCGCGCCCACGCGCTTGGCGCCGCCGGTGATCAAGGCGACCGGACGTTCCTGGCGAGGCGGCATGCGCGGCTCCTGCGGACGAAACAGCCGGCAGCTTGCCGGAAAGCGCGCGGGAGGTCATCCCGCGACGCAGTGCTTTACTTCGTCGGCGGGCGCTTCTCGCTGCGCGAACGCGCCACGCGCGCCATCACGCGTGCGGCGCCGGTGGCGGTTTTTTCCACCACCGCATTGCGTGCGCGCTGCACGGCACCGGGTGGGCGCTCGGTGATCGAGCGGGCGTCGCCGCCGCCTTCGAAATCGAAGTCGCCGCCGAACATGGAAATCGCGGTGCTCGCGACCTGTCCGGTGTCGTAATACGCATAAGCGCCGACGCCGAGCGCGCCGACCACCGGCAGCCAGCGCGACAAACCCTTGCCGACCGTGCGCTGGGTGATCTTCACGCCGACGCGCTTGGCCACGCGCTCAGCCACCGCGTACGACATGCGCCGGAACAGCAGGCGGTCGCCCATGCGGATCACCAGGTCGCGGAACGCCTGCGCGGCGGTGTGGCGGAACAGGCACCACAGCATCTGCTCGCGGCCCAGTTCCGCATGGCGGCCGTAAGCGGAGGCGATGTCGCTGACCATCTGCGCCTGGATCTTCCAGATCATCATCAATTCGGGCAGCACGGTCAGCCAGCCGAGCGGTCCCGGCGGCAGCGCCAGCGAGCCGGCGGTGAGCGCGGCGCGTTGCGCGGCGCGGTTGGCGATGCGGCGCGCCTCGGTCTCCGGCTCGCCGCTGGGGCCGACCTTGCTGCCCGGGATGTCGCTGACGAAATCCAGGATCGCCTTGGTCACGCGGCTGTGGTCTTCCGCGGTGATCACGGCGGGGAGTTGCTTGCGGTCGTCGCTCATGCGGGCCTCGTACCTGGGGTTCGTAAGTCGCGGGTGCCTGGTCGCGGGTGGAGTCTAGGCTTTGTCGATGAAGCCGTTGCGAACGGGCCGGGCGGGGTGTCCGCCGGGGCCCTGCAAGCGATTGTTCTCGCAAAATATTGCGCTGGGAGGCATGACTTTCGGGGCAGGTAAATGAAAGGTGGGAATGGCAACGTTATAACGTATCGAAACACCCGCCCCCACCTCCATCCCGAGTAACCCGATGAAGCACACCTTGCTCGCCATCAGCCTTGCCGCCGCGCTGTTCGCCGCCGGCGCCCAGGCCGCCGACACCGACACCACCAGCAACGGCACGGACACCAATGCCAACGGCGCCACGCGCAACAAGCCGCCGGTCAAGGTGCAGCAGCTCGGTGCGATCGATGTCAGCGCCGCGCTGGATGTCTCGCGCAACGCGCTGTCGCCGGATACCGGCAGCAGCCAGTACGTGATCGACCAGAAGGCCATCGCGCAGTTGCCGCTGGGCGACAGCACGCCGGTGAACCAGGTGCTGTTGCAGGCGCCGGGCGTGGTGCAGGACTCCTATGGCGGCCTGCACGTGCGCGGCGACCACGCCAACCTGCAGTACCGCATCGACGGCGTGATCATCCCGGAATCGATCTCCGGCTTCGGCCAGACCCTCGACACCCGCACCATCAAGAACGTGAAGCTGCTCGACGGCGCGCTGCCGGCGCAATACGGCCTGCGCACCGCCGCGGTGGTCGACATCAGCACCAAGAGCGGCCACGACCTGGGCAACGGCGGCAGCGTCGGCATCACCGGCGGCTCGTTCGGCACGCTCAATCCGAATGCTTCGCTGTGGGGCAGCAACGATCGCTGGAGCTACTTCCTCACCGCGAATTACCTGGAAAGCGACGTCGGCATCGAGAACCCCACCGCCAGCCGCAAGCCGATCCACGACCACACGAACCAGGTGAAGGCATTCGGCGACATCTCCTACCTGATCGACAGCCAGACCCGCCTGAGCTTTTTGTTCGGCATGGCCAACAGCCGCTTCCAGATCCCGAACCGGCCGGGCCAGACGCCGAGCTTCGGCTATCTCGACCAGACTGATTTCGACTCGGCCAAGCTCGACGATCGCCAGCGCGAGAACACCCGCTTCGGCGTGCTCGCCCTGCAGGGCAAGCTCGGCGCCACCGACTACCAGGTGTCGATCGGCCAGCGCTATTCCAGTCTTGCCTACAGCCCGGACTCGATCGGCGACCTGATGTTCAACGGCGTCGCGTCCAGCATCAACCGCAGCAACCGTTCCAGCACGCTGCAGGCCGACTTCGCCACGCCGCTGGGCGATGCGCACACCTTGCGCTACGGCATCTACGGCAGCTTCGAGCGCGCGCCGAGCAGCAACAACTCCTGGGTTTTCCCGGTCGATGCCACCGGTGCGCAGTCCAGCACCACGCCGATCAATATCCTCGACGGCAACCGCATCACCGCCAAGACCTGGTCCGCCTACGTGCAGGACGAATGGAGCATCGGCGACAAGCTGACGGTGAACTACGGCCTGCGCGGCGACGAGTACAAGGCCTTCCGCACCGAAAGCCAGCTCAGCCCGCGCCTGGGCCTGGTCTACCAGGCCAGCGACGACACCACCCTGCACGCCGGCTATTCGCGCTACTTCACGCCGCCGGCCAGCGAGGCGATCACCACCACCAACATCCAGAAGTTCGCCGGCACCACCAATGCGCTGCCGGACAACGGCAGCAACACGCCGCTGGCTGAGCGCAGCGATTATTTCGACGCCGGCATCCAGCAGCGCGTCGGCTCCTCGCTGACCCTGGGCCTGGACGCCTACTACCGCAAGGTGCGCCGCCTGCAGGACGAAGGTCAGTTCGGTACCGCTCTGGTGTATTCCACTTTCAATTACGCCAAGGGCCGCATCCGCGGCGTGGAATTCACCGCGGACTACGACAACGGTCCGTGGTCGGCCTACTTCAACGTCGCCGTGTCGCAGGCGATGGGCGAGCGCGTGATCACCAGCCAGTACAACTTCGCCGCGGACGACCTGGCCTACGTGGCCAACCACTACATCCACCTGGACCACGACCAGAAGATCGCCTCCTCCGGCGGCCTCAGCTACGCGATCGACCCGGCCACCCGCGTCGGCGCCAACTACCTGTTCGGCAGCGGCTTGCGCCGCGACGGCAGCGTGCCGAACGGCGCGTCGATGCCGGCTTACTTCCAGCTCAACCTCAGCCTGTCGCACGACTTCGAGTTCCAGAGCACCGGCAAGCTGCACACCCAGCTGGCGGTGATCAACGCGCTGGACCGCACCTACCAGCTGCGCGACGGCACCGGCATCGGCGTGGGCGCGCCGCAGTTCGGCCCGCGCCGCGGACTGTTCGCCACGGTGCAGAAGGACTTCTAAACCGGCTCGAACCAGGCAACGCCGCGCCCGCATGGGCGCGGCGTTGTCGCGGCTGCCGTGGGCGCTTGGGCTATCCTTGCCCGATGAATCCCAGCTTTTCCCGCCTTCCCGAGCCCGGCGCCGACGAGCGCGCCCATTCCGACCGTCTGCTGGCGCGCCTGCGCGAACACATCGCCGCGCACGGCCCGATCTCGTTCGCCGACTACATGGGCCGCTGCCTGTACGAACCGGGCCTGGGCTACTACAGCGCCGGCGCCACCAAGTTCGGTGCGGCCGGCGACTTCATCACCGCACCGGAACTGGGCGACCTGTTCGCGCGCTGCGTGGCGCAAGTGATCGGGCCGGTGCTGGCGCTGCTTGGCGACGAAGCCGACGTGCTCGAACTCGGCGGCGGCAGCGGCTCCTTCGCCGAATCCGCGCTGCTGGCGCTGCACGCCAACGGACACCTGCCGCGCCGCTACCTGATCCTGGAACCGAGCGCGGACCTGCGCGAACGCCAGCACGAACGCCTGGCCAAGGCGCTGTCGCCCGAACTGTTCGCCCGCGTGCAATGGCTCGACCGCCCGCCGGAACAAGAATGGCGCGGCGCGCTGTTCGCCAACGAAGTGATCGACGCCCTGCCCACCACGCGCTTCACCCTGCGCGCCGGCGAGGTCTACGAGGAATACGTCGCGCTCGACGGCGAAGGCCGCCTGTTGCGCGTCGACCGCCCGGCGGACAGCCTGGTCTCCGGCGCGGTGCGCCATCTCGAACGCGATCTGGAAAACTCCTTCGCCGACGGCTACCGCTCCGAAGTGCTGCCGCAGCTGCCGTACTGGATGCAGGCGATCGCCGGCTCGCTCGCCGCTGGCGTGATGCTGTTCGTCGACTACGGCTATGTGCGCCGCGAGTACTACCAGCCCGGCCGCAGCGACGGCACGCTGATGGCGCACTACCGCCACCATGCGCACGCCGATCCGCTGTTCCTGCCCGGTCTCAACGACCTCACCGCCTCGGTCGACTTCACCGCGCTGGCCGAGGCCGGCAACCAGTCCGGCTTCGGCGTCGCGGCGTATCTGCCGCAGGCGCAGTTCCTGATCGCCGCCGGCCTGCAGCAGGCCTTCGAAGCGGCCTACGCCGACGCGCCGGACGAAGCCGCGCGCTATCGACTCGCGCAGCAGGTGAAGAAGCTCACCTTGCCGGACCAGATGGGCGAGCGCTTCCAGGCGATGCTGCTGGCGCGCGGCATGGATGTGGTGCCGCTGCCCGCCGAGCTGCTCGAAGCCGATCAGGGTGATCGGCTGTAAGGGCACGCATGCCTGCCCATCCGATGACAGGCAAAAGACCGGCGTAGGTTGGGGTGAGCCACAGGCGAACCCCAACATGGCCGTTTCCAAGCGCGGCGCATCGTTGGGGTTCGCCTGTGGCTCACCCCAACCTGCGCGAAGCGGCAGCGCATCAATGCAGGGCGGGCGCCTCGCCCGAGCCCTGCCCGGCCTGCAGCGGTTTGACCGGCGTGTTGTCCTCCGGCCGCTTGCCGAGCTGGCGCTGTTTGTACAGATCCGCCGCCACCTGGTAGTACGCCGTCGCCTCGTCCACCTTGGCGCGATCCACCGGATGCAGGGGCACGCCGTCGCCGGTGTCGTAGTCCGGCCGCATCTGTTCCAGCTTGCGCTGCGGTTCCAGCACGGTCAGCACGTCGTCGCGCAGATAACCCAGCTTCTCGTAAGTGGCGGGGAACGCGCGCTCGCGGCCGGGTTCCAGCTGAAACACGTCGTAGCCGAAGAAGCGGCTGCGGTAGCTGAAATTCAGCATGCCCAGCACGGTGGGCATGATGTCGATCTGCCCCATCAGGCGATGCACGCGCTGCGGCGGGATGTGCTTGGGCGCATAGATCCAAAGCGGAATGTGGTAGCGGTTGATCGGCACGCTGGTGCGGCCGGCGCTGGACGCGCAATGGTCCGCGGTGATCACGAAGATGGTGTCGTCGAAATACGGCTTGCTGGCGGCGCGCTTGAGGAAGTCGGCGATCGACCAGTCCGTATAGGCCACCGCCGCCTCGCGCGTGCCGTTCTTCTCCTTCACGCGGCCGGCCGGCACGGTGAAGGGGCGGTGGTTGGAGGTGGTCATGATGTGCAGGAAGAAGGGCTTGCCTTCGGCATGGATGCTGTCCATCTGGCGCATCGCCAGCGTGTACAGGTCTTCGTCGGCCACGCCCCACACGTTCTCGTGGTGGATCGGGTCATCCTTGGAGATATCGTTGCGGTCCACCGCGCGATAGCCGTTGTGGTTGAAGAAGTAATTCATGTTGTCGAAGTAGCCGTAGCCGCCGTAGACGAAGTCCGACTGATAGCCGCGCGCATTGAACACGTTGGCCACCGAGAACAGGTCTTCGTTGTTGTGCGCCTTGATCAGCGAATCGCCCGGCGTCGGCGGAATGGCCAGCGACAGCGCCTCCAGGCCACGCACGGTACGCGTGCCGTTGGCATAGAGGTTGTCGAAGAACAGGCTCTTGTCGATCAGCGCGTCGAGGTTGGGCGTCAT
The DNA here is from genome assembly GCF_052115385.1 of Dyella sp. 2RAB6. Taxonomy (NCBI): domain Bacteria; kingdom Pseudomonadati; phylum Pseudomonadota; class Gammaproteobacteria; order Lysobacterales; family Rhodanobacteraceae; genus Dyella; species Dyella sp. 2RAB6. The sequence continues at coordinate 50,801 of NZ_JBFRGP010000003.1, forward strand.
GCCGCGGTCGTCGCCGAAGGTCTGCATGAAATCGGCCGAGAAGCTCTCGATGCTGATCAGCACCACGTTCAGGTGTTTTTCCGGCCCTTCGTGGCGGATCTCGCGGGTGAGGTCGCGCGGATCGTTGCTGACATAGGTCGCCTCGGGCGTCTTCAGCATGGTGCGCACGTCACGGAAGGCCTGGTCTTCCGGCAGCGTGGTGTAGAAGCGCGAGTACTCCAGGTGGCTGCTGCGGAAGGCGGCGAAGAATTCGTAGATGCCGTTGCCGGACAGCTCGTTGACGAAGTTGTTGTCGGTGCGGTCCTTCAGCGTGCCCTTGAACGCGGCCACCGTCACCACGGTCAGCACCAGCCACGCCAGCACCACCTTGGCGCGCTGCCAGAAGCGCGTGCCGCCGTCGCGCGTGCGCAGGCCGCGGCGGCTGATCCATAGCGCGATGAGCACGGTCAGCGCCAGCAGGCTCAGCCAGCGGCCCAGCGGGTACGACTCGCGGATATTGCCGATCACCTCGGTGGTGTAGACCAGGTAATCCACCGCGATGAAGTTGAAGCGCGTGCCGAACTCGTTCCAGAACACCAGCTCCGACGCACCGACGAACATCAGCCAGTACAGCGTCACCGCGGCCAGCAGGTATAGCGCCCACTGGCCGCTGCGCGACACATAGGCGCGGCGCGGCATCAGCCACAGGAACAGCACCAGCGGCCAGGCGATGTAGACGTAGGTGATCAGGTCGTACAGCAAACCCACGCCGAAGGCGTAGGCCCAGTACAGCGGGTTATGCGGCACGCCCTGGCCCGACATCACGAGCAGGGCCACGCGGGTGATCGCGCCGATCGCCACATAGGCGAAGGCCAGCCACCACAGGGGGCGGAAACGCTGGCGCAGGGGCGAGGCGGAGGAATCGGCGGCTGACAAGGGGCGGCTCCAGAAATCGTGTGAAATACCCGTCGTTGCAGGACGGTGACGGGCATCCCTGGCGTTATACAACGGAATCGCTTAGCCGGAGCTTCCACGCAGGGCCGCGATGGCCGCCATACGGGCCTTTTCCATCGCCGCGCCCACCGCCGGACCCTGCAGCCCCTGCGCCACGAAGGCGCCGGCGCCGATGGCGGCGGCAGCGGCGCGTGCGGCGCGCAGATACGCGGCCTGCGGGTAATCGCTGTGTTCCAGGCCCAGGCGGCCGCGCTTGTCGGCCTCGCAGGCGCTGAGGAAGACCTCCAGGCGCTCCGGGCGGCGCAGCGCGTCCAGCGCCACCAGCAGGCGCAGCACGGTCGAGGCCTTCAGCTCGAACGCGCGATGCGCGTTCAGATGCTCGCGGCAGACCTGCTCGGCCAGCGCGGCGTATTCGGTCGGCACGCGCAGGCGCGCGCAGAGCTGGCGCAGCGGCTCCACGCCGGCCAGCTCGTGGCCGAGATGGCGCGGCAGCACGTCGGCCGGCGTCAGTGCCTTGCCCAGGTCGTGGGTGAGCGCGCAGAAGCCGACCAGGTCGTTGCCGGGAGCGATGCGCGCGGCCATGTCCAGCACCAGCTCCAGATGGATGCCGGTATCGATCTCCGGATGGTATTCGGCGCGCTGCGGCACGCCGTACAGCGCATCCAGCTCCGGAAACAGCACGGCCAGCGCACCACTCGCGCGCAACACCTGCAGGAACGCCGACGGACGCGGCTCGCCCAGCGCGCGGCGCGTTTCCTGCCACACGCGCTCGGGCACCAGATGGTCCACCTCGCCCGCACGCACCATGCGCTGCATCAGCTGCATGGTCTCCTCGGCCACGCTGAAGCCCAGCGGCGCGAAGCGCGCGGCAAAGCGCGCCACGCGCAGCAGGCGCACCGGGTCTTCGACGAAGGCGGGCGAGACATGGCGCAGCACGCGCTGCTCGATGTCGCGCACACCGCCGAACGGATCGACCAGGCCGCCGGCCTCGTCCATCGCGATCGCATTGATGGTGAGGTCGCGGCGCTCCAGGTCCTGCTCCAGCGTCACTGCCGGGTCCGCATGCACCGCGAAGCCGTGATAGCCGGGCCCGGTCTTGCGCTCGGTGCGCGCCAGCGCGTATTCCTCGGCGCTGTCCGGATGCAGGAATACCGGGAAATCCTTGCCCACCGGCTTGTAGCCCAGGGCCAGCAGCTCGTCCGGCGTCGCGCCGACCACCACGTGGTCGTGGTCGCTGACGGGACGTTGCAGCAGTCGATCGCGGACGGCGCCGCCGACAAGATAGGTACGCATGGCGCGATTCTGCCACGCGCCGGCGCCGGCCTCAGCGCATGGCGCGGTAACGGTCCAGCCGCCGCTGGCGCAGCGAGCCGTGCAACAGCACCGGCAGCCACGGCGTCAGCGGCTCGGGCCGGATGCCCAGCGCCGCATAGCCGTCCTGCTTGCCGACCGAATCGGTGCGCAGGGTGAGGAAGTTGTCGTACGAGAACGGCCTGCCCGGCAGCAGTTCGGCGCAGCGCGCCTGGATGCGGCCCAGCGCATCGGGCAGCGGCAGGATGCGCGTGCGCAGGCCGAGCGTGTCGCGGATGCCGCGCACGATCTCGCCCAGGCTCAGCACCTGCGGGCCGTACAGCTCGAACGTGCGGTCGAAGCCGAGCTGGTCGTCCGCCACGCAGCGTGCGAACGCCTCGGCCACGTCGCCGGCATAGGTCGGCGCCAGGCGCGAATCCGCGCGCGCCAGCGGCAGCACCGGCAGCAGGCGCAGCAGCGCGGCGAAGCGGGAGAGCAGGCCATCGTTGGCGCCGAACATCACGCTGGGCTGGTAGATGGTCCAGTCCAGCCCGGACTGGCGCACCACCGCCTCGGCTTCGCCGCGCGTCTTCAGATAACGCGACAGGCCCTGGCCGGCCTTCAGTGCGCTCATCAGGTGCAGCCGTCCGACGCCGGCCGCCTGGCAGGCCGCCGTCACGCGGCGCGCCAGTTCGACGTGGATTTCCTGCAGCGTGCGCCCGCCGGCCGGATGCAGCGAGCCGATCATGTGGATCACCGCATCGGCGCCTTCGAACTGCCGGCGCAGCGCGTTGCCGTCGTAGACGTCGGTGCTGCGGATCTCCACCCCGGGCACCACGGACAGCTCGCGGCGCCGCTCGCGGTTGCGCGACAGCAGCACGATGCGGTGCCCGTCCATGGCCAGCCGCGGCACCAGATAACTGCCGACGAAACCGGTACCACCCAGGATGACCAGACGCTTGGCGTTCATGACGGCATGCCTCCGTGAAGCATCACTGCGGCGAACTGTTCGGTGCGTCGCCCGGCGGCGGCGCGGCGACGGTGGCGGCGTCGGCCGGCGTCACCACCGCGGCGGTGGCCGGGCAGGTCACCGGGCGGCGCGGCGTGTTGCGGTCGGGCAATTGATAGGTCTGGCCGATCGCGGTCAGGCGCGTGGCCAACGGCGTGGCGGTGCCGTTGAGGCGCCAGTCGTAGATCACCGCGAAGGACATCACGCGCGCCACGTATTCGCGCGTTTCTTTGAACGGCATACTGGCCACGAACAGATCCGGCGGCAGCGTGCCGCGCGCGGCCAGCCACTGGTCCACGCGGCCGGGGCCGGCGTTGTAGGCAGCGCTGGCCAGCCACGGCGCGCCGTTGAAGCGTTCGGCCATCTGCGCCAGGTAACGCGTGCCGAGCACGATATTGGTGATCGGGTCGTACAGCGATTCCGCACCGCCCCAGTTCAAGCCGTTGCGCCGCGCCACCAGCGCCGCGGTATCGGGCAGCAGCTGCATCAGCCCGCGCGCGTTGGCGCCGGAGCGCGCATCGCTCATCCACGCACTTTCCGCGCGCAGGATCGCGTAGGCCCAGGATGGATCGATGCCGGCCTCCGCCGCCTGCGGCACCAGGCCGTCCTGGCTGGCCAGGGGGAAGCGCTGCTCGTAGTAGCGCAGCGCGTCGCCCTTGTTGAAGGCGTACACCGAGCGGTCGTACCAGCCACGGCGATAGGCCAGGTCCGCGGCGAGTTTCTGCGTGGCCGGGTCGGCGCCATCCAGCGCCTGCACCCACTCGCGCCGCGCCTGTCGCGGCATGCCGACGGCGTACAGCTCGAACGCGCGCTGCAGGCCCGCATTGGCCAGCAGGGCCTGTTCGCGCGGCGGGTCCGGCGGCAGCGTCAGCGGGCAGATCGAGTAGGGCGCGTCGAGCTTGTCGGCGGCCATGAAGCCGAAGAAGGTCGGTTCCGCGGATAGCGAGGTCAGCAGCTTGCGTGTTTCGCCCTCGCGGCCCAGCGCGCCAAGCGCGCGGGCGCGGAACCAGCGCCATTCGCCGTCCTGCTGCTGTTCCGCCGGCATCGCGTCGATCGCGCCGAGCACGGCCTGCCAGTTCTGCTGCGCCAGCGCCACGCGCACCCGCCACTCGCGCGTGGCGTCGGTCTGCGCCTGCAGCGGCAGCGCGGCGAGGCGTTGCAGTGCGTCGTCGTTGAAGTCGGTGGCGTGGAACAGCGCGAGCGCGGAGAGGATGCGTCGCTGCTGTTCCTGGGTGAACTTGAAGTGGCCGCGCAGTTGTTCCCAGCTGCTGTCGGCCACGCCGGACTGCCGCCGCGCCAGCCGTTCCAGCGCCAGCATCGCGGCTTGCCGGTTGCGCGAGGTATCGGGCCAGCTGCCGGCCTTGGCCACTGCGCCGCCCGGATCGCGCAGCGCCAGCGCGATGCGCTGGCCGGTCTGCGCTTCCTCGCCCGGCAGCCACGCGGCGAGCACCGCCACGGTGCCGGGCTGGTTGGCGTCGGCGGCGCGGTCGATGCGGTCCCACAGGCGCTGCGTGGTGAGCAGGCCCTGCTCGCGCGCCGCGGCGATCACCGGATCGCAGGCATTGGGCAGGTTCGGCTTGTTCCACAGCGTGGCGAGGTCGCGCTGGAAATCCAGCGTGGCGCCTGGCGTGGATGCGGCCGGCGTAGGCGACGTCTGCGCCAGCCGTGCCTGCAATGCGTCGCAAGTCAGCGCATCGCCCAGGCCCGGCTGGTACAGCGACTGGAACGTTGCCCAGTCCTTGCGCCGTGCCAGTTCCAGCAGATAGTCGCGGCGCAGGTCGGTGGCGGGAATCAGGTCCGGATAGCGCTTGAGGTAGGCGTCGACCGGCGCGCGGTCGAGCTGGCGCAGGTCGTGGGTGAGCGCGGCGGCTTCCAGGTACGGATACAGCGGATAGCTGGCCAGGTTCTGCGCCTGCGCGTGCCAGCCGTCGCCGCCTTGCTGCGCGGTGGCGTAGGCCTGCCTGAAGGCGGCGCGTTGCGCGTCGGTGGGTTCGGCGCTGTGCGCGATGCCGGCCAGCAGCAAGCTCGCGACGAGGGTGAAGAGCTGCTGAGCGAGACGCCGCGGCGCTGCGTGAAGAGGCATGGAAACTCCTTGTGCTGCGGCCTGGATGCGCTGGCCCATCTCATGGGCACGGCCGTTCGATAACGCAGTGTAGGCCGGACGATTCCTTACTGCGGCGTCCGACTAGCCCGGCAGCATGTCAAAACTCGGCTGAGTCCTACGTTAAAGCCGGCCTTCACGCCGCCGGGCCCGCGCATGCCCCTGTTAGACTTGCCCGCTTCCAAGGCGCCATGGCCGGCGCGATTCCACAGGTAGCGCATGTCGTCCACGCCGTCGCTTTCGTCCCGCGCGCGTCTCTTGCTCTGGCTGGTGCTGGCGTGCTGCGCCGGCGGCGGTGCGTTGTGGTGGTGGCTGCTGGGCCGGCCGGTGGCGCTGCCCGACGCGCCTTCCGCGCGCATCGCCTGCGTGTCCTACGCACCGTTTCGCGAACCGGGCGAAACCCCGTACGACCTCAAGGCCTTCATCAGCCCCGAACGCATCGACGCGGATCTGCGCGCGCTATCGCAGCGCTTCGACTGCGTGCGCACTTATTCGCAGGGCCAGGGCCTGAGCGCGGTGCCGGAGATTGCCGGACGCTACGGCATGAAAGTGATCATGGGCATCTGGCTGGGCCGCGATCCCGTCGCCAATGCAAAGCAGGTCGAGCTGGGCATCGCCGAGGCGAAGGCGCATCCGCAGGTACTGCGCGGCGTGGTGGTCGGCAACGAAGTGCTGCTGCGCGGCGAGCAGTCGCCCAAGGCGCTGGCCGAATACGCGCGGCAGGTGCGCGCGGCGATTCCCGCCTCGGTGCCGGTGACCTATGCGGATGTGTGGGAGTTCTGGCTGCGCTATCCGGAGCTGGCCACGTCGGTGGACTACCTGACCATCCACATCCTGCCGTACTGGGAAGACGACCCGGTGCCGCCGGAGCACGCGGTGCGCCACGTGGCCGAGGTCTACCAGCGCGTGAAGCATGCCTTCCCCGGGCGCGAGGTGATGATCGGCGAGACCGGCTGGCCCAGCGCCGGCAAGCCGCGCCGCGCGGCGCGTGCGAGCGTGGTGAACGAGGCGCGCTATCTGCGCGAGTTCCTCGACTACGCCGGCAGCGTGGCGATGCCGTACAACGTGATCGAAGCTTTCGACCAGCCGTGGAAGCGTGCGCAGGAAGGCACCACGGGCGGCTACTGGGGCATCTACGACGTCCACGCGCGGCCGAAATTCTCGATGCAGGGGCCGGTGATCGAAGAGCCGCGCTGGTGGCTGGGCTGGCTGGCCGGCGCCGCGGGCGCATGGTTGTTCGTGTTCGCCGGCGCGCCGCGCCGCGCCTGGCGCGGCATGGCGGGCTGGGGTGTGCTCCTCCTCGCCGGCTTCGCCACGGGTACTGCGCTGGCATGGCAGTACCGGCAGATGCTGTACGCCTGCCGCGACTTGCTGGAATGGGTGCTGTCGTGGACCGCGTGTATGGGCGGACTGGTCACCGCGATCGTGCTGGCCCGCTGGCTGGCCGCGCGCATCGGCGGCGTGGCGTCCGCGCGATTGCCCGGCGCCTGGTTGCGCTTCGCCTGGCTGTTCCTGCTTGCGCTGGAAGGTTTGCTGCTGGTGTTCGACGGGCGCTACCGCGACTTCCCGCTGGGCCTCGCGCTGCTGCCTTGCGTCGGTTACGCGCTCGCCGGCTGGCTGAGCGGCTGGGCGCAGACCGCGGGCCTGCGCCTGGAAGAACGTTGCCTCGCCGTGCTGGTGCCGCTGCTGGCGGCCGCGGTAGTCGCGCAGGACCTCGGCCTCAACCCGGTGAGCTGGCTATGGCTGGGCCTGAACCTGGCGCTGGCCGTGCCCGTCCTCATCGGCTGGCGCCGCATCGGCCTGCAGCCGGACGAGGCGTAGGCAACCCACCAGCAGCGCGAACGCGCCGGCTTCGAAGCAATACAGCTGCAGCGCCAGCACGCCGGCGGCCGCGGCCAGCCAGGCGCTGGCCGGATGCTTCCACAGCAGCGCCAGCGCGGCGCAGGCCAACGCGGCCCAGCCGTAGCCATAACTGAGAAACCCGAGCACCAGCAGCTGCCGCCCCTGGCACCAGGCCGGCGCGGTGGCGGCGGCTTCGCACAGGTGGCCGACGGCGGCCGGTTCGATCAGGCCGTAGCGGATCCACGCCGCCAGCGCGGCGATCAGGGCCAGCAGCAGCCAGGGCAGGGACAGGCGCAGGAGAGCAGTCATCGGCGGAGTCGGTGGGGTCGCGGCGCGACATGCTGGGGCAGGCGGATTTCCGCCGCAACCGGCAAATGATCCGAAAACGCCTGCGGCAGCGCCCACAGCTTTTCCAGGCGCAGCGCTTCGGAAGTGAGGATATGGTCCAGCGCCTTGCGCGGCCGCCAGCTCGGAAAGGTCGGCGTGGCCTGCGCCGGCGGCACCAGGCTGGACTTGGCGAACAGGTGGCGCATTTCCGCGCTGTTGGCGTCGGTGTTGAGATCGCCCATCAGTACGGCGTGCGGAAAGTCCTGCAGCACCTCGGCGATAAAGCCGAGCTGGCGCGCGCGCGCGGTGGCGCTCAGCGACAGGTGGGCGATCATCACCGCCAGCGCATCCTGGCCCTCGCCGAAGCGCGCCAGCAGCGCGCCGCGGCCGGGGATGCGGCTGGGCAGCTGGTAATCGAGCACGCTGTGCGGTTCCAGCCGGCTGATCAGGCCGTTGGCGGTATGCGCCAGCCGCGCCATCGGGCGGTTCGGCTGGTGGCTCCAGAACGGCATGCCGGAGGTCTCGGCCAGGTAGCGCGTCTGGTTGAGAAAGCCCGAGCGCAGGCTGCCGGCGTCGGCTTCCTGCAGGCCGATCACGTCGAACTGCGGCAGCACCTCGGCGAGGCGGTCGAGATTGTCCAGCTTGCTGCGGCCGGGCAGCACGGCGTTGAGGCTGCGCGTGAAGTATTCGCTGTAGCGCTGCACGCTGGCGCCGGCGAGGATGTTGCAGCTCAGCAGCCGCAGGCGGCGTTCGGCAACAGCGGGGGCGGGCGCGGCGGAAGTCATCGTGACGAAATGGGGACGGCGGATCGGGAAAGCCCGGCAAGCATGGCCGCCCGGACGTGAACGCGGAGCCGCCGGGCGCGGATCGCCTGCATGTAGCTGCGGAGCCGCGGGGCGGCTCCGCGCAAGCCCATCACTTGGCGCCGGACAGCTCGCGCTGGGCCAGCCACTGGGCCAGGGCCGAGAGCTGGTCGAGGGTCTTGATCTCGTTGCTGCGGTACTTGCCGTCGACCACGATGGTCGGGGTACCGTCCACGCCCCACTTCTGCACCAGCTCCAGGTCCTTCTTGATCTGCTGGGTCACCTCGGGCGAGGTGGCGATGGCCAGGAACTTGGCGCGGTCCACGCCCTGGGTGGCGTAGTAGTCGGCCAGCTCGTCCAGGGTGGAGATCGGGTACTGCTGCTCGAACTTCTTCTGGAACAGGTCCAGGTGGGTCTTCTCGACCACGCCCAGCTTCTCCGCCGCGTAGTAGGCGCGGGCGTAGGGCAGCCAGGCGTCGCTGAAGGCGGCCGGCAGCAGCTTGAACTTCACGTTCGGCGGCAGCAGCTTGCGCAACTCCTCGGCCTTCGGCGCGAAATGCGCGCAGTGGACGCAGCCGTAGGAGAACACCTCGACCACTTCCACCTTGCCGTCCGCGCTGTAGCGCTGGGCGGGGCCGGCCAGGGTCACGTATTCCTTGCCCTCGGTGTACGGAGCGGTGCCGCTGGAATTGGACGCCGTGCAGGCCGAGGTCAGGACCAGGCCGGCCAGCAGGGCGGCGACGCGCAGATGGGCAAAACGCTTGAACATGGGTTCTCTCCGCGAAACCGGCGGCCGTGGCCGCCGTGATGAATCGTGATGGCGGGCCTTTGTACCCGACCTTTGTAGCGCGCTTTTGTGACGGGCCTTACTTGCCCGCCGCTTCCTTGGCGACCAGCCACTTGGCCAGTTCGATCGACTGCGCGTAGCCGCCGGCGCTCTGGGCCGTGAAGCGGTACTTGCCGTCGATCACCATGGTCGGCGTGGAATCGACGCCATAAGTGCGCACAAGTTCATCGGCGCGCTTGATCTTGGTGTTGATGCTGAAGGAACTGGCCACCGCGGCGAACTCCTTCGGATCGACGCCGTACTTGGCGTAGACCTTGGCGGCGTCGTCGATGGTCGGCAGCTCGCTGCTCGGACGCAGGCCGCTGCCGCTGGCGTTGTAGGAGGTCAGCTCGCGGGTGTCCCACACCGCGTTGAAGATCGCCTCGTGCGCCTTCTCGGCCACGCCCAGTGCTTCGGCGGCGTAGTAGGCGCGCTGGAACATGGGGAAGTTCTCGGCCGGATTGAACGACACCGGCAGGTAGGCCACCTGGGTGCCGGCCGGCAGTTCCTGCGCCAGCTGCTTCATGGTCGGACGGAACTGGTTGCAGGCGGGGCAACCGTAGGAGAACACCTCGGTCACTTCGATCTTGTCGGTATTGCTGACCTTCGGCTGTGCCGGCTCGATGCGGAAGTACTGCTTGCCTTCCACCCACTTGCCGTCGTCGACGAAGGCCTGGGCTGGGCCCGAGGGCACCGGCGCCGCCGGGGCGGGCGTTTCGGTCTTGGTGCTGTCGCTGGCCGCGGCGGTGCTGGCGGCTGCAGGGGCGGCGGCCGTGGCCGGCGCGGCGGGCGCCGCCGGCTGCGCGGGTGCGCTGGCGGCCGGCGTCGGTGCGGCGGGCTGCTGGGCGGCGCTGCCGTTATCGCTGCCCTGGCTGCAGGCGGCCATCGCCAGCATCGAAACGAACAGGAACGGCAGGCGCTTCAGCATGGGGAAACCTCGAGGTCGGGGCGTAACGGGGAGGGGAAAACAAGAACGCCGGCCAGTGGCCGGCGTTGTCGATCACGTCACGGCGTGGCGGGCTTGCTCGCCGCGCCGTCGGCGGCATGCAGGCCTTCGACGTAGCTGGCCAGTGCGGCGATGTCCTTCTCGTCGAGCTTCTGCGCGATGCTCGGCATGATCTTGGCGTGGGCGTCGTCGCCCCAGCTGGTGCCGTCGTGCATGGCCTTCAGCGTGGCCTGGATGTACTGCGCGTGCTGGCTGGTGAGCTGCGGATACATCGCGCCCGGATTGCCGCGGCCGTCGATGCTGTGGCAAGCCATGCAGGCCGGCACGCCCTTGGCGGCGTCGCCCTGGCGGTAGAGCTGCTCGCCGCGCTGGACCAGGGCCTGGTCGGCCACGCCCGGCAGCGCGCTCTTGCCGGCGAAATAAGCGCCGATGTCGTGCATGTCCTGCTCGGACAGGGCCGCGGCCATGCCCATCATGATCGGGTTCTGGCGCTTGCCGGACTTGAAGTTGCTGAGCTGCTGGGCGATGTACTGCTCGCTCTGGCCGGCCAGCTTGGGGTACTGCGCATCGCTGGAGTTGCCGTCCATGCCATGGCAGGCACCGCAGGCAGCGGCCTTGCCCTGGCCAGCGGTGGCGTCGCCGAGCTTGACCCCGCTATGGGCCGCTTCAGCGGCCGCGGCCGCTGGCTTTTCAGCCGTCGCCGCAGCGGAGGCGGCGGCCGCCGGCTGGGCCGACGTCGCAGCGGCGGGCTTGGCATCCTGTGCCGCAGCGACGCTGGCGGACAGTGCGAAGACGAGGGCTATGGCATATCCGAGTACAGCAGGCCGGGAACCAGCGGGCCGAAAACTCATACACTTGTCTCCAGAAGAACTGCTATGGCTGCACGGCGCGCAAACGATCACGCTCCGTAACTGGCAGAAACCTTGGAATTATCCCTGCCCCACCGGGGGCGGTCAAACCATCAGAATCGCTCATGCCCATCGCCCCCAATCCGCTCCAGGGCGCCAGCTTCGTGCTGGCCGCTCACCGTATCGACCAATTGCCCGCCGACGCCGGTGCCGAGGTCGCCTTTGCCGGCCGCTCCAACGCCGGCAAATCCAGCGCGCTCAACAAGCTCACAGGCCACCATGGCCTGGCGCGCACCTCCAAGACGCCGGGCCGCACCCAGCAGATGGTGTCCTTCTCGCTGCCGCCGCTGGCGCGGGGCGAGGGGCTGGCGCCGCTGGACGCGCGCCTGATCGACCTGCCGGGCTACGGCTACGCCAAGGTGCCCGAGCCGCTGCGCGAGCACTGGAAGCGCGAGATCGACGCTTACCTGCACCAGCGCCGCAGCCTGCGCGGCGTGATCCTGATCGTGGACATCCGCCATCCGCTGAAGGAATTCGACCGGATGATGCTGGCCTTCTGCCAGGACACCGCGCTGCCTTGCCACGTGCTGCTGACCAAGGCCGACAAGCTCTCGCGCAACCAGGCCGCGCAGGCGCTGGCGGCGATGCGCAAGCAGTTCGAGGCCGAAGGGTTGCAGGCCGCCACGGCACAGGTGTTTTCTTCCTCGGAAGGCACCGGCGTGGACGAGGGACGGGCCGCGGTGATGGAGCTGCTGCGCCGCGAGCGCAACAACCCGCTCAGCGCGTAGGCGCTCAACGCGCGGCGCTGTCCACCGCTTCCATGAAGACCGCGCACAGCGCCTCCATGCCGGCGCGGTCGTCGTCGTCGAAGCGCGCGACCAGGGGGCTGTCCACGTCCCACACGCCGAGCAGGCTGCCGTCCTTGCGCACCAGCGGCACCACGATTTCCGAATTCGACGCCGCATCGCAGGCGATATGCCCGGCGAATTCGTGCACGTCGCGCACCAGCTGGGTTTCACGCGTCTGCGCCGCGGTGCCGCACACGCCGCGGCCGATCGCGATGCGGATGCACGCCGGCTTGCCCTGGAACGGACCGACCACCAGCTCGTTGCCGTCGTACAGATAGAAGCCGGCCCAGTTGAAGTCCGGCAGGCTGTGGAAGACCAGCGCGGAGAAATTCGCCGCATTCGCGATCAGGTCCGGTTCGCCGGCCAGCATGCCGCGCATCTGTTCGCACAGTTCCGCATAGTGTTCCTGCTTGCTGGCGTAGGCGGCGGTGGCGACTTCGAACATGGCGGCGGATCCGGCGGCAAAGCCCGTATTATGCGCCCACTTCCTGTGCGGAGCGCCGCCGATGCGCCAGAGCCCTTCCTCGTCGTGCCGGAGCGCGGCATGAGCATGCCCGCCGTGTTTATCGCCGGCACCGACACCGGCATCGGCAAGACCCACGCCGCCTGCGCACTGCTGCATGCGCTGCGCCAGGCGGGCGAATCGGCCTGCGGCATGAAGCCGGTGGCGAGCGGTTGTGTAGATACGCCGGACGGCCGCCGTAACGAAGATGCCCTGGCCCTGCTCGCCGCGGGCAGCGTGCCGCTGCCGTACGAGCTGGTGAATCCGATCGCGCTGCGCGAGCCGCTGTCGCCGCACCTGGCGGCCGCGCACGAAGGCGTCACCATCGCCTTGCCGCCGCTGCGCGAAGCGTTCGAGGCGCTGCAGGCCAGCCACGACCGCGTGGTGGTGGAAGGCGTCGGCGGCTGGCTGGTGCCGCTGGCGCCGGGACTGTTCGCTTCGGATCTGGCCAAGGCCTGGGAGTTGCCGGTGATCCTGGTGGTCGGCCTGCGCCTGGGTTGTCTCAGCCATGCGCTGCTGACCGCGCGCGCGATTGCCGCGGACGGTTGCCGGCTGATCGGCTGGATCGCCAACCGCATCGATCCGGCGATGGAAGCCGCTGACGAAAACCTGGCGACATTGCGCACCCTGCTGCCCGCGCCGTGCCTGGGCGTGCTGCCGCACGGCGAAGTGGAGCCCGCGCTCGCCGCGCGCCACGTGAACGTGAAGTCGATCATTGCTTGACGGGCGCTGGGGCATGCTTGCCCCACTCCGTACAGACAAGTCCCGCACCAGGAGCTCCGCATGGCCAGCCGCAGCCACTTCTATCTTTCCATCGACGATCTCGCGCATGCCCGCGGGCCCGAGCCCAGCCTCAGCTATGCCGGCGCCGGTCCCAACGATTTCGCTGCGGCGCTGCAGCAGGCGCTGCGCGAGCCCGCGCTGTTCGAACGCTGGCGCGCGCTGCAGGAGGAGCCGGACGAAGTCGATGCCGCGCTTGGCAAGACCGACCCCGCGGCGCAAGTTAATGCGCAGGTCGCCGACCTGCATATCGAAGTGGACCTGGTCACCGACCTGCCGATGAGCATCGTGCGGCATCGTCTGAATCTGTTGATCGGTCCGAGCTGGAAGCTGCGCGATATGCGCGCGGCGTAGCTGTCTGATGCGCCGCAGCGCAGCGGCGCCGCTGACTTCCGGCCCTTGGACGCGTGCGCAGGCTGTGGTTACAGTCGAGTTTTTTACGCACCAAGGGAAACCTCATGCCGCCTCTCCGCGCCCTGGCGATCGCCACCTCGCTCGCCCTCGCCGCCTGCTCGCAGTCGTCCAACGAAGCGGCCAAGTCCGCCGAACATCCGGCGGCCGCCGCCAGCGCGCCAGCCACGGCGGAAGCGCAGGCGGCCAATCCGTTCTTCGCCGCCAGCACGCTGCCGTTCCAGGCGCCGCCGTTCGACAAGGTCAAGGAAGGCGATTACCAGCCGGCGATCGAAGAGGGCATCAAGCAGCACCTCGCCGAGATCGAGCAGATCGCTAACAATCCCGAAGCGCCGAGCTTCGACAACACCTATGTGGCGATGGAGAAGGCCGGCGCGCTGCTCACCCGCGTCAACCATGCTTTCGACGCCGTCACCGGCGCCAACACCACCGACGCGCTGCAGAAGGTGCAGGAAGAGGAAGCGCCCAAGCTGGCCGCGCACCAGGACGCGATCTACCTCAACGACAAGCTGTTCAAGCGCGTCGAGGCGGTGTACCAGCAGCGCGAATCGCTCAAGCTCGATGCCGAATCGCTGCGCCTGGTCGAGGTGGTCTACAAGAACTTCGTGCACCACGGCGCCAGGCTGTCCGAAGCGGACAAGGCCAAGCTGAAGGAACTCAATAAAGAAGAGTCCACCCTCAGCACCCAGTTCACCAACAAGCTGCTCGCCGCGACCAAGGCCAGCGCGCTGGTGGTGGACGACAAGGCCAAGCTCGCCGGCCTTTCCGATGGCGACATCGCCGCCGCCGCGCAGGACGCCAAGGAGCGCAAGCTCGACGGCAAGTGGGTGCTGCCGCTGCAGAACACCACGCAGCAGCCGCAGCTGCAGAGCCTGAGCGACCGTGCCACGCGCGAAGCGCTGTTCAAGGCCTCGTGGGACCGCGCCGAACACGGCGACGACAACGACACCCGCGGCCAGATCGAGCGCATCGCGCAACTGCGCGCCGAGCAGGCCAAGCTGCTGGGCTTCCCGAACTACGCCGCGTGGCAGCTCGAAGACCAGATGGCCAAGACGCCGGATGCGGCGCTCAGCTTCATGCACAACCTGGTGCAGCCGGCCACCGCGCGCGCGCAGACGGAAGCCAAGGACATCCAGGCCGTGATCGACCAGCAGAACGGCGGCTTCAAGCTCGAAGCCTGGGACTGGAGCCGTTACGCCGAGCAGGTGCGCAAGGCCAGGTACGACCTCGACGAGAGCCAGATCAAACCGTACTTCGAACTGGACAACGTGCTGCAGAACGGCGTGTTCTACGCCGCCAACCAGCTCTACGGCCTGACCTTCAAGGAGCGCAAGGACATCCCGGTGTACCAGCCGGACGTGCGCGTGTTCGAAGTGTTCGACAAGGACGGCAGCTCGATGGCGCTGTTCTATTGCGATTACTTCAAGCGCGACAACAAGGGCGGCGGCGCCTGGATGAGCAACTTCGTCGACCAGTCCCGGCTGCTCGGCGCCAAGCCGGTGGTCTACAACGTCGCCAACTTCACCAAGCCCGCGCCGGGCCAGCCGGCCCTGCTGTCGTTCGACGACGTCACCACCATGTTCCACGAGTTCGGCCACGCGCTGCACGGCATGTTCGCCGACTCGCAGTACCCGACGCTGTCGGGCGCCAACACCGCGCGCGACTTCGTCGAGTTTCCCTCGCAGTTCAACGAGCACTGGGGCACCGATCCGAAGATCTTCGCCCACTACGCCAAGCACTATCAGACCGGCGAACCGATGCCGCAGGCCCTGGTCGACAAGATCAAGAAGGCCGGCAACTTCAACAAGGGCTACGACATGACCGAGCTGGTGGCCGCGGCCCTGCTCGACATGAACTGGCACAGCCTGGGCGCCGATGCGCCCAGGCAGGACGCCGACAAGTTCGAGGCCGCGGCGCTGAAGAAGGACAAGATCGACCTCAGCTACGTGCCGCCGCGCTACCGCTCCAGCTATTTCCAGCACATCTGGGGCAATGGCTACGCCGCCGGCTACTACGCCTACCTGTGGACGCAGATGCTGGCCGACGACGGCTTCGAATGGTTCAAGGAACACGGCGGCCTGACCCGCGAGAACGGCGACCGCTTCCGCGCCATGATCCTGTCGCGCGGCAATACGGTGGAGCTGGGCAAGCTCTACCGCGACTGGCGCGGCAAGGATCCGAGCGTGGAGCCGATGCTGCTCGATCGCGGCCTGAAGGCCGCGCCGGCTGCGAAGAAATAACCCCGGTGTCGTGGCCTGGCGGTGCATCGGACGATGCGCCGCCAGGCCGGACGGCGTCCTGCCGGAAAGACAGGGCGCGTTGCTGCAATGGTTGTACGGAAAGAACGTTTTTCGCATTCACTTACGGAGAAGGTCATGCAAAAACTGTCGTCCATGCTTGCATCCATCGTTCTGTCGGCCGCCTTCGGCCTGTTCGCCGCCGCGCCTTCGGCGCATGCGCAATCCACCGGCGTGGCGTTGTCGTGCGGCGTCAATGTCTGCGATGCCACTGCGACCAGCCCAGGTTCGCCCACGCCGTTCGTCTACAACTGGTCGTTCACCGGCACCGCGCACCTGTCCGCGCCGTTCCACTGCAACAACAGCGGGCTGCTGGGCCACAAGGCCCAATGCACGTTCCAGTGCCTGCAGCCGTACAACGACCACATCATCATGAAGGTCACGGTGCAGGACGCGACCGGTGCCTATATCGGAGATGCTTCGTCGGGTGCGGTCTGCAACGGCACGGCCGGCGACATCTGAGCCGGCGAAGGTTTTCGATCAGAAAGGGCCGGCCTATGCCGGTCCTTTTTTTCATGCCGCCAGCGCGTCCGCGCGCACCGCGCCCGGACTGATGCCGCTGACCCGCTTGAACAGGCGGCGGAAGGCGGCCTCGCTGGCGTAGCCGAGGCGTTCGGCGATCGAGGCGACGGATAGCTGGCGTTCGCGCAGCAGTTTCTCCGCCACGCTGACGCGCCACTGGGTGACGTACTGCATCGGCGGCATATGCATGAGCTGGGTGAAGCGTTCGGCGAAGGCCGAGCGCGACATGCACGCCAGCGCCGCCATCGATGGCATCGTCCACGGCTCACCGGGTTTTTCGTGCACGGCGTGCAGCACCTTGCAGATGCGCGCATCGGCCAGCGCGGCGAACAGGCCCTGGCGTTCGACGTTGCGGCTGGCGTAGTCGCACACCGCCAGCGCGAACAGCGTGTCGGCCAGCTTGTTGAGCAGCACCTGGCGGCCGGGCTGCCGCGACTGCGAGACCTGCACCATCATGTTGGCGAGCTGGCCGAACATGTCGCCGGCCTCGCTGGAGCGCACCGTGAAGCAGGGCGGCAGGGCATGGCTCAGCGGATGCCGTGCATGCGCCGGAAAGTGCAGTTCGCCGCAGATCAGGCTGGTGGCATCGTCCTCGTGGGTGGTGGCGCGCAGCCGGTGCGGGTCGCCGTGCGGCAGCACGACCAGGTCGCCCGCCGCCAATTCCATGCGCAGCCCGATGGCCTTGCTTTCCACCTGGCAGTTGCCGGTGCCGACCAGATGGAACAGGCCGCAGTGATAGCGCGGCTCCTCCAGGAACCAGGAGCCGCAGTACTGCAGCTCGGCGACGATATCGACGCGCAGGTTCGACTGCAGCAGCAGGGCCTCCAGTGCGGGGGATACCGCACAGGGCTGGCCCGGGATGGAGCTGGGCAGGGCGGACATGGGCGTTCTCCCTCGATGGTTCGCCCTAGGGATTCGGCCGCGGTGGCCTGCGGGTTACCTAGGACGAATCAAGTCAGGATGATCGGGGAGCCGACCCGGCTGGCCGGAGACTATCCGTCCGTGGGGCGCAGCTCCCGGATCAGGCCGGCATCGATCCAGCCGTGCAGCATGGTCGCCAGGCGGGCAAGGGCTTGCTGCGGTGCACGCTGGGTCTGCGCCAGTTCGCACAGCCTGGAGAAGGGTTCGTCGCGCGTGGCCGCCCACAGCAGCTGGCACTCGTCCAGGCCCAGTGGCCGGTAGCGGACGGTGTGCGCCTGGCGCCACACGATCAGCCGCCGCGGCTGCGCGCGCCGGCGCAGGTGCGGGCGCGGCGCGCCGGCGTCCACGGCAGTGCGGAAGGCGTCCACATTGGTGACCAGGGCCAGCCACTGCAGATGCTGTTGCGGCACCAGGTGCAGGCCGGCCCAGTCCTGCGGCGCGATGGCGGCCAGCGCGTCCGCGCCGAGCGCCGGTTCGTCCGCCGCGTCGAAGCAGGTGGAGATCGCCCAGTCCAGTTCGGCCGCCTCGGCGAACGCCGGCCGATCGCGCCAGGGCAGCGCGTAGCGCAGGAAGGCGGCGAGCCCGGCGCCGTGCCAGCGCAGGTTGTAGTGCTCCGACGGGCAGGCGTCGATATAGCGGTCGAGCAAGGCCGTAAAGCGTCGCCCGGCCAGGCTGGCGACGGTGGGGAATTCGTTGGACAGCGCTTCGCGCAGGCGTGCGCGGTAGCCGTGGCGGTAGATCGCCAGCCGGCTCCTGGCGTCGGCGATGCCGTCGCCGACCAGCTCGGGCAGGGGCATCGCGGAAGCGCCCATCACGGCCCGCTGCAGGCGCAGTTGCAGCGCTTGCAGGTCGCTCATGCGGCGGCCCTCGCCAAGGGCTCGGCCAGCCGGCGCGCGTGTTCCAGCTCGGCCAGCAGTTCGCTCAGCGGCGGGATGTGGTCGTCGCGCTCGATCATGGTCGAGACCGCGCCGAAGCGGCGCACCGCCGCCTCGTACAGCGCCCACACCGGCGAAGGCACGGGGGCGTCATGCGTATCCACCAGCAGCGCCGCGCCGTGTTCGTGCCCGGCCAGGTGGAACTGCTGCACGCGCTCGACCGGCACGCCGTCGATGTAGCGCATCGGATCGAAGCCGTGATTGCAGGCGCTGACGTAGATGTTGTTGATGTCCAGCAGGATCAGGCAGTCCGCGCGCCGCGCCACTTCGGCCAGGAATTCCCATTCCTCCAGCTGCGCCTGCGCGAATCGGATATAGCTGGAGACGTTCTCCAGCAGGATGCGCCGCTGCAGCCGGTCCTGCACCTGGCGTACGCGCGCGACGACGTGCTCCAGCGCTTCTTCGGTATACGGCAGCGGCATCAGGTCGTGCAGGTTGACGCCTTGCACGCCGGTCCAGCACAGATGGTCGGACACCCAGGCCGGCTCGATGCGCCGGGCCAGCGCGTCGAGGCGCGCGAGGTAGCCCTCGTCCAGCGGATCGGTGCCGCCGATCGACAGCGAGACCCCGTGCATCGCCAGCGGAAAGCGCGCGCGGAAGCGTTCCAGCCACACCAGCGGCAGGCCGCCGGGGACCAGGTAGTTCTCGGAGATGATTTCCAGCCAGTCGACCCCTTGCGGGTGGTCGAGCAGCGACTGGTAGTGCTCCACGCGCAGGCCGAGGCCGTAGCCGAGGTAGGGCGGGCGATTTTTATCGATAGCGCTCATCGCAAGTCATCTCCTCAGTCCCCAAAGGCGAACCCTTCTCCCTCTGGGAGAAGGTGCCGGCAGGCGGATGAGGGTTCGGGCGGAGTAGTGCGCACCACTCCGCCCGAACCCTCACCCCAACCCCTCTCCCGACGGGAGAGGGGCTCAACCGCATCAGGCCTTGTTCTCGGCCTGCGCCTTATCGCAGTCCGCCTGGTTCTTCTGCATGGTGAAACCCTGGCCCTTGCACGCGTTCTGGCCTTTACAGGCATTGCTCGCCTGCTTGCACGCGCCGTGGCCCTTGCAGGCCGAGGAGTTCATGCACTTGACCGACGCCGTCGCGCCCTGCGCCTTGTCGCCCTTGGCATTGTCGGCCATCGCGGCGGAGGCCGCGGTGATCGCGAACAGGCCGGCGACCATGGCCGCCATCGCACCGCTCTGCAAAGTCTTCTTCATGGCTTTAGTCCCTCTCAAGTGT
The DNA here is from genome assembly GCF_052115385.1 of Dyella sp. 2RAB6. Classification (NCBI taxonomy): domain Bacteria; kingdom Pseudomonadati; phylum Pseudomonadota; class Gammaproteobacteria; order Lysobacterales; family Rhodanobacteraceae; genus Dyella; species Dyella sp. 2RAB6. The sequence goes on from NZ_JBFRGP010000003.1 coordinate 70,166, forward strand.
GGGTGCCGCCCGGGGCGGCGGTTACGTCCAGTCCGTGCGCCGGTGGCGCGGGTCGGTCTCGACGCCGGGCATTCTGCGCGGCCTGGGGGAAGCGCGAATGTGCCCTGGTATCCGTGGTTCATGCCCGATCGTCCGGTAGCGCGAAACTTTCGTGATGCCGGACCGCGGGCAAGAAAGCGTGGACGCCCGGGCATGGCGGCGCCGGCAGGCGGGGCCGAAGATGCCGCCCACTTTCCTCGATGGGATAACTCCGATGCGGACCTTGATTGCCACCCGGGCCTCGCGCCTGCTGGACCTGCTGCATGCCGGCCGCTGGCTGGGGCCGCTGGTCATGCGCCTGGGCTTTGGCTACTTCTGGCTGGAAACGGGCATCGCCAAGGTGCAGCACGTGGCGGGGTTCGCCGAGCGCTTCGCCAGCTGGGGCATTCCGTTTCCGCTGCTCAGCGCCACCGTCTCCGCCTGGACCGACCTGATCGGCGGAGCGCTGCTGATGCTGGGCCTGTTCACCCGCCTGATCAGCGTGCCGATGCTGATCAATATGGTCATCGCGCTGGTGCTGGTGGTGTCGCGCGATATCTCGGGCCTGGACGAGTACGTCGAGAGCTCCGAGCTGACCTACATCCTGATCCTGTTCTGGCTGCTGATCGCCGGCCCCGGCAAGGTCAGCCTGGATACGCTGCTGGCGCGCTGGCTCGGCATCCGCACGCGCGACTGAAACGAACGAGGCGCGGTGGATGCCGCGCCTCGTCGTTGCCGATACGGTGGGCGATGCTCAGTAGGCGAACTCGCCGAACACCGGATCCACGCTGCCGTTCCAGGCCCCGTTGAACAGTTCGAGCTTGCGCTCGGCCGGCGTCTGGTTGGCTTCGACGATTTCCAGCAGCGGCTCCAGGAAGATGCTTTCGTCGGCGCCGTGGTGATTGAGCCGGGCGCGGCGCTTGAGGCCATGCGCGGCGATCTTCAGCGTCTCGGCCGCCAGTTCGCGCACCGAGTGGCCGCGGAACGGCAGCTTCAAGGCATGCTTGGGCACGCCATCACGCAGCGCGTGGCGTTCCGCGCGGCTGAAGTCCTTGACCAGGTCCCAGGCGGCGCTCAGCGCCTCGTCGTCGTACAGCAGGCCGACCCACAGCGCGGGCAGCGCGCACAGCCGGTTCCACGGGCCGCCGTCGGCGCCGCGCATTTCCAGGTACTGCTTCAGGCGCACTTCCGGGAAGGCGGTGGTGAGATGGTCGGCCCAGTCCTTCATGGTGGCGTGCGTGCCGGGCACGGCCGGCAGTTCGCCGCGCATGAAGCGCTTGAAGTCCTGCCCGGCCAGGTCGATGTAGCGGCCGTCCTGGTAGCTGAAGTACATCGGCACGTCGAGGATGTAGTCGACGTAGCGCTCGTAGCCGAAGCCGTCCTCGAACACGAAGTCCAGCATGCCGGTGCGATGCGGGTCGGTATCCGTCCACACTTGCGAGCGGAACGACTGATAGCCGTTCGGACGGCCATCGGTAAACGGCGAATCGGCGAACAGCGCGGTGGCGATCGGCTGCAGCGCGAGGCTGGTGCGGAACTTGCGCACCATGTCCGCTTCGGTTTCGAAGTCCAGGTTGACCTGCACGGTGCAGGTGCGCGTCATCATGTCCAGGCCGAGCGAGCCGACCTTGGGCATGTACTCGCGCATGATCTTGTAGCGGCCCTTGGGCATCCACGGCATTTCGTCGCGGCGCCACTTCGGCTGGAAGCCCATGCCGAGGAAGCCGATGCCGAGGTCGTCGGCGATCGAGCGCACTTCTTTCAAGTGCGTGTTCACTTCGCGGCAGGTCTCGTGGATGTTCTCCAGCGGCGCGCCGGACAGTTCGAGCTGGCCGGCCGGCTCCAGCGTCACCGAGGCCTTGTCGCGCGACAGCGCCACGGGGATGTCGCCTTCGCGGGCGATGTCCCAGCCATAGCGTTCGGCCAGGCGCTCAAGCAGGACGCGGATGCCGCGCTCGCCTTCGAACGGCGGCGGGCGCAGGTCGTCGGTGAGAAAACCGAATTTCTCGTGCTCGGTGCCGATGCGCCAGTCTTCACGGGGCTTCTCGCCGGCGGCGAGGTAGTCGACCAGCTGCTGGCGGTCGCCAATGGGCGTGCTCTTGACGGCACTGGGTATGGACACGATCGGCTCCTTCGCGGGAATCGCAGCACTGTGGGGGTGGTTGGGGGATTTTCAAAGTGCCGCATTACATAAAGCCCCTCGCGCTGGCGAGGAGTTGCACCGCGCAGATCGGGTTCAGCCGCCCGGCGACGGCCGCCCGGCGTCCGGGGCGCGGAGCGGGAAGTCGATGCGCATCCGCACGCCACGGCCGCAGCGGCCGTCCAGGATGCTGAAGCTGGCGCCGTGCGCGCGCGCCGATTCCTCGACGATGGCCAGGCCCAGGCCGCAGCTGTCGCCGTCGCTGTTGAGGCCGCGGTAGAAGCGCTCCTTCACTTTCTCGCGTTCGGCCGGCGGAATGCCGCTGCCGGTGTCGTCCACTTCCAGGAACGGCCGCCTGTCCTGCACGCCACAGCGCAGCGTGACATGGCCGCCGGCCGGCGTGTGGCGGATGGCGTTGTCCACCAGGTTCATCAGCAGCTCGTGCAGCACCCAGTACACGCCGGCCACGCGGGCCGGCTGGCAGTCGGCGCCGAGGTCGATGTCGCGGGCCAGGGCGCGGTCCAGCGAGGAGCTGATCACCTGGGCGATCAGCTTGCTCAGGTCCACCGGCAGGAAGCGGCTGGAACCGTGCGCCGATGGCTCGGCACGAGCCAGCGCCAGCAGCTGGTTGGCGGTGTGCGCCAGGCGGTCGACGCCGCCGTGCAGCAGCGCGATGCGCTCGTGCAGCGCGGTGCCGGCGGTGTCGCGGGCCAGCACTTCGAGTTGGGCCTTGACGCCGGTGAGCGGCGTGCGCAGCTGATGCGCCGCGTTGGCGAGGAAGTGCTGCTGCGACAGCGCGGAATCGCGCACGGTGGCCAGCAGCGTATTGAGCGATTCGACCAGGGGCAGCACTTCGCTGGGCACGTTGTCGGTGGGCAGCGAGGTGAGGTTGTGCGAGGGGCGGTGGGCGAGCTGGTCGCGCAGGCGCTGCAGCGGACGCAGCGCCACGCTGATGCCGAACAGGGCGATGCCGAACACCAGCAGCATCTGGATGCTGTCGTTCACGCCGAACGACACGTCCATGCGCTGCACCGCCAAGTCGCGGCGATGCGGCGTCTCGCCTACGGTGATCACCAGCGGCTCGCCGCCTTCGACCACGCGGTAACTGAGCAGGCGCAGCTGCAGGCCCTGGTAGGTGGCGTCCGCGTAGGCGAACTCGTCGTCCTTCTCCGGCGGCACGATCGGCAAGTCTTCCGAGCCGGCGTAGGTCGAGCCTTGCGCATTGCTGACGCGATAGAAGAAGCGCTCTTCCGGCAGCGCGCGCAGCGGCGGCGGCGGATGGTCGGGCAGCATGATGTCGAACTGCCCGCCGGGCTGGCGATGGATCTGCGCGGCGATCGCCAGCACGGCGCGCGACAGCGAACGATCGAACGAGGCGTAGATCGGCGCGACGATCGAGTGATGGTCGACCACCACCCCGATCACCAGCATCGCCGTCAGCGGGGCCAGCAGATAGCCGAGCAGGCGGCGTCGGACGCTGGGGCGTCGCGGCTTGATTTCAGCCGTCCTCGAGCCGGTAGCCGAGGCCGCGGATGCCGCGGATCGAGGCCGAATCGCCCAGCTTGCTGCGCAGGCGCGACACGTGCACTTCGATGGCGTTGCCCGAGATGTCCTCGCTCCAGCCGGCGATGGCCTGGGTCAGGCGCTCCTTGCTCACCACCTTGCCGCTGTGGTGGGCCAGGCATTCGAGGATCGACCATTCGCGCCGGGTCAGCTCCAGCGCCTCGCCGGCGGCGTTGATCGCGCGGCGGCCGGCCAGGTCGATGCGCAGGCGGCCGACGGTGAGCTCGTTGGCGCTGGCGGCGCTGGCCCGGCGGATCAGGGCGCGGCAGCGCGCGGCCAGCTCCGGCAGGGCGAAGGGCTTGACCAGGTAGTCGTCGGCGCCCAGGTCCAGCGTGCTGACGCGGTCGTCCAGGCCATCGCGGGCGGTGACGATCAGCAGCGGCAGGCCCTGGCCGGAGCGGCGCAGGCGGCGCACCAGGCTCAGGCCGTCCTCGCCGGGCAGGCCTAAGTCGATGATGGCCAGGTCGTAGTGGGCGCTGTCCATCATGCCGGAGACCGGCTCGGCGTTGCCCACGTGGTCGACCACATAGCCCTCGCCGGTAAGGCCACGGACGATGCCATCGGCCACCAGCGGATCGTCTTCGACTAGCAGTATGCGCATAAGAGGCACGGTGAACGGAGTGCCCGGCATGCTAGCAGGCGGATGCCCGGAGGAAATAGCTGGCAAGGCTAAGAAAAAACTAAGGTCGCCGCGCGCCGGCGGGTCGATACGCCGCCATCACGCCCTGGCATTTCCCACCGCGCGCCTTGCGATCGGACAGCGGGATGCGTGCGAGGAAGTACCCGGATAGCGCTGCAGATTCGTACAAATACTGGATCGCGCGGGATGCGCTCTGAATCTCGCGTCCAAACCACGCCCTACCCACGAGGCGTCGGCAAAGATGATCGCCACGGAGACGCCCGCAGCGCGGCCCGGAACGGGCGATCGACCTTTCCGGCATGACGGCTGCAGCTCCGTGTTCACTCCGCTTCGGGACCGAAGCGCCATGGATCATCAATCAGGCGAGGGTTTGCCATGTCATACATTTCGATTGGAAACGAAGATTCCCGCTACGAAACCCTGAAGAAGGGCTTCAACCAGCGCTGGCCGTCCCCCGGCCAGGACGCCGGCGCGATCTATGTCTGCCGCACCGTGGAAGATGCCGAACGCGCCCTGCAGAACGCCGTGAACCAGGGCTTGCGCCCCACCGTCCGCAGCGGCGGGCATTGCTACGAAGGATTCGTATCCAACAATTCCGGCGGCGTCATCATCGATATCGGCCAGCTGACCGAGCTGAGCGTCGACGACAGCACCTACCGCGTCGGCGCCGGTACGCAGAACTGGGACGGCTACGTCAACCTGTTCAAGCTCACCGGCAGCCTGCCTCCGGGCGGCTCGTGCTATTCGGTCGGCGTGGGCGGCCATGTGGTGGCCGGCGGTTACGGATTGATGTCGCGCATGCACGGCCTGACCGTGGACTGGCTGAAGGCGGTCGAGATCCTGACCGTGGGCAAGAACAGCGCGGTGGAGCGCCGGCTCGTCGACGCCAGGAACGATCCGGATCTGTTCAAGCTCTGTCGCGGAGGTGGCGGCGGCAACGTCGGCATCATCACCAGCTATCACTTCGATCCGCTGCCCAAGGCACCCGCCAAGGTGGCGCTGCTGGTGAAGCAGTATCCGTGGGCGCAGTTCGCGAACGACAAGCCGAGGTTCAAGGCTTTCCTGCAGGCCTATGCCAACTACATGAAGCGGGCCGACGGCGATCCCCGCACCTATGGCCTGTTTACCCTGTTCAAGCTGACGCACGTCAGCGCGGGAAACATCGGCCTGGTGGTGCAGTACACGGACCAGAACGGACAGCTGGAAGATACCCAGCCGCTGCTCGACCTGATCAAGGCTATGGATTCGGTCGCGGAAGGCGCGCTGCACACCGCTTATATGCCGGGCACGGGGCCGCTTCCTTTCGCGCGGCATCCCGTCTCGCGTCAGGCCGCCGGCGAGCTGCCGGAAGGCTCCATCGTGTACGACTGGCTGTATGCGACGCAGACGGTCAATGGTTCGGGCAACAACCAGCGCGGCAAGTACAAGTCCTCGTACATGAAGGACGTCTTCACCGACCACGAAATGGACGCGCTCTTCAAGTATCTGGTGCAGGAAGGCGATGGCGACTTCTCGCAATCGCTGGTGCAGGTCGATTCGTATGGCGGCGCCATCAACCGCAAGTCTGCAGGAAATAATGGTTTCGATCCGACCGCGAATCGGACGGCGGTGTTCCAGCGCAATTCGATCATGAAGCTGCAGTACCAGACCTACTGGACGGACAGCGCCAATGACGAGAAGCACATCCAGTGGCTGCGCGATTTCTATTACGACGTGCACCGCTTCGACGGCTATAACGGCACGCCGTATCCGAAGTCGCTGGCGTTGCCGGCGTCCCGCTACGAAGGTTGCTACATCGGTTATCCGGACATCGACATGCTGACCGGCGAGGACTCGTCCAAGCCCTACTACAACTGGGGCGAGCTCTATTACGGGCCTTTGTACAAGGAACTGGTCGCCACCAAGAACAAGTACGATCCAGGTAGGCAATTCCGCTTCTCGATGTCGTTGGGAGCTCCGGCGCCGCCCGCGCATGGCTTCTAAGGATTGAAGCCACGTCGGCATGTGGGTTTGCTTCATGGACGCTTCGAAGCATTCGGTCCGACAGCTGTGGCCTTGAGGCCGATCCGGGAGTCGCCGTACTCCCGGATCACTCAAGCCGTAAATCAGTTCGCTCCCGGTCAATTCGCTTAGCCAACGACCGCGGCCAGGCCCAGGGTAAGCAGTAGAGCGACGACGGAGATCAGCGTCTCCATCACGGTCCAGGTCTTGAGCGTCTGCGTCACCGTCATGTTGAAGTACTGCTTGACGATCCAGAAGCCGCCATCGTTGACGTGGGACAGGATCAGCGAGCCGGCGCCGGTGGCCAGCACCATCAGTTCCGGATGCACCGCCTTGCTCGCCGCCGCGGCGATCGGGGCGACGATGCCGCAGGCCGTGCCCATGGCCACGGTGGCGGAGCCGGTGGCGATGCGCAGCAGGGCGGCGATCAGCCAGCCCAGCAGCAACGGGGAAATCTGCGAAGCCTGGGTGGCCGCGATGATGGCGTGGGACACGCCCGAATCGAGCAGGATCCGACCGAAGCCGCCGCCGGCACCCACCACCAGGATGACGGTCGCCGTCGGCGCGAGGCAGTCGTTGGTGAAGCCCAGAATGGTTTCGCGGCTGAAACCGCGCCGCTTGCCGAAGGTGTAGAAGCTCAGCAGCACCGCGATCAGCAAGGCCGCGACCGGATTGCCGACAAAGCCGAGCACGTCGTTGAGGCGGGTGCCCGGCGTCGACAGCTGGTCGGCCCAGGTGCCGACCAGCATCAGCAGCACCGGCAGCAGCAGGGTGATCAGGGCGATGCCGAAACTGGGCAGCTGGCGCGACCCGTCCATCTCCACGAATTCCTTCTCGAGCGGGTTGTCCCCTTCGACGGTGACGTAGCGCGTGATCCAGCGGGCGAACAGGGGGCCCGCGATGATCGCCGTGGGCAAGCCGACCAGGATCGCGTACAGGATGGTCTTGCCGATATCCGCCTTGTACGCGGTCACCGCCAGCAAGGCTGCAGGGTGTGGTGGCACCAGTCCATGCACCACCGAGAGGCCCGCGGCCATGGACAGGCCGATCAGCAGCAGCGGCATGCCCGCACGCTTGGCGATATGGAAGGCGACCGGGATCAGCAGCACGAAGCCCACGTCGAAGAATACCGGCAGGCCCACGATGAAGGCCACGAACATCATGGCCCAATGCGCGCGCCGCTCGCCGAACGCGGCGATCAGCGTGTGCGCGATGCGTTCGGTGCCGCCGGACTCGGCCATCATCTTGCCGAGCATGGTGCCCAGCGCGATCAGCAGCGCGATATGCCCCAGGGTGCCGCCGGCGCCGGTTTCGAACGCCTTGACGATGCCCTTCATCGGCATGCCGACCGCGGCGCCCAGGCCCAGCGAGACGGCGAGCAGGGCGACGAAGGGATTGAGCTTCAATGCCGCGATCAGATAGATCAGGACGATCACGGCCAAGGTGGCCGCGAGCAGCAAGGCATCGCCTTGCAACAGGAAGTTGGTTTGTATGGGATTCATTGCCTCACCGGTGTGCGATGGATACGGGACACCGGCTCAACATGCCTTACAAAACGCTCATATCAGTTGGCAATCGGCTTTGCGCGACGTGTTTTCAGCAGACTCCTATGGGTGCCCGGCGCCGTGCTACGAAAGCTCCTATCTGGTGGGTCGATTGGCCACGTATCGATGCGTTGAAGCCACACATCGATACCGTCCCGATCAGGCGCGCTACGGCTTTTTGTAAGCCACGCAATCGACCTCCACCTTGCAGTCGACCACCATGCTGGACACCACGCAGGCGCGCGCCGGTGGATGCGCGCCGAAGTACTGCTTGAACACGCGGTTGAAGCTAGGGAAGTCGCGTGCATCGTCCAGCCATACGCCGCAACGCACGACGTGCTCGGCGCCATAGCCGGCCTCGGCCAGGATCGCGATCAGGTTGCGGATGGTCTGGTGCGATTGCTCGATGATGCCGCCGTGGATCACCTCGCCATCGACCATCGGCGTCTGTCCGGAAACGAACAGCCAGCCATCGGCGCCGGCGGCGCGGGCGAACGGCAGATGCTGGCCACCGGTGCCGGAGCCGCCTTCGACGCCGAATCGAACGATGGGATCAGTCATGGAACATTCCTTAAGGTTTGCGGGTGACGAAGCTCAGCCAGCGACGGCGACCACGGACGCCGTCGCATGGCGGGGAAGATAGCGGCCGGCACGCAGCGGCTGCGCACTGCCCAGGTGGTAGGACAGCACGCCATTGACCCACACCGCCGCGATGCCCGCCGCCTGCTGTCGCGGCTGCTCGAACGTGGCGGTGTCGCGCACGGTGTCCGGATCGAACAGCACCAGGTCGGCCCAGTAGCCCTCGCGTACGAAGCCGCGTTCGAGCAGGCCGAAGCGTTCGGCCGACTGGCCGGTCATCTTGCGCACGGCGGTGGCCAGGCTGAACAGGCCGCGCTCGCGGCTGTAATAGCCCAGCACGCGCGGGAACGCGCCCCACAGCCGCGGGTGCGGATGGGTGTCGTGCGGCAGGCCGTCGGAGCCGATGGTGGTCGCCGGGTGGGCCAGGATGCCCGCGACATCGGCATCGGACATGTTGTGATAGACCGCGTTCGCCGGCTGCAGGCGGCGCGCGGCGTCGAGCAGGCCGGTGCCCCAGTGTCCGGCGATCTGCTTGAGCGTGCGCCCGGCCAGCTCGGGATGCGGCGACGAGGCGGTGATATCGATCTCGAACTCGTCGGTGACCTGCTTGAGATCGAGCGTGGACGAGCTGGCGATATAGGGGTAGGCATCGCAACCCACGGCTTGCTCGCCCTGCGCCGTCTCGATCGCGCGCAGCACTTCGCCGGCGCGGCCCCAATTGGCTGAGCCGGCACATTTCAGATGCGAGATCACCACCGGCGCGTGCGCATGCCGGCCGATGCGGCAGGCCTCGTCCATCGCATCGAGAATGCCGGCGAACTCGGTGCGCAGATGCGTCGCGTACATGGCACCCGCCGCGGCCAGCGGTTCGGCCAGCGCCATCACTTCCTCCGTAGTGGCGGCAAAGGCATTGCCGTAGGCCAGTCCGGTGGACAGGCCCAGCGCACCGTGTTCCAGCGCTTCGCGCAACTGCTGGCGCATGGCGTCGATCTCTTCCGCGCTGGCGCAGCGGTCGAGCTGGTCGAGATGGTTTTGGCGCAGCGCCGTATGCCCGACCAGGGCGGCGACGTTCACCGCCGGTTGCGCATCGGCGATGGCCTGGACGTAGGCGGCGAAGGTGGGATACGCAAACGCATCGGCCGGGCCGAGCAGATTCATCGGATCGGGCGGCTCGCCATGCAGCGTGACCGGCGCCGCGCTGATGCCGCAGTTGCCCACCACCACCGTGGTCACGCCCTGCGACAGCTTGGGCAGCATGTCGGGCGCGCGGATCACCTGCAGATCGTCGTGCGTGTGCACGTCGATGAAGCCCGGGGCCAGCGCATGGCCTTCGCCGTCGAACTCGTCGCCGCCCTGCCAGTCACCGCTGCCGGCGCGGACGATCGCGGCGATGCGGCCGTCGTGAAGGGCCACGTCAAAGCGGCTGTCATCGGTTTCCGCGCCGCTGCCATCGATGATGCGAACGCGGCGGATGACGGTGGAGAAATACTGCATGGCGATCCTCGGTTGGAAGGAGCTGAAGCCTGGCGTCCGGCGGCCATCGGGAGCCGTCGCAGTGGAATGATCTGACGGGTAAATCTGAAATTTCGATGCGTGCCATGGAGTCGGCGTTTGCATGCGTTCAAGATCGATGACCGATCGCCTATGATCAAATTTTTCCGTGGCATCCCCTCGCATTTAGGACAATTCCCTATGCTTGATCGAAAGTCGCCGAGTGGCGTGACGCCTTCCTTCGTTCATCCGCTCGACAAGGGCATCGGTGCGCTGGACGCGCCCTGCGTTCCGGAAGACGTCGCCGCGCGTGGCTGGAATCTGTACGACGAAGACCTGAGCCTGCCCACGGCCGTGCTGTCGCAATCGCGGCTCGAGCACAACCTGGCATGGATGCAACGCTTCGCCAGCGAATACGGCGCCAGGCTCGCGCCGCACGGCAAGACCACCATGGCGCCGCGCCTGTTCGCGCGGCAGCTCGAAGCCGGTGCATGGGGCATCACCTTGGCGACGGCGCAGCAGACGCGTGTGGCTTATGCGCATGGCGTGCGGCGCGTGCTGCTGGCCAACCAGCTGGTCGGGCGGCGCAATATGGCCATGGTGGCCGAACTGCTGGCCGATCCCTCGTTCGAGTTCTTCTGCCTGGTCGATGGTGTGGACCAGGTGCGGCAGCTGGCGGCGTTCTTCGGTGCCTTCGGGCAGAGCGTTCAAGTGTTGCTCGAACTGGGTACGCAAGGCGGACGCACCGGCGTGCGCGACGATGCGCAAGCGCAGGCTGTGCTCGATGCGCTGGCGCAGACGCAAGGCGTGGTGCGGCTGGCCGGCGTGGAGGTCTACGAGGGCGTGTTGAAGGACGAGGCGGTGATCCGCGCCTTCCTGCAGCGCGCCGTCCGCACGCTGCAGGCGCTGGCGCAATCCGGTCGTTTGCAGCGCACGCCGGCGGTGCTGAGCGGCGCGGGCTCGGCGTGGTACGACGTCGTGGCGGAGGAGTTCGCCAAGGCCGAGATCGGCATGCTGCTCGAGGTGGTGCTGCGTCCGGGTTGTTATCTCACCCACGACGTCGGCGCGTATCGCGCCGCGCAGGCGCGCATCCGGACCAGCAACCCGATCGCGCAACGCATGCAGTCGAACCTGCTGCCGGCGCTGCAGGTGTGGGCCTACGTGCAATCCGTGCCGGAGCCGGAGCTGGCGATCGTGGCGCTGGGCAAGCGCGATGCCGCGTTCGATGCGGGCTTCCCGACGCCGGCTGCACAGTTCCGCCCCGGCGGGGTCTCGCCTTCGGCGGTGCCGGAGCACTGGGCGATCACCGGCATGATGGACCAGCACGCCTATCTGAAGATCGCCGCCGGCGACGATCTTCGCGTGGGCGACATGCTCGCCTTCGATATCTCGCACCCCTGCCTGACCTTCGACAAGTGGCGGCAGCTTCCGGTGATCGACGATGCCGGGCAGGTGGTCGACATCGTGCAGACCTATTTCTGAGACGGCAGGACTCAAGCACATGGCGCAGATCCTGGCCTTCGGCGAGCCGCTCGCCGAGTTCAACCAGACCCGGCCGGGCAACGCCGAATGGCGGCTCGGCTACGGCGGCGATACTTCCAATTTCTGCATCGCGGCGGCGCGACAAGGCGCGCGTGCCGGCTATATCAGCGCGGTAGGAGAAGACCGCTTCGGCGCGGGCCTGCGCGAGCTGTGGCAGGCGGAGCAGGTCGATCACACCCATGTGCTGAGCGATGCGCAGGCGCCTACCGGCCTGTACTTCGTCTCGCACGATGGGTCCGGACACCACTTCGATTATCTGCGGGCGGGCTCCGCCGCAAGCCGCTATGCCGCGGTGCAACTGCCGCGGCCGGCGATCGCTGCGGCGCACGCCCTGCATCTGTCGGGCATCAGCCTGGCGATCAGCCAGAGCGCCTGCGATGCCGGCCTGGCCGCGATGGAACAGGCGCGCGCGGCCGGCGTGATGGTCTCGTTCGACACCAATCTGCGCTTGCGCCTGTGGCCGCTGGCGCGTGCCCGCGCGGTGATGCGCGAAGCCTTGTCGATGTGCGACTTGTGCCTGCCGAGCTGGGACGACATCACCGCCGTGCTCGATTGCCATGAGCGCGACGCCATCGTCGATACCTTGCTGTCGTGGGGGATCAAGCTGGTCGCACTGAAGATGGGTGCGCGCGGCTGCTATGTCGCCACGCCGGAGCAACGCAGCCTGGTGCCGCCGCACGCCGTCGACGCGGTCGACGCCACCGGCGCGGGGGACTGCTTTGGCGGCGCCTTCGTCGCGCGCCTGGTGGCGGGCGACGATGCGGTGACGGCGGCCCGCTATGCCAATGTGGCCGCGGCGCTGTCGACCACCGGCTACGGCGCCATCGCCTCCATTCCCCATGCCGACGTGGTGCACGCCGAGTTGAGCAGACACGCCTGCGTTTCATGAGTGGTGGAAGGCTCCGATAAGCGGCACGGGTTCCTGGCCGGCGGGATCCACCGGCCGGGAACGTCATGGCTGCCGTTCAATACGCCATATTGAAGGCGGCCCGCGGACTCACGAACGAGCGCGTGTTGTGGCCGGCCACGCTCACCTGGGCCCCGACGATCAGGCCGTACTGGCTGTTGAAGTTGTATTCGATGCCGGGCGTCACGCTGTAGACCGCGCCGTAGTTGTCCGTGCGCCGCATCGCCCACCGCTTGCCTTCCTTGCCGTGCACGTCGCCGTCCAGCCTGGCGCGGCCCTGGCGGCTGGCGCTGACGTCCAGCGCCAGCACCCAGCGCGGGTCCAGGCTGTATTCGGCGCCGACGCTGAGGCTGAGCTGCGCGCCGGGGTGATAGCGCCCGCGAAAGCCGCGCGGCGTGCTGTACACGCTGACGTCGCGCAGGCGTACCGCCGGAGGGCGCGGACTCCAGGAGAGCTGGCCGCGGATGCGCAGCGGCCGCTCGTTGGGCATCCAGAACGTCCGCTGCGCGAGCAGCGACAGCGTAGTGCGCCGCGCGCCGCTGCCCATCGCGTCGAAGGCGTGGTCGCGCAGGGAGTCGTAAGGAGCGGTAAGCAGGTTGTGCTGCACGAACACTGACACGGCCGGCCGGGTGCCGTCCTGGCTCGGTGCCTGCAGCAGGTATTGCAGGCGCACCGAGGCGTCGGTGGCGCGCATGGCGGTGGTGTGCTTGCCGTTCTCCGAGGTGCGGGCGGCGCCCAGGTTCAACTTGCCGGTCAGGCGTGGCGCGATGCCGTAGGCGATCGGCAGCAGTACCTGCCATTGCGAGGAGGAGTGCGGCAGTTTCCTGGATTGTCCCGATGCGTCGTAGCGTTCGTTGGCGTAGATGTAGATCAGATTGGGCGTGAGGATGAGCGCGCCCTGGCGCACGGTGTTCGGATTGGAAGTGACCAGCGTGCCGGTGTAGTTGATTTCGGGAGGTATGCGATCTTCCGCGAACACGGCGGGAGAGCAGGCCAGCAGGAGCAGCGGCAGGTATCGTGCAAGTCCCGGTTGTTTCGTCTTCGTTTGCAGCATGAGCGAACGCCTCTCGCGGTAGGGAGACGCTTCAATACACTCAGCTGGAAAGCCGATGAAATGCGGAAGACTCTGAATTTTGAGTGCGCTTGCCGCGCTGCGCACGCGGCAAGCCGCATGGGATATGGCGTTGTCTCGATGGGTCGGGAAAGAGTCCCAATTTTCGGTTGGCGTGCAGTGCGGCCGCTTTTCATCGATAGCGCGCAGCGCTGGCGCCGAAAAAAATAAGGCCGGCATAAAGCCGGCCTTATCGAGTGAAACGCGGATGCGCTTCAGCGCTTCATGGAGTTGAAGAACTCGTCGTTGGTCTTGGTGTTCTTCATCTTGTCCAGCATGAACTCCATCGCCGCCAGCTCGTCCATCGGATGCAGCAGCTTGCGCAGGATCCAGATCTTGGAAAGCATGTCCGGATCGATCAGCAAGTCCTCGCGGCGGGTGCCGGAGCGGTTGATGTCGATGGCCGGATACACGCGCTTCTCGGAGATGCGGCGGTTCAGGTGCACTTCCATGTTGCCGGTGCCCTTGAACTCCTCGTAGATCACCTCGTCCATCTTGCTGCCGGTGTCGGTCAGCGCGGTGGCGATGATGGTCAGCGAGCCGCCTTCCTCCACGTTGCGCGCGGCGCCGAAGAAGCGCTTGGGCCGCTGCAGCGCGTTGGCGTCCACGCCGCCGGTGAGCACCTTGCCGGAGCTGGGCACCACGGTGTTGTAGGCGCGGGCCAGGCGGGTGATCGAGTCGAGCAGGATCACCACGTCCTTCTTGTGCTCGACCAGGCGCTTGGCGCGCTCGATCACCATCTCGGCGACCTGCACGTGGCGCACGGCGGGCTCGTCGAAGGTGGAGCTGATCACTTCGGCGCGCACGGTGCGGGCGATTTCGGTCACTTCCTCCGGGCGCTCATCGATCAGCAGCATGATGAGGTGGACGTCCGGGTGGTTGTACTGGATGGCCTGCGCGACGTTCTGCAGCATCATCGTCTTACCGGACTTCGGCTGCGACACGATCAGGCCGCGCTGGCCGCGGCCGATCGGCGCCACCAGGTCCAGGATGCGGCCGGTGATGTCTTCGGTGGAGCCGTTGCCGCGCTCGAGATGGAACGCCTTGCGCGGGAACAGCGGCGTCAGGTTCTCGAACAGCATCTTGTTCTTCGACGCTTCCGGCGGGTCGCCGTTGATGTCGTCGACCTTCAGCAGCGCGAAGTAGCGCTCGCCTTCCTTCGGATGGCGCACGCGCCCGGTGATGTAGTCGCCGGTGCGCAGGTTGAAGCGGCGGATCTGGCTGGGCGAGACGTAGATGTCGTCCGGGCCGGCCAGGTAGGACTCGTCGGCCGAGCGCAGGAAGCCGAAGCCGTCCTGCAGGATTTCCAGCACGCCCTCGGCCCAGATGCCGCCGCCGGAGCGGGCGTGGGCCTTGAGGATGTTGAACACCACGTCCTGCTTGCGGGCGCGGGCGACGCCTTCCTGGATGCCCAGCGATTCGGCGAATTCCAGCAGCTGGATCGCGTTCTTGCGCTTGAGCTCGGTCAGGTTGATCAGGCGGTCGTTGCTGCCGGCGTCGGCGTACTCGTCGTCCACCGGCAAGCCATTGTTATTGCGCACATGTTGCTGGCCACCGCCCTGGTTGCCCTGGCCGCCGCCCTGGCCACCCGGGCCACGCTGCTGCTGTTGCGGCGGGTTGCCGTTGCGCTCGTGGCGGCGCCGGCGGCCGCGGTCATTGCGGTCGTTGCGACGGTCGTTGTTCGGGTTCTGGCCGCCCTGCTGCTGCGGCTGGCCACCTTCGCGAGCCTGCTGCGGCGCGCCCTCGCGGGGTGCGGCATCGCCCTGGAAGGCAGGTGCGGAGTCGACCGGCAGGCTAGCCTGCACCGGTATGGGCGGCAGCGGCGGCGGCGGCTCGAATGCGGGCTTTTCCACGCGGGACGCGCTCTCGGCGGCAGCCGCCGCAGCGGCAGCGGCGGATTTGCGTGGCGCGCGGGTACGCGGCGTTTCGGACGCAGTCTTGGATTCGGCGCTCTTGGCGTCGTTCTGGTCTTGGCTTTCGATATCAGACACGGGCAAACCTCACGGGGCGCCGTTAAGTACAGGAGGGAAGGGTGCGCGCGGGGCGCGAAGGGCGCGGGGGGACGGGAGTCCCGACAGGCCCGAGGAATCTAACACCCGCCGCGCGGCGCCGTAAAGCGGGCGGCGGGTGAAGGGGGTGGTTGCTTCAGATCGACTTGTCGATCAACTGCTTCAGCTGGCCCTTGCTGACGGCGCCGATCTGGGTGGCTTCGACCTTGCCGCCCTTGAACACCATCAGGGTGGGGATGCCGCGCACGCCGTAGTCGCGGGGCGTCTTCTGGTTGTGGTCGATATTGATCTTGACGATGCGCAGCTTGCCTTTGTATTCCTCGGCCAGTTCGTTCAGGGCCGGCGCGATCGCCTTGCAGGGGCCGCACCACTCCGCCCAGAAGTCCAGCAGGACGGGGGTATCGGACTCCAGCACTTCCTTCTGGAAGGCGTCGTCGCTTACATGGGTAATCAGGTCGCTCACCGGGGTCTCCGATTGACAGGTAGGGGAAGGTTTGACGACCGCGCGGCCAGCATCGGCTACACTGGGGCGCCCATGAAGCGCGGGTCGGACCGGAAAAAGGAAGTGATGCCGTTGCGGCAGGCCTCCATTCCAGCGTAACTCAGGGCACGATTCAAGCGATTCAAGGGCCGCCTTCGCGGCAGTTCCGGCGATATAGGGAAGCGGGCAGAGCCGCCTGTTTCCCTATGTCGGCGGAACTGCCGGTCGTCAAGGCCCGCCACCTCGGCGCCAGTCGCGAGGCGCACCGCGGTCACCCGCGAGCCCTCGCCGCTGACCGGCCAACCTGTCGCGCTGGCCGGCGCCGCACCCTTAACCCGTCCTCCAGGCTTTCCGACCGCCTCCGGGACAGGGCGAGCCGCTATGCGGCCGCCCCACCGACGACTGACATCCATGTCCCAAACTGTTCTTACCGATACCTTTTTCACCAATTTCGACCTCCATCCGCTGCTGCAGCAAGGCCTCGACGAGGCCGGGTTCACCCGCTGCACGCCGATCCAGGCCCTGACCCTGCCCATGGCGCTCACCGGCCGCGACGTCGCCGGCCAGGCCCAGACCGGCACCGGCAAGACCTGCGCCTTCCTGGTCGCCCTGATGAACCGCCTGCTGAACAGCCCGGCCGTGGCCGAGCGCAAGGACAGCGACCCGCGGGCTCTGATCATCGCGCCGACCCGCGAGCTGGCCATCCAGATCGACAAGGACGCGCGCAGCATCGGCCGCCACACCGGGCTGAAGACCGCGCTGATCTACGGCGGCGTCGACTACGACAAGCAGCGCAAGCAGTTGCAGGACGGCTGCGACATCATCATCGCCACGCCCGGCCGCCTGCTCGACTACTACAAGCAGCACGTGTTCGGCCTCAACGGCGTCGAAGTGATGGTGATCGACGAGGCCGACCGCATGTTCGACCTCGGCTTCATCAAGGACGTGCGCTTCATCTTCCGCCGCCTGCCGGCGCGCGAGCAGCGCCAGGTGCTGCTGTTCTCGGCCACGCTCAGCCACCGCGTGCTGGAGCTGGCCTACGAGCACATGCACAACGCCGAGAAGCTGGTGGTGGAGACCGAGAACGTCACCGCCGACCGCGTGCGCCAGCAGGTCTACTTCCCCTCCAAGGAAGAGAAGATGCCGCTGCTGCTGAACCTGCTCGAGCGCACCAACCCGAGCCGCAGCATCATCTTCGTCAACACCAAGATGGCCGCCGAGCGCATCACCGACCGGGTCAAGCGCCAGGGTTACCGCGTGGGCGCGCTGTCCGGCGACGTGCCGCAGCTCAAGCGCCAGAAGCTGCTGCAGCGCTTCCAGGACGGCCAGCTCGACATGCTGGTGTGCACCGACGTGGCCGCGCGCGGCCTGCACATCCCGGCGGTCAGCCACGTCTTCAACTACGACCTGCCGCAGGACGCCGAGGACTACGTGCACCGCATCGGCCGCACCGCGCGCCTGGGCGCCGAGGGCGACGCGGTCAGCTTCGCCTGCGACCTGTACGCGATGTCGCTGCCGGATATCGAGACCTATATCGGCCAGCGCATCCCGGTCGCGGCGATCGATCCCGAGATGCTGGTGATGCCCAAGCCGCGCGAGATGGACGCGCAGTTCGCCGCCGACGCGGCCGCCGACAGCGCGGCGTTCGGCGACAAGGTCGAGAACCGCGAGAAGGACGGCGGCGGACGCGGTTCACGCCGCGGCGGTCCGGGCGAACGCCGCCCCGGCGAGCGCCGCTCGGGCGAAGGTCGCTCCAGCGAAGGCCGGCCGCCGCGCGAGGCGCGCAAGCCGCGTGAAGCCGACCCGGCCGCAGTTGCTGCTGACGTGGCGCCGCAGGCACCGGTTGCCCGTCCCGAAGCCGGCAACGAAACTGCCGGCGCGGAAGCGCCGAACAAGCGCCGTCGCCGCCGTGGCGGTCGCGGTCGCCGTCGCGAAGACGCGCCGGTGGAGAACGCCGCACCGGCTGCCGCCGACGCCGCACGCGGCAACCGCGACGGGCATCGTCCCGCGCGCGAACGCGGTGGCGCGGACACCGGCCCGCGGCCGTCGCGCCAGGTGACGGCCACCGCCGCGGGGCACGCGGAAGGCGCGCCGAAGAAGCCGGGCTTCTTCCGTCGCCTCGCGCGTTTGTTCACCGGCCGCTGAACTCCTTCGCCGCCGCGCACGCCAATCGCGTCGCGGCGGCCTGCGCGGGGATCGTTTTGCTACGCGCATCCCGTATCCTTGCCGGCAGTGCGGGATCAAGGATCGAGGACACGCGGTGATCCGCTTCGACCAAGTCAGCAAACGCTACGAGGGCGGCCATGAGGCGCTCTCGCAGCTTTCATTTCAGGTGGCGACGGGCGAGATGGCCTTCGTCACCGGCCATTCGGGCGCCGGCAAGAGCACGCTGTTGAAGCTGCTCGGCCTGATCGAGCGCCCGTCGCACGGCAGCATCGCGCTCGATGGGCAGAACCTGGCCAAGATCGGGCGCGGCGGCATTCCCAAGCTGCGCCGGCGCATCGGCATGGTGTTCCAGGACCATCGACTGCTGATGGACCGCACCGTGTTCGCCAACGTGGAACTGCCGCTGGTGATCGGCGGCGTCGCCCCGGCCGAGCGCGGCCGGCGCGTGCGCGCCGCGCTGGAGAAGGTCGGCCTGCTCGCCTACGAGCGCCAGCTGCCGGCCACGCTGTCCACCGGCGAGCAGCAGCGCGTGGGCATTGCCCGCGCGATCGTGGCCAAGCCCACCTTGCTGATCGCCGACGAGCCCACCGGCAACCTCGATCCGCAGCTCGCGGTGGAGATCATGGGCCTGTTCGCCGAATTCCAGCATGTCGGCACCACCGTGCTGGTGGCCAGCCACGACCTGCCGCTGATCAAGCGCATGCGCAAGCGCGTGGTGGTGCTCGACCACGGCCGCCTGGTCGCGGATATCGCCGCGGAGGAGGTGCTGTGAGCGCGCCGCAGGATCTCGATACCCCGATCGTGGCCGAACCGAACCGGGTCGAACGCAGCCGTCCGCGTCCGGTCGCCAGCTGGCGCGACCACCACGCCTGGAGCGCGGGCGCCAGCCTGCGCCGGCTGATGTCGCGCCCGGTCGGCACCTTGCTGACGGTGGCGGTGATGGCGCTGGCGCTGGCGCTGCCGCTGACCTTCTATCTATTGCTGGGCAATGTGCAGCAGCTCGGCGCGGCGCTGGGGCAGAGCCAGGCCGTGTCGGTCTTCATGCAGCCGGGCCAGACCGGGCCGGCGGTGGAGATGATGGCGACCAAGCTGCGCGAGCGCGCGGACGTGGCCTCGGTGGCGGTGAAGAGCCCGCAGCAGGGCATGGACGAACTGGCCAAGATGCAGGGCTTTTCCGGCGCGCTGAACACGCTGGACAGCAACCCGCTGCCGTACGCCCTGGACGTGCTGCCGAAGCCTGGTGCCAATGCCGACGACGTGGCCCGCCTGGTCACCGACCTGCGCGCCATGCAGGGCGTGGACCTGGTGCAGGACAGCGGCACCTGGCGGCAGCGGCTGGATGCGCTGCTCGGGGTGGGCAACCGGGTGGTGCTGATCCTGGCCGGCCTGCTGGCGCTGGCCGTGCTGCTGGTGGTCGGCAATACCGTGCGCGTGGATATCGCCAGCCGCAGCGAGGAGATCGGCGTGCTGATGCTGATCGGCGCCAGCGGCGCCTTCGTGCGCCGTCCTTATCTGTATGCGGGCATCTGGTACGGCCTGTTCAGCGGCGTGCTCGCCGCCGGCATGGCGCTGCTGATCGAGATGGCGCTGGCCGAGCCGGTGACACGCCTCGGTCATGTCTACGAGGGCAAGCTTCAGCTCGGCATGCTGCCGCTGTGGCTGCTGGGCGCGGTGCCGGTGGCCGCGGCGGTGCTCGGCTGGCTGGGCGCACGCCTGGTCAGCGCCTGGCAATTGCGCAAGGCGGCCTAGGTCAACGACGAAAGTGACGCCGGTCGCAGGCAACTGCAGGGCCGGCAGGGCAAGATGCCCGGATGGAAGGACGCAAGGGGGCGTCCATCGATGGTTCGGCAAGGAGGCCGCTGAGCGTGGATGGATCGGTCAATGAGTGAAGGTTTCAGCAACCGCATCGTCAGCGCCGCGCCGCGCGTGCTGGTGGTGGACGGTTCGAAAGTGGTGCGGCAGCTGATCAGCCGCGTGCTCAAGGTGGAGCTGCCGGATGCCGAGGTGGTGGGCTGCGCGAGCGGTGCGGAAGCGCACCAGCTGCTCGAGGGCGGCGTGTTCGACTTCATCACCATCGCCCTGCGCCTGCCGGACATGGACGGCCTGGAGCTGGCGCGCTACGTGCGCGAATCGGCGCCGCAGATCTATGTGCCGATCGTGGTGGTGTCCGGCGACGTCGACGACCGCCTGCATCGCCGCGCGCTGGGCGAGCACGTCACCGATTACTTCGACAAATCCCTGGGCTTCCAGGCGCTGGCCGAATTCATCCGCGGCTATGTGCGCCCGGAAAGCTCGGCCGAGGGCGAGGTGCTCTACGTGGAGGACAGCCGCGTCGTCGCGCTGGCCACCCGCCGCATCCTGGAAAAGTACGGCCTGACCGTGCGCCATGTGATCAGCGCCGAAGACGCCCTGGCCTGGCTGGATACCGCGCGGGCGCAGGGCGAGGTCGGCGCCGACCTGGTGCTGACCGACGTCAGCCTGAAGGGCGAGCTCACCGGCGGCGACCTGCTCGAGCGGATCCGCCGCGACTACGCCTACGGCAAGGGCCGCCTGCCGGTGCTGGTGATGACCGGCGACGAGAACCCCGCCAACCAGGCGGCCCTGCTCCGGGCCGGCGCCAACGACCTGGTCGAGAAACCGATCGAGGAGAAGCTGTTGATCACCAAGGTGCTGTTCCAGCTGCGCGTGGCGCGGCATCTGCGCCAGCGCGACCGGGCCGCATGAACGAGGGCCGGGTCAAGCTGGAGCCGTCCTGGAAGGAGCGCATCGGCGCCTATCTGGAGCGGCCGGAGATGCAGGCGCTGGCGGCCTTCCTGCGTGCGGAGAAGCAGCAGGGCAAGGTGATCTACCCGCCGGGGCCGGAGATCTTCGCTGCTTTCGACCACACCCCGTTCGAGCGGGTCCGGGTGGTGATCCTGGGCCAGGATCCGTACCACGGCCCCGGCCAGGCGCATGGCCTGTGCTTCTCGGTGCGGCCGGGGGTGCCGACGCCGCCGTCGCTGCTGAACATCTTCAAGGAGATCCAGCGCGACCTGGCCATCGCGCCGCCGGACCACGGCTGCCTCACCCCCTGGGCCGACCGCGGCGTGCTGCTGCTCAATGCGGTGCTGACGGTGGAACGCAGCCTGGCCGCCTCCCACCAGGGCAAGGGCTGGGAGGGTTTTACCGACGCCGCCATCGATGCCCTGAACCGGGAGCGCGAGGGGCTGGTGTTCCTGCTGTGGGGTTCCTACGCCCAGCGCAAGGGCCAGTTGATCGACAGCCGCCGGCATTGCGTTCTGCGCTCGGTGCACCCATCCCCCCTCTCGGCCCATCGGGGCTTCCTGGGCTGCGGGCATTTCTCCGCCGCCAACCGCTATCTGGAAGAGCGCGGCCAGCCGCCGATCGACTGGTCGCTGCCGTCCCGGGCCGCGCTGGAAGCCGGCGAGGGCTGAGTCGGCGGGACGCGCTGGACGCGGAATTCAAATTCCTGTACGATTCAGTTCAATAAAGCAGCCGGGGACTCCCGCAGGGAACTTCCCGAGCGCTTTAGCACTCTCACCTAGGGAGTGCTAAGCTGAATTCCATACGAGGAGGATCCACACATGTCTCAAGCTTTGGTGACCGCCAACCTGCCGGTGCCCAGTGTTGTCGGCAGTCTGGATGCTTATATTTCGGCGGTACACCGCATCCCGGTGCTCAGCCAGGAAGAAGAGCAGGCGCTGTCGCGCAGCTATCTGGAAGGCGACGACCTCGCCTCCGCCCGCAAGCTGGTGATGTCCCATCTGCGCTTCGTGGTCCACGTGGCCCGCGGCTACAGCGGCTACGGCCTGCAGATCGGCGACCTGATCCAGGAAGGCAATATCGGCCTGATGAAGGCGGTCAAGCGCTTCGACCCGGACCAGGGCGTGCGCCTGGTCAGCTTCGCGGTGCATTGGATCCGCGCCGAAATGCACGAGTTCATCCTGCGCAACTGGCGCATCGTCAAGGTGGCCACCACCAAGGCGCAGCGCAAGCTGTTCTTCAACCTGCGCAAGAGCAAGAAGCGCCTGGGCTGGATGAACGCCGAGGAAGTGCGCGTGGTGGCGAAGGACCTGGGCGTGCCGGAAGCGACCGTGCGCGAGATGGAAGCCCGCCTGTCCGGCCGCGACATCGGCTTCGAGGCCCCGGCCGACGCCGACGACGATGCCAAGCCCGCACCGGCCGCGTTCCTGGTCGACGAGGGCGCCGACCCGTACGACAACATCGCCGACGCCGACCAGGCCGACAACCAGCTGGAAACGCTGACCGACGCCCTGCGCAAGCTGGACGACCGTTCCCGCGACATCATCCAGCGCCGCTGGCTGAACGAGGAAAAGGCCACCTTGCAGGACCTGGCCGACGAGTACGGCGTCTCGGCCGAGCGCATCCGCCAGGTCGAGGCCAACGCGATGAAGAAGATGCGCGGCCTGTTCGCCGCCTGATTCCCGGATAGCGCGTTACGATCGCCGACGGCCCCACCCGGGGCCGTCGGTTTTTGCGCCACCACCCCCAGACGTCCGGACGTCCACACCATGCCCAGAGTCCTGGTCATCGAAGACGACGAGGTCACCGCCCGCGAGATCGTGGCCGAGCTCAGCGTGCACGGCATGACCGCCGAATGGGTGGCCGACGGCCGCGAAGGCCTGGCCCGCGCCAGCGCCCATGCCTACGACCTGATCACGCTCGACCGCATGCTGCCCGGCATGGAAGGCATCGAGGTGGTGGAAGCGCTGCGCCGGCAGCAGATCGAGACGCCGGTGCTGATGATCAGCGCGCTCAGTGAGGTCGACGACCGCGTGCGCGGCCTGCGCGCCGGCGGCGACGACTACCTCACCAAACCGTTCGCCCCCGACGAGATGGCCGCCCGCGCCGAGGTGCTGCTGCGCCGCCGCCAGCCACAACAGCACGAGACGCGCCTGCGCGTCGGCGAGCTGGAACTGGACCTGGTGCGCCACGTCGCCTACCGCCAGGGCCAGCCGCTGACCCTGCAGCCCACCGAATACCGCCTGCTCGAATACCTGATGCGCCACAGCGGCCAGGTACTGACCCGCACCATGATCTTCGAGGCGGTGTGGGGTTTCCATTTCGACCCCGGCACCAATGTGATCGACGTGCACATCGGCCGGCTTCGGCGCAAGATCGACGGCTCCGGGCAGGCGCCGCTGATCCGCACCGTGCGCGGCACCGGCTACATGATCACCTCGGCTCCCCAGAACGCGGCAGCGCAACCATGAATCGCCCCAACGCCTGGCGCTCCACCACCTCCCGCCTGATCCTGATCTACGGCGCGCTGTTCGCGGTGTGGGGCCTGGTGCTGGTCGGCGTGATCCAGTGGGAGACCACGCGTTATCTCAACACCGTGATCGACCAGATGCTGGTACAGCGCATGCACTATCTGGCGAACACCGAGAACTCGCGCCTCGGCGCCACCGTGGACGCCGCCATCACCATCGATCCGCACGGCGTGATGTCGGTCGGCCTGTTCGACCCCGCCGGCAAGCCGCTGGCCGGCAACATCGCGCGCATGCCGGCCGAGCTGGCGCCGGACAGCAAGGTGCGCCTGCTGGCGCAGGGCCTGCCGCGCCCCGATCGCGACGGCAGCCAGCTGCGCGCCCGCGCGCTGGCCACCCGGCTCGCCGATGGCCGCGTGCTGGTCATCGCCAAGGACAACAGCACGGTCGATGGCCTCGGCGCCGTGGTCTGGCGTGCACTGCTGTGGGCGGTGTCGCTCACCGTGATTCCCGGCCTGCTCGGCGGCTTCCTGCTGCGCCGCGGCCCGGAAAAACGCATCCGCAAGCTGCAGCAGGCCACCGATCCGATCCGCCAGGGCGACCTCACCAAGCGCCTGCCGGTCAGCAGCCGCGGCGACGAAGTCGACGTGCTGGCCGCCATCGTCAACAGCATGCTCGACGAGATCGAGCGCTTGATGAACGAGGTGAAGGGCGTGTGCGACAACATCGCCCACGACTTGCGCACGCCGCTGACCCGCCTGCGCGCACGGCTGTATCGCACGCAGCAGCAGCTCGCCGAGCAGCCGGAAGCCGCGCTGGTCGAAGCGAGCATCGTGGATATCGACCAGGTGCTCGGCCGCTTCCGCGCACTGCTGCGCGTGTCCGAGCTGGAAGACGGGCGGCGCAATGCCTGCTTCGACGAAGTC
The DNA here is from genome assembly GCF_052115385.1 of Dyella sp. 2RAB6. Lineage (NCBI taxonomy): Bacteria > Pseudomonadati > Pseudomonadota > Gammaproteobacteria > Lysobacterales > Rhodanobacteraceae > Dyella > Dyella sp. 2RAB6. The sequence continues at coordinate 94,515 of NZ_JBFRGP010000003.1, forward strand.
GATCTCGGCAGCGTGCTGCAGCAGGTGCACGAGTTCTACGCGCCGGTGGCCGAAGACCGCGGCCAGCCGTTCGTGCTCGATATCGAGCCCACCGTGGCGGTGCGCGGCGATGCGCACCTGCTGTTCGAGGCGCTGGCCAACCTGGTCGGCAACGCCATCAAGTTCACGCCCGCCGGCGGAGAAGTGCGCCTGCGCGCGCGCATGGACAGCCGCGGCCCGCGCATCAGCATCCTCGACCAGGGCCCCGGCATCCCCGCCAACGAGCGCGACGCCGTGACGCGGCGCTTCTACCGCGGCGACAACAGCCGCACCATGCCCGGCTCCGGCCTGGGGCTGAGCATCGTCAGCGCGATCGTGCGCCTGCACGGCTTTGCGCTGGATATCGGCGAACCGAAGGAAGGGCCAGGGTCGCGCATCACGCTGTACGGCTATACGGTGAAGCCGGGGGAAGTGCCGGGCACCTGTTTGTCGCGCATGGTGGCGCCGCCGGAAACCGCGAGCGAGCGTATTCCGCCGGTGGCAACTGCTGGTTGACAGCGCCCGATCTGGAACCCTTCTCCCTCCGGGAGCACGCGGGGAGCGCACAGGGATGTGCGCGGCTTTGAGGAGCGAGGAAGGTGGCGGCAGCCGGATGAGGGTACGGGCGAAGCGCAACGCACCACTCCGCCCGTACCCTCACCCCAACCCCTCTCCCGGGGGGAGAGGGGCTAAGGCCTCGCCAGCGTCGGACATTTCAATATGAAAATATCTTCATCCACCTGACCGGCCGCCCGGCCGGGGCTCCGTGTCAAAATTTCGCGACGCAACATTCGCGCACGGAATCCCCCGCATGCTTGGCATCGTCCGGATCGCGCTTTCGCGGCCCTACACCTTTGTCGTCCTCGCCCTGCTGATCATGATCATCGGCCCGTTGTCCGCCATGCGGACGCCGACCGATATCTTCCCGGACATCAAGATCCCGGTGATCAGCGTGGTGTGGCAGTACACCGGCCTGCCGCCGGACCAGATGGCCGGGCGCATCGCCTCGCCGTTCGAGCGCGTGCTCACCACCACGGTGAACGACGTCGAACACATCGAGGCGCAGTCGATCAACGGCTTCGGCGTGATCAAGATCTTCTTCCAGCCGACGGTGGACATCCGCACCGCCAACGCGCAGGTGACCGCGGTGGCGCAGACCCTGCTGCGCCAGTTGCCGCCGGGCATCACGCCGCCGCTGATCCTCAACTACAACGCCTCGACCGTGCCGATCATCCAGCTCGCGCTGTCCGGCAAGGGCCTGAGCGAGCAGAACCTGGGCGATCTCGGCATCAACGCGGTGCGTCCGGTGCTCACCTCGGTGGCGGGCGCGTCGATCCCGTTTCCGTTCGGCGGCAAGTCGCGCCAGGCGCAGATCGACATCGATCCTGCCGCCTTGCAGGCGCGCGGACTCTCGGCACAGGAGGTGGCCAACGCGCTCGCCGCGCAGAATCTGATCGTGCCGGTGGGCACGCAGAAGATCGGCGAGTACGAATACACGCTGCAGCTCAACAACGCGCCGTCGGACATCCGCGCGCTGGGCGACCTGCCGATCAAGACGGTCAACGGCACCACGGTCTATATCCGCGACGTAGCCCAGGCGCGCGACGGCAACCCGCCGCAGAGCAATATCGTGCACGTCGACGGCGGCCGCTCAGTGCTGATGACGGTGATGAAGAACGGCTCGGCCTCGACGCTGGCGATCATCGAAGGCGTCAAGCAGAAGCTGATCGACGCCAAGGACACTTTTCCCGAGACCTTGCAGATCGCGCCGATCGGCGACCAGTCGCTGTTCGTGCGCGCCGCCATCGGCGGCGTGGCGAAGGAAGGCATCATCGCCGCGGCGCTGACCAGCCTGATGATCCTGCTGTTCCTCGGCAGCTGGCGTTCCACCGTGATCATCGCCACCTCGATCCCGCTGGCGATCCTCGGCTCGATCATCGCGCTGTCCGCGGTGGGCGAGACGCTCAACATCATGACCCTGGGCGGCCTGGCGCTGGCAGTGGGCATCCTGGTGGACGACGCCACGGTGACCATCGAGAACATCAACTGGCATCTAGAGCACGGCAAGGACGTGGAGACGTCGATCATGGACGGCGCGCGCCAGATCGTGACGCCGGCCTTCGTCTCGCTGCTGTGCATCTGCATCGTGTTCGTGCCGATGTTCTTCCTGGAAGGCGTGGCGCGCTTCCTGTTCGTGCCGATGGCCGAAGCGGTGATGTTCGCCATGATCTGCTCGTTCATCCTGTCGCGCACGCTGGTGCCGACGATGGCGAAGTACCTGCTCAAGCCCCACGCGGCGCATACCGACGAGCACGGCAGCCTTGCCGCGCTGCCGCCCTCGGGCAACCCGCTGGTGCGTTTCCAGCGCGGCTTCGAGGCGCGCTTCGAGCGCGTGCGCGCGGCCTATCGCGACCTGCTGGCGATGGCGCTGGAGCATCGCCGGGTGTTCGTCGGCGGCTTCCTCGCCTTCGTGGTCGCCTCGTTCGCGCTGGTGCCGTTCCTGGGCCGCAACTTCTTCCCCGCGGTCGATGCCGGCCAGATCCTGATGCACGTGCGCGCGCCGATCGGCACCCGCGTGGAGGAAAGCGCCACCATCTTTGCCAACGTGCAGGCAGCGGTCCGACGCATCGTGCCGCCGGAGGAACTGGGCACGGTGGTGGACAACATCGGCCAGCCGATCAGCGGCATCAACACCGCCTACAACAACACCGGCACCATCGGTTCGTGGGATGGCGACATCCAGATCGCCCTCAACGAAGGCCACCGGCCCACCGCCGGCTACGTGCGCCGCATGCGCGAGGAACTGCCGCACCAGTTCCCGGGCGTGACGTTCTCGTTCCCGCCGGCGGACATCATCAGCCAGATCCTCAACTTCGGTTCGCCCGCGCCGATCGACCTGCAGATCCGCGGCAGCAACCTGCCGCAGAACTTCGTGCTGGCCAACAAGCTGCTGCGCGAGATCCGCCGCGTGCCGGGCGTGGCCGACGCGCGCATCCAGCAGTCGCAGGCCAATCCCACCTTCGCGGTGGACGTGGACCGCACCCGCGCGCAGCTGCTGGGCGTGACCGAGCGGGACGTCACCAACAGCATGGTGGTGAATCTCGCCGGCTCCAGCCAGGTGGCGCCGACTTTCTGGCTGAACCCGCAGAACCAGATCTCCTACCCGATCGTGATGCAGACGCCGCAGTACAAGCTCGACTCGCTGTCGGCGCTGGAAAACATCCCGGTCACCGCCAGCGGCGGCGGCAGCTCGCAACTGCTCGGCGGCCTGGCCACGCTCAAGCGCGGCGCCAGCAATGCGGTGGTCAGCCAGTACAACATCCAGCCGATGGTGGAGATCTTCGCCACCACCCAGGGGCGCGACCTCGGCGCCGTGGCTGCGGATATCCAGAACATCGTCGCCGCGCACGCCAAGGAACTGCCCAAGGGTTCGTCCACCGCGCTGCTCGGCCAGGTGAAGACGATGAACAGCGCCTTCTCCGGCCTGATCTTCGGCCTGCTCGGCGCGGCGGTGTTGATCTATCTGTTGATCGTGGTGAACTTCCAGTCCTGGAGCGATCCGTTCGTGATCATCACCGCGCTGCCCGCCGCGCTGGCCGGCATCGTGTGGATGCTGTTCGCCACCGGTACCACCTTGTCGGTGCCGGCGCTTACCGGCGCGATCATGTGCATGGGCGTAGCGACGGCGAACTCGATCCTGGTGGTGAGCTTCTGCCGCGAGCGCCTGGCCGAGCACGGCGACGCGCACCTGGCGGCAATGGAAGGCGGCTTCGTGCGCTTCCGTCCCGTGCTGATGACCGCGCTGGCCATGATCATCGGCATGGCGCCGATGGCGCTGGGCCTGGGCGAGGGCGGCGAACAGAACGCGCCGCTGGGCCGCGCCGTGATCGGCGGCCTGATCTTCGCCACCATCGCCACGCTGTTCTTCGTCCCCGTCGTATTCCGCATCATTCACGCGCGGCATGGCCGCGCAGCCGACCCGGCTTCGGTTTCCGGAGAGCCCGTCCATGTCGCCTAACGCTCCTCACACCCCTCGTCCCGTGCCGGTGCATCGCCTGCGCCGTGCCGGCATCATCGGCGCCATCGTCGTCGTCGCGGTCGTCGCCACCGGCGTGGTCACCCGCGCCAACGACGCGCGCAAGCTGAAGGACTGGACCGACCAGCAGGCCGTGCCCACGGTCAGCGTGGTGCCAGTCGAGCGCAGCGCCGCCGGTGCTTCGCTCGATCTGCCGGGCCGCCTCGAAGCCTATGCGCGCGCACCGATCTACGCGCGCGTCAGCGGCTATCTGAAGTCCTGGAAGGTCGACATCGGCGCGCCGGTCAAGGCCGGCCAGCTGCTGGCGGAAATCGAAACGCCCGACCTCGACCAGCAATTGCTGCAGGCCAAGGCCGATCTGGCCAGCGCCGAAGCGAACGCCGCGCTGGCCGCCACCACCGCCAAGCGCTGGCAGGCCATGCTCGGTTCCGACTCGGTCTCGCGCCAGGAAGTGGACGAGAAGACCGGCGACTTCACCGCCAAGCAGGCCATCGCCAAGGCAGCCAAGGCGAATGTCGACCGCATCGACGCGCTGAAGGGCTTCACCCGCATCGTCGCGCCGTTCGACGGCATGGTCACCGCGCGCGAGACCGACGTCGGCGCGCTGATCAATGCCGGCAGCGGCAGCGGTCCGGAACTGTTCGTGGTATCCGACGTGCGCAAGCTGCGCGTGTACGTGCGCGTGCCGCAGAACTACGTACCGTCGATCAAGCCGGGCGCGATCGCCACGCTGGCGGTGCCGGAATATCCGGGGCGTACGTTCCAGGCACGCGTCGAGGCTTCGGCCGGCGCGGTGGCCGCGGAATCCGGCACCACCCTGATCCAGCTCGCCGTCGACAATGCCGACGGCAAGCTGATGCCCGGCAGCTTCGCCAGCGTGCGGCTGGACCGCCCCGGCGACGCCACCGCGCTGCGCGTGCCGGCCAGCGCGCTGATCTTCGACGACAAGGGCACGCGCATCGCCACGCTCGCCGCCGACAACAAGATCGCGTTCAAGCAGGTCACCATCCTGCGCGACTACGGCAAGACGGTGGAGATCGGTTCCGGCCTCGGCGCGGACGACCGCGTGATCGAGAGCCCGCCCGACGGCCTGATCGACGGCGACCGCGTGCGCACCGCCGGGAAGGACAGCACCGAGCTGGCCAAGAACCAGGGACGCGTCAATGAAAAGAAGGCCTGAGCGCGTCCTCGCCATCGCCCTGGCGACAGCGCTGGCCGGCTGCTCGCTGGCGCCGGCGTACAAGGCGCCGGAGGTGCCGGTGGCCGAGCAGTTCCAGGAGCACGGCGAGGCCTACGGCAAGAGCTGGGTGGCGGCGCAGCCGTCCGACCAGCTCCCGCGCGACGGCTGGTGGACGCTGTACGGCGATGCGCAGCTGAGCGAGCTGCAGCAGCGCCTGTTGAAGAACAACGCCGATCTCGCCGCCGCGCTGGCGCATTACCAGCAGGCGCAGGCGTTCAGTCAGCAGGCTCGTGCCGGGTTGTTTCCGCAGGTGGGCGTGAATGCGAATGCGCAGCGCGACCGGCAGTCCGATACGCGCCCGCTGCGCGGCGCCACCTCGCCGGCCAACTACGACAGCTACACGCTGGGCGCCGAGGTCGATTACGAAATCGATCTGTGGGGCCGCGTGCGCAATAGCGTCGAAGCCGGCAAGGACGATGCGCTTGCCGCGGCTGCGGATCTGGCTTCCGCACGCCTGAGCCTGCAGGCGCAGCTGGCCGACAATTATCTGGTGCTGCGTGGACTAGATCAGCAGATCCAGTTGCTGAAGGAAAGCATCGCGGCGTACCAGAAGGCATTGGAGCTGACGCAGACGCGGCACCAGGGCGGCATCGCTTCGGGCCTGGACGTGGCGCGCGCGCAGACGCAGCTGTCCTCGACCAAGTCGCAGTGGTCGCAGACGCAGGCGCAGCGTGCGCTGGTTGAACATGCGATCGCGTCGCTGGTGGGCGAGTCGGCATCGAACTTCAAGCTGACCGCCGATGTCACGGCGCTGCCGTTGCCGACGGTGCCGGTCAGCCTGCCGTCCACGCTGTTGCAGCGCCGCCCGGATGTCGCCGCCGCCGAACGCCGCGTCGCCGCGGCGAACGCGCGTATCGGCATCGCGCGCGCGGCGTACTTCCCGTCGCTGGGCTTGAGCGCGCAGGGCGGCTTCCAGAGCGATCGCTACGGTGGCCTGTTCACCGCACCGAATCAGTTCTGGGCGATCGGTCCGACCGCTTTGCTCACCTTGTTCGACGGTGGCCGCCGCAAAGCCGGCGTCGAGGCCGCCAAGGCGGCGACCGAGGAAGCCGGCGCGCGCTATCGCGGCGTGGTGCTCAATGCGTTCCAGCAGGTGGAGGACAACCTCGCCCAGCTCGATCACTACGGTTCGGCACGCAACGACCAGCAGGATGCGGCGGATGCGGCGAAGCGCTCGCTGGATATCGCGATGGACCGGTACCGGCAGGGCGCGGTGGGTTATCTCGACGTGGTGCAGGCGCAGACGGCGGCACTGGATGCGCAGCGTAGCCTGCTGGATCTGGATACGCGGCAGCTGCGCGCGAGCGTGCAGCTGGTGCGGGCGTTGGGCGGTGGTTGGACCGCCGGCGAGCTGGCGTCCGCAAAATAAACGCCCGGCGCAGGTTGGGGTGAGCCACAGGCGAACCCCAACATCGGCACATCGATACGCACCGCGTCGTTGGGGTTCGCCTGTGGCTCACCCCAACCTACGCCGAAGCGTGTCGCTTACAGCCGAGCCGCCAGCATCGCCTCGAGCTTGCGCTGGTCCGCGGCGAACTTGCGGATACCGTCGGCCAGCTTCTCCGTCGCCATCGCATCTTCGTTGTGGCCCCAGCGGAAACCCGCCTCGTCCAGCGCCGGCACGCGCGCCTCGCGCTTGCCGTCGTCCTGCAGCGCACGCGGCAGCGGCTCGCTGGTCGCTTCGAGCTTCTCCAGCAGGTCCGGGCTGATGGTCAGCCGGTCGCAACCGGCCAGCGCCTGGATCTGGCCGATATTGCGGAAGCTCGCGCCCATCACCACGGTGTCGAAGCCGTGCTGCTTGTACCAGCCGTAGATGCGGCGCACCGACTGCACGCCCGGGTCTTCCGCCGGTGCATAGGTCTTGGTCGCGGTGTTGGCCACATACCAATCCATGATGCGGCCCACGAACGGCGAGATCAGATACACGCCGGCTTCCGCGCACGCCACCGCCTGCTCGAACGAGAACAGCAGGGTGAGGTTGCACTGGATGCCGCGGCGCTCCAGCACCTCGGCCGCGCGGATACCTTCCCAGGTGGAGGCGATCTTGATCAGGATGCGCTCCGGCTTCACGCCGGCCGCCGCGTACAGGCCGATCAGGCGCTCGGCCTTGGCGATGGTGGCGTCGGTGTTGAACGACAGGCGCGCATCCACTTCGGTGGAGACGCGGCCCGGCACCAGTTCGGAAATCCTGCGGCCGGCGGCCACCGAAAGGTAATCGCCGGCGTCGATCAGCTGCTGCTCGCGCGATGCGCTCTGGGCCTTGGCCCACTGCACGGCTTCGTCGATCAGCGGGGCATAGGCCGGCAGCTCGGTCGCCTTCAGCAGCAGCGAGGGATTGGTGGTGGCATCCACCGGGCGATAGCGGGCGATCGCCTCGATGTCGCCGGTGTCGGCGACCACGGTGGTGTACTGGCGCAGCTGTTCGAGTTGGTTGGACACGTCGGGATCCGTCAGAGGGAACAAGGTATTGTCGCCGCCCGGCGGCCCCGGGCAAAGCGTGCTCAGCTTTCGTCTGTAGCGTCGGAACGCGCGGGATCCGAGCCGGTGACGATGCGCGCATGGCGCTGGTAGGTCCAGTACGACCAGCCCCAGTCCAGCAGCACCACCAGCCGGTTGCGGAAGCCGATCAGGAAGTACACGTGGGCGATCAGCCACACCCACCAGGCCAGCACGCCGGACAGCTTCACCCGCCCGAACTGCGCCACCGCGGCCATGCGGCCGATGGTGGCGAGGGTGCCGTCGTCGCGGTAGCGGAACGGCGCGGGCGCGGCGCCGCCGCGGATGCGCTGCAGGATCGCGTCCGCCGCGTAGCGGCCCATCTGCTTGGCCGCCGGGGCGATGCCGGGCACCGGCTTGCCGTCGGCCTGGCTCACGCTGGCCAGGTCGCCGGCCACGAATACTTCCGGATGCCCCGGCACGGCCAGCTCCGGCGTCACCAGCACGCGGCCGGCGCGGTCCAGCGGCACGCCGAGGTGCTGGCCCAGCGGGGAGGCGGCCACGCCGGCAGCCCACAGCACGGTGCGCGATGCCAGCGTTTCGTCACCGAGCTTGACGCTGTCGGCGCCGATCGCGGTGACCGCGGTACCGGTGCGCACCTGCACGCCCAGTTTCTCCAGCTGCTGCTGCGCCTTCGCCGACAGTTCCGGCGCGAACGCCGGCAGCACGCGCGGGCCGGCTTCGACCAGCAGGATGTTGGCCGTGCGCGGATCGCTGCGGCGGAACTCGCGCGGCAAGGTGTGGCGCGCAATCTCCGCCAGCGTGCCGGCCAGTTCCACGCCGGTGGCGCCGCCGCCGACCACCACGAAGTTCAGCCAGGCCTGGCGCCGCGCCGGATCGTCCTCGCGCTCGGCATGCTCGAAGGCCAGCAGCACGCGGCGGCGGATGGCGAAGGCGTCGTCCAGCGTCTTCAGGCCCGGCGCGTGGCGGGCCCAGTCGTCGTGGCCGAAGTAGGCGTGGGTCGCGCCGGTGGCGACGATCAGGTAGTCGTAATCGAGCGGGCCTTGCGCAAGCTGTACGCGCCGGTGGGCCAGGTCGATGCCCTGGGCTTCGTCCAGCAACACGGTGACGTTCTGCTGCTTGCGCAGGATCTGCCGCAACGGCGCGGCGATCGACGGCGCGGACAGGCCCGCGGTGGCGACCTGGTACAGCAGCGGCTGGAACAGATGATGGTTGCGGCGGTCGGCCAGGGTGACGCGCAGCGCCGCATGGTCGAGCCGGTGCGCGGCGGCCATGCCGCCGAAACCGCCGCCGAGGATGACGATGTGCGGCCGGGGATCGGGCTGGGACATCGGGGGAAGCTCGTGGGAGAGGGCGCCGGCCATTTTACGGGAGCGGCCGCTGCCGCGTTCTCTGCTCAGTACAGATCGACCGGATCCACATCCAGCGACCAGCGCACCCGCCGCGCCGACGGCAGCGCCGACAAGCCGCGCGCCCACGGCCGCAGCGCGGCGTGCAGGGTGGCGCGGCTGGCTGCTTCGACCAGCAGTTGGCCGCGGTGCCGGCCCGCGCGCAGCGGCATCGGCGCGGGCATCGGGCCGGCGATGCCCAGTTCCGTCTGCGCCGCCGGTTGCAGCGCGTCGCGCGCATCGCGCAGGAACGCATCCACGTGCTCGCGCTGGTGCGCATCGGCGCGCAGCAGCACCTGATGCATATACGGCGGCAGCTGCACCGCCTGTCGCTCGGCCAGCAGCTCCTTCGCCGCGGCGGCGTAGCCCTGCGCCAGCAGCTGGCGCAGCAGCAGGTGTTCCGGATGGTGGGTCTGCAGGATCACCCGGCCGGGCTTGCTGGCGCGGCCCGCGCGTCCGGCCACCTGCACGATCAGCTGCGCCAGGCGCTCGCTGGCGCGGAAATCCACGCTGTGCAGGCCCTCGTCGACACCGACGATGGCGACCAGGGTGAGGTTGGGCAGGTCATGGCCCTTGGCCAGCATCTGCGTGCCGACCAGGATCGCCGGGCCGTCGCCGCGCAGGCGCTCGAGCAGTTCGTCGAAGGCGTCGCGGCGGCGCGTGGTCTCGCGGTCGATGCGCAGTACCGGCGCTTCGGGGAAGCGCGCAGTCAGCGCCTCCTCCAGGCGCTCGGTGCCCTGGCCCTGCGGTTTCAGGTCCGGGGCGTCGCACGAAGGGCACTGCTCGGGCACGCGCGTGCGGTAATCGCAGTGATGGCAGATCAGCTGGCGCCGCCCGGCATGCAGGGTGAGCGGGTGTTCGCAGCGCGGGCATTCCGCATGCCAGCCGCATTGATGGCACAGCAGCACCGGCGCATAGCCGCGGCGGTTGCGGAACACCAGCGCCTGTTCGCCGCGCGCGATGGTGTCGGCCACCGCGTTCAGCAGGGTGGGCGACAGGCCGTGCTCCAGCCGCTGCGCGCGCATGTCCACGATCTGCACCTGCGGCGGGCGGATCGCGCCGGGCCGCGCGCGCAGATGCAGTGCGCGATAGCGGCCGGCGTCCACATTGGCCAGCGATTCCAGCGAAGGCGTGGCCGAGCCCAGCAGCACCGGCACGCCCAGCGCGCGGCCGCGCAGCAGGGCGAGGTCGCGCGCGTGATAGCGGAAGCCTTCCTGCTGCTTGTAGGCGCCGTCGTGTTCTTCGTCGACCACGATCAGGCCGGCGCGCGGCAACGGCGTGAACACCGCCGAGCGCGTGCCCAGGATCACCCGCGCCTCGCCGTCGCGCGCGCGCAGCCAGGCGCGCGCGCGGTCGCCCTCGGCCAGGTTCGAATGCAGCACTTCCACCGGTACGCCCAGGCGTTCGCGCACGCGGCGCACGGTCTGCGGGGCCAGGCCGATCTCCGGCACCAGCAGCAGCGCCTGCTTGCCTTCGGCGATCACGCGCTCGATCAGCGCCAGGTACACCTCGGTCTTGCCACTGCCGGTGACGCCGTCGAGCAGGAACGGCTGGAAGCGGCCCAGCTCGGCACCGACCGCTGCGACCGCCGCCTGCTGCTCGGCGCTGAGCGGGAGCGCTGCGACCACCGGCTGCGGCGTGGCATCGGCAGTGCGGCGCACGCGCTCGATCAGGCCGGCGCTGGCAAGCCGGCGCGCCGCTTCGCGCCAGTCCGGCAGGCGTTCGTGCAATTCGCCGGCGCTCAGCGGCGCCGCGGCCAGCGTTTCCAGCAGGCGCCGGCTGCCGCCCTTGCGGCTGCCGGCATCCAGTGCGCTGCGGCCGGCCACGGTGAGCGCCCACACTTCCTCGTAGGTGTCGGGCAGCGGCTTGTCTTCGCGCAGCGCCAGCGGCAGCGCGTTGGCGTAGGCCTCGCCGGGCGCGCCCAGCCAGTAGTCGGCGGCCCAGGCCAGGGTCTTCATCAGTTCCGCATCGAGCAGCGGCGCCTCGTCCAGCAGCCGCAGCGCACGCTTCAGGCGCGAGCCGCCCAGGGTCGATTCGACGCCGGTCTCCACCACCACCCCGACCGCCTTGCCGCGCCCGAACGGCACCAGCACGCGGCTGCCCGGCTGCGCCTCGCCCGCCGCGGGCGGCAGGTAGTCGAACAGGGTCGGCAGGGGGACGGGCAGGGCGACGCGAAGAACGGAGGGCATGGCGATCCTCAAGGCGGGCCAGTGTAACGACCGTTCCGCCACAACGCCGGCGCAGGTTGGGGTGAGCCGCAGGCGAACCCCAACCCTGGCACCTTCGAGCGCCTCGCCACGTTGGGGTTCGCCTGCGGCTCACCCCAACCTACGCCTTCGTTTTCGACCACCTGCTGGCCCCCCGTCGAGAAGTACCCGGTAAGTGGCTCTGTGAAGGGGGAAAATTGGCTTATCCACAAGAGCTGTGGATAAGTCTGTGGATGCGCCGGGGAAGGGTGCCCTCAAAGCCAGAAAAATCGGACTTTGCGACGTGCTGTCGAACTTTTAGCCAACTTGTAATGTATTGATAATTCAATAACTTGGCTTGAGCGCTTGGCCGATGTTCATACAACTGACATCGAGGTGGTCAATCTATTGACAGTCCTGTGATGCTGTGCAAAACCCTCGCTGGCCCGATTCTGGCTAGGCTCGATCCGTCGGCCACTGCCCGGTTCCGGTGTGATGCACATCACAGAATTCAGGCCTATTGCTTAGTGCACGACACCCAGCGCCAGGGCGCTCATCACGGCGAATCCGAGCAGCCACGTGTAGCACCAGCCGACCATCAGGAACTTCAGGACGGTCATGGGCCAGCCCTGCCGGTAGACCCGTTTCTGCATCAGCAGCAGATAGACCGGCGCCCACACCGCCAGGGCGATTTCCACCCAGCCCAGCAGGTATCCGGCCCAGGCCGCATGCGGGGTGATCCAGGACTTCAGCAGGGCCAGCAGCACCCAGAGCAGCACGCTGGCGAACAGGAAGGCGTGGCTGTGCAGCGCCACGATCAGGTGCTCCATGAACAGCCGGCGCTTAAATATGTAGAACAGCTTCAGCAGCAGGGCGAACGCCGGCATCAGCACGAACATGGTCTGCGGCAGCGCGCCGAAGATGCCGGCCTTGACGCGCTCGGTGGCCTGTTCGCGCACCCCCGGGTCCGGACTCTTCCAGCCCTTGATGTTGGCGCTCAGGTTGGCGGCGGCGTGCTCCAGCCGCGTATTCATGAACTCGGGCAGCCAGGCGATGCGCACGTGATCGCGCTGGCCCAGCATGTCTTCGAGCTCGACGTCGTCGTTCTTGGCCGGCGCTTCCGCGCTGGAGGCGACGGCGGGCGCGGAAGCGGCCGCCGCCGGTGCCGCCGCCGACCCGCTCGCTCCCGGTGCGTTGGCCGCGTCGATCTTTGCGATGCGCCGCTCCGCCTGCTTGCGCAGGGTCTTCTCGGCCTTGACCAGGCCGGCATCGGCGCCGGGCACGTTGGCCACCGTCGAGCGCGCCTGCTGCAGGTCGGCGAGCTGTTCGTCCAGCGCGTGGCGGACTTCGTCGGCGGTCTTGAGGTCGTCGAACTGGTGCCGGTCGGTGTGGACGCCGGGCGAGAAATCCTTGGCGTGCGAGACCAGCACGTCGACCGCGATATGGGTCAGGAAGAACGCCAGCAGGCACAGCACGAACATCAGCCGGAACGGCGGCACGTAGCGCTGGCGGCGCCCGGAGAAATATTCCAGGGTGAGGAAGCCCGGCTTGGTCATCAGCGGCGGCAGGGTATGCAGCACGCGGCCGTCCACGTGGAGGATCGTCTCCAGCGTGTCCTCGAACATGTGGTGCACCGGCTTGAGCACGGTGTGGATCGATTGCCCGCAGTGGTGACAGAACTCGCCCTGCATGGGCGCCGTGCAATTGGCGCAATGCACGCCGTCGTACGAGACGATGTCTTTCCCGCTCACGTTGACCCCTCCCCTTACAAGCGGACGATCTTGGCATAAGAGTCTGACCAATAGCACCGCGCATGTGCCCGTCATCCCGGCGCAGGCCGGGATCCAGTAGAGACAAGGCACGTGAGAGGAACGGAGCCAACGAGCATGGCCGCCGGAGCTCGCCGCGACAATCAAGCGATACCGCTACTGGATCCCTGCCTGCGCCGGGATGACGGATGGTGGCGCCGGCATGAATCAAGAGTCGGTGCGAGCCTGTAGAATCGCCGGCCCTGGAGTCCCGATCTATGTTCCTTTCCCCTTCCGATCGCGCCCGCGTGGCACACGAGATCGGCGCCACCCTCGCGCTCGCGGCGCCGCTGATCCTTGCCCAGCTCGCCGCGGTAGGCACCAACGTGGTCGACGCCGTGCTCGCCGGCCATTACAGCGCGCACGTGCTGGGTGCGGTGGCGGTGGGTGCGAGCATCTGGGCGCTGGCGATCGTCAGCGGCATCGGCATGATGATGGCGGTGCCGCCTTCCGTTTCGCAGCTCGATGGCGCCGGGCGCCGCGGCGAAGTCGGCGCGGTGTTCCGCCAGGCGCTGTGGCTGGCGATCGGCATGGGCGTGCTGCTGTGGTTCGGCGTGCGCCATGCCGGTCCGCTGATCGACCTGATCGGGGTCGACCCCGGCCTGCGCAACGACGTGGTGGCGTTCCTGCACGCGATCAGCTGGGGCGCACCCGCGCTGACCTGTTATTTCGCGCTGCGCGGCCTGTCCGAAGGCCTGTCGATGACCTTGCCGTCGATGTTCTTCGCCCTGGCCGGCCTGTGCGTGCTGGCGCCGCTGGGTTACGTGCTGATGTTCGGCAAGTTCGGCCTGGAGCCGCAGGGGGCGCGTGGCTGCGGGGTCGCCACGGCGCTGGTGCTGTGGATGGAGATGCTCGGGTTCGCCGTCTATATCTCGCGCCACGGCAACTACCGCGGCCTGAACCTGGGCGAGCGCTTCGACCTGCCGAACCCGCGGCGCATCCGCGAACTGCTCTCGATCGGCCTGCCGATGGCGATCACCCTGCTGGCCGAAGGCGGCCTGTTCGTGGCGGTGGCGCTGGCCCTGGGCACGCTGGGCGAAACGGTGGTGGCCAGCCACCAGGTGGCGCTGAACATCGCCTCGGTGTTCTTCATGATCCCGCTGGGCCTGGCCATGGCGATCACCGTGCGCGTGGGCAACGCGGTCGGCCGCGGCGACGCCCAGGGTGTGCGCTACGCCGGTTTCTGCGGCATCGCCCTGGCCGTGCTCACCCAGATCGTGTCGGCCAGCCTGATGCTGGGCCTGCCGCATCTGATCGCCTCGCTGTATACCCGCGACGCGGCGGTCATCGCGCTGGCCACCCAGCTGATCGTGCTGGCCGGCGTGTTCCAGTTCTCCGACGGCATCCAGGTCGCCTCCAACGGCGCGCTGCGCGGCCTGAAGGACACCCGCGCGCCGATGGCGATGACGCTGTTCGCCTACTGGGTGATCGGCATGCCGTTCGGCTGGTGGCTGGCGTTCCGCCAGGGACTGGGCGCGCGCGGCATGTGGATGGGGCTGGTGGCCGGCCTGAGCGTGGCCGCGCTGCTGCTGTTCACCCGCTTCTGGCGCAGTTCGAAGACCGAGCGCTGGCGTCGCCCGACCAGCACTTCTCCCACATGACCTGTAAGACACGACGGGGTACGCTGCCGCCGTCTTATCGAGGAACGTACGAATGACGGAGCGCGGCACCAACGGTTTCTGGGCTTTCCTGCGCGTGTTCGGGCGTGGGATCAACGTGGTCAGGCTGGTCATCATCAACCTGATCTTCTTTGTGTTCCTTGGCTTCTTCCTGCTGCTGATGCTGGGCTTCTGGGCCGGCAGCCACGGCGAGCGCGGCATCCAGAACGACAGCGTGCTGGTGCTCAAGCCGCAGGGCGAACTGGTCGAACAGTTCAGCATCGAGCCGCTGGAGCGCGCGCTGCAGGGCCTGTCCGGCAATGCGCCCAAGCAGGTGCAGGTGCGCGACCTGGTGGCGGCGATCGACGCGGCCGCCGGCGACAGCCGCATCAGCCGCATCCTGCTGCAGCCGCAGGACGTGCACGCCGGCGGCTTCGCCGCGCTGCACGAGGTGGCCGCGGCGCTGGACCGCTTCCGCGCTGCCGGCAAGCCGGTGATCGTGTGGGCGTCGAACATGGACCAGGGCCAGTACTACCTGGCCGCGCACGCCGACCGCATCCTGCTCGATCCGATGGGTGGCGTGGTGCTGACCGGCCTTGCCAACTACCGCTTGTTCTACAAGGACCTGCTCGACCGCCTGGGCGTGGACGTGCACCTGTTCCGCGTCGGCCAGTTCAAGAGCGCGGCCGAGCCGTACATCCTCGACCACGCCTCGCCGGAGTCGAAGGAAGCCGATGCGTTCTGGATGGGCGGTCTGTGGGACCGCTATCTGGACGAGGTGGCAAAGCTGCGCAAGCTCCAACCGGCCGCGCTGCGCGCCGCCGTCGACGGCCTGCCGGAGGCGATCGCCGGCACCAAGGGCGACCTCGGCCAGCTCGCCTTCAACGAACACCTGGTCGACGGGCTGGCCACGCGCGACGACCTCGAAAACATGATGCGCAAGGAAGGCGTGCCGGCCGGCGGCAAGGGCGAAGGCTTCCGCCAGGTCGACCTGCGCCGCTACCTGGCCGGCGTGTCCGGCACCAGCGCGCTGCAAGCCGGCGTGGCGGTGGTGGTGGCCGAGGGCGAGATCGTCGGCGGCAAGCAGCCGCAGGGCACCATCGGCGGCGAGTCCACCGCGGCGCTGATCCGCACCGCGCGCGAGGACCGCCGCACCAAGGCGCTGGTGCTGCGCGTCAACTCGCCGGGTGGCGAGGTGTACGCGGCCGAGCAGATCCGCCGCGAGATCGCGCTGACCAAGGAAGCCGGCATTCCGGTGGTGGTGTCGATGGGCAACGTGGCCGCCAGCGGCGGCTACTGGATCTCGATGAATGCGGACCGCATCTTCGCCGAGCCCAATACGATCACCGGTTCCATCGGCATCTTCGGCATGTACTTCACCGTGCCCGGCACGCTGGACAAGCTCGGCGTGAAGACCGACGGCGTGGGCACCGGCCCGCTGGCCGGCGCGTTCAACATTACGCGTCCGCTGGACCCGAAGGTGGGCACGCTGATCCAGGCGATCATCGACAAGGGCTACCGCGACTTCGTCGGCGGTGTGGCAAAGGCGCGCGGCAAGCCGTACGACGCCATCGACACCATCGCCCAGGGTCGCGTGTGGACCGGCCAGCAGGCGCTGGAGCGCGGCCTGGTCGACCAGCTCGGCGGCCTGCGCGAAGCGGTCGCGGATGCAGCGCAGCGCGCCAAGCTAGGCAAGAACCCCTCGCTGCACTATGTCGAGGCGCCGCTGGGCGGCTTCGAGCAGTTCATCGTCAACCTCAACGACAGCTCGGCCACCATCGCGCTGCGCGCCTACGGCGTGCACCTGCCCGAGTGGGTGGCGCAGCTGCCGATGCTGGCGCCGGAGCTGAAGCTGCTGAAGAACGCGCAGTCGGGCAAGCCGAACGTGTATGCGTATTGCTTCTGCGAGCCGCGCTGAGTCGAACGAAGGTAGTGAAAAAAAACGGCGGCCATCGGGCCGCCGTTTTTCTTTATGGCACTGCGATCAGGCCGGCACCGCGCTGAAGTAGTCGCCGTCGCGTCCGACCCGCACGCGCATGCCGAAGGCTTCGCTCAGCGCGGCATCGGTGAGCACCTGGGCCTTGTCGCCATGGCGCAGCGCCTTGCCTTCGCGCAGCAGCAGCACGCGGCCGATCTCCGGCACGATTTCCTCGATGTGGTGGGTGACCAGCAGCAAGGTGGTGCCGCTGCGCGCCAGCGTGCGCAGGCTTTCCAGGAAGTGGCGGCGGGTGGCCAGGTCCAGGCCGGCGCTGGGTTCGTCCAGCAGCAGGGCGCGCGGACGGTGCACCAGGGCGCGCGCGATCAGCACGCGGCGCGCCTCGCCGGTGGACAGCGTGGCCAGGTCGCGGCCGAGCAGATGGGCGATACCCATCTGCGCCAGCGCCGCGTGCGCGCGTTCGCGCATCGCCGGCGTGGGGCGGTGGTCCGGGCCGAGGCCGCGCGCGGCGTAGAAGCCCGACACCACCGCGTCGAACACTTCCAGCGGCGTGTCGGTGGTGTAGTCCAGCTGCAGCGCGGGCGACACGATGCCGAGCAGGCTGCGCAGCTCGGCGACGTGCCAGCGCTCGCGCCCGAACACGCGCACGCTCGGCTGGCCGTCCTCGCGCGCCAGCGGATAGAGCTGGCGCGTCACCAGCTTCACCAGGGTGGACTTGCCCGAGCCGTTGGCGCCGAGGATGGCGGTGTGCTCGCCGGCGGCGACGCGCAGGCTCAGTGCCTCCAGGATCAGGCGCTCGCCGCGCAATACGCTGGCGCGGTCCAGTTCCAGTACCGGTGCGTCGGCGGCGATCGCGGGCGTGGCGTGTTCGACGGCGGTGGATTCGCGCGCCATGCCTTTACTGTTCCGCCGCGTCGACTTGCTTGCGCTGCTGTTCGGCCTGCTGGTCGACCACCTTCTGCACGTCCTTGGCCTTCTGCTCCTGCTTCTTCAGGTCGTCGAACGGGGTGGCGACGCGCGGCGCGGGCGCGGCTTCGGCCTTGGGCGTGGGCGGCTTGCCCGAGCAGGCGCTGAGGGCGAACAGGCTGAGCGGGAGGAAGAGCCATGCTTTCATGGTGGATGCTCCGTAGGGGCCGTCCGCAGTGTCCCGCGCAGGGAATGGCGCGGCAACCTCGGGCTGGTCCCCGCGTGACGCAGGTTCTAAGCTCGCCTGCATGAACAACCGTATCGACGCCTGGCAGCTGCAGGGCCACACCGCCTTGATCACGGGCGCCAGCAAGGGCATCGGTTACGCCGCCGCGCGCGAGCTGGCCGGCCTCGGCGCGAACCTGCTGCTGGTGGCGCGCGACAGCGATTACCTCGAACAGGTGCGGGTCGAACTGGCGGATGATTTCGAGCAGATCGAAGTGCTGGCCTTCGCCGCGGACCTCGGCGTGCAGGAGGACCGGCTGGCGGTGTTCGACTGGATCGCGGATCTCGGCGCGCCGCTGTCGCTGCTGGTCAACAACGCCGGCGGCAACATGCCCGCCGCGGCGCTGGACTACAGCGAGCGCGACTACCGCTCGATCTTCGAACTGAACCTGTTCTCCGCCTTCGAGATGTGCCGTCTGGCGCATCCGCAACTGGTGCAGCACGCCAACGCGGCGATCGTGAATGTCGGCTCGGTGTCCGGCATCACCCACGTGCGCACCGGCGCGGCCTATGGCATGAGCAAGGCCGCGCTGCACCAGCTCACCCGCAACCTCGCGGTGGAATGGGCCACCGATGGCATCCGTGTCAATGCGGTGGCGCCCTGGTATATCCGCACGCAACGCTCGGAGCCCGCGCTGGCGGACGACGACTATCTGGACGAAGTGCTCGACCACACCCCGCTGCGTCGTATCGGCGAGCCCGAGGAAGTGGCCGCGGCGATCGCCTTCCTGTGCCTGCCCGCGGCCAGCTACATCACCGGGCAGGTGCTGGCGGTGGATGGCGGGTTTCTCAATTACGGGTTCTGAGCGCATGAGCGCAACGACGTCGGCGTAGGTTGGGGTGAGCCGCAGGCGAACCCCAACAGGGGCACGGGCCGGGCACATCGTTGGGGTTCGCCTGCGGCTCACCCCAACCTACGCCGGCTGCTGCGCTCAGCGGCAATTCGCCAACTGCCCGCGCAGCTCCTCGTCGCGCCGTTCCAGCGGCGGGCGGTCGCTCTTGAAGGCGCGGCGCAGCTTGCGCGCGTTGTCGTCGTAGTCGCCCTGCAGGGCGTGGCAGGTTTCGTCGAAGCTCATCGGGCGGCACTGGTCCTGCACCCACACGTAGTTGCCCGAGACCAGCCCGGCGGTGACCTTGCCGCGGTTGAGCTCAGGCGCCGAGGCGCCTGAGCCGCCGCCGCGCGCCAGCGGCGTCTGCACCATGCCGACCATGCCGAACGGCGCGAGATAGGGCTGCGGGTCGCCGTTGCGGCTGATGTAGAACTTGCCGTCGGTCGCGCGCGTGCAGGCGTACAGGCCGGGCAGGGGCGCGGCCGGCTCCGCCGGGCGGGAGGGCGGCGCAGGCGGGCTGGTATCGCGGTCGTCGCCCGCCGGCGGCTGCTGCGGCGGCGCCGGTGCGGCCGGCGTGGGATCGGCCAGCTGCACGACGTCCTGCCGCTGCGCGCGGGCGCAGGGGCGGTCCTGGAAGGTCACCCGCCCATCGGCGCCGGTGCACTTGTAGACGGTGGCGGCGCCGGCCGGCAGGGCGGCCAGCGGCGACAGCAGGAGCAGCGAGAGGATCAGGCGGCGCATCGGCAGGATTCTATGCCTGCGGATGGCCGCCCGACTCAGAACTCCGCCTCATGTTCCTCGGCGGCGAAGCCCAGCGTGATGGCGCCCTCGCCGACGTTGACCATGCCGGTGATGCTCATCGGCGCTTCCATCAGCGCCACGCCGTGCTCGGCGCAGACGGTGCGCAGGTCGGCGTAGCCGGGCAGGTTGTCCAGTTCGGCCAGGTCGCCGCCGTAGCTCACGCACATCGCCGGCACCAGCAGGCCGGCACGCACCCGCTGCACGGCGTAGCCGAACAGGGTCTGCGCGCCGTGCTCGAAGCCGCGCACCTTGCCGGCCGGCCCGGTCTCGCCGCGGAAGCAGCGCAGCAGCGGCTTGATGTCCAGCGCCGAGCCCAGCACCGCGCTGAACAGGCCGACGCTGCGGTCGCCCTTCTTCTTGGCGCGCGCGCGCAGGTAATACAGGTCGCGCGGCAGCATGTAGCCGTAGGAATGGTTGGCGATGAAGGTGGCGCGCTCGCGGATCGCCGGCGGCGTCTCGCCGGCCTTGACCAGGCGGGCGGCTTCCACGATGGCCGGCGCGGTGCCGGCGAACAGGTTGCGGGTGTCGATCACGCGCATCAGGAACTGGCCGGACAACCCGGCCCGCTCGCGCGCCGCGCGGTAGTGCTTGAGCACCGCGAAGCTGGCCTTGTTGACGTGGTCGTTGATCGGGCTGCGCGTGGCGGTGACGGTGAGGCAGAACACGCAGTCCTGCTCCAGCACGAGTTTTTCCAGGAACAGCTTCTGCACCTCTTCCACCGAGCAGGGCTCGGTTTCGGCCGAGTGGCTGCGGTCGCCCAGCTTGCGGTCGATGAAGCGGCGGACTTCGACGGCGCCGCGGTCGTCGAGGAAGGTTTCGCTGTCGACCCGCACGGTGATCGGCATCACCGTGACGCCGTGTTCCTCCAGGAAGCCCTGCGGAATATCGCAGGACGCATCGATGGCCAGCCCCATGCGCATCTTTTTACCCCCTAGCTCGACTGCGGCGGGAACATAACATGGGCCGGCGCCTGTGCCGACTGGGTCACATAACACGCGCCGGCCATGCGGCACTGCGCCATGCGGGAGCCGGGGCCGGTTCCGGCTAGAATGATGCGGATCATTCGGCCTATCGCCGGCGTGGCGTCGCCGGTAACGCGGTGCGGGAGGCTCCCGCGCCCATCGACCTGCCAAAGGGTCCCATGAAAGACAAACAGGAAATCGTTTCCAACTGGCTGCCGCGCTATACCGGCACGCCGCTGGATCAGTTCGGCGACTACGTGCTGCTGACCAATTTCGGCCACTACGTCGATCTGTTCGCCGAATGGCATGGCGTGGAAGTGCAGGGACGCGACCGTCCCATGCCCAATGCCACCGCCGACGGCATCACCTTGATCAACTTCGGCATGGGCAGCCCCAATGCCGCCACGGTGATGGACCTGCTCAGCGCCATCGCGCCCAAGGCCGCCTTGTTCCTGGGCAAGTGCGGCGGCCTGAAGAAGAAGAACGCGATCGGCGACCTGGTGCTGCCGATCGCCGCCATCCGTGGCGAGGGCACCTCGAACGACTATCTGCCGCCGGAAGTGCCAGCGCTGCCGGCGTTCCAGCTGCAGCGTGGCGTCTCCACCATGATCCGCGACCTCGGCTACGACTACTGGACCGGCACGGTGTACACCACCAACCGCCGCGTGTGGGAGCACGACGAGCAGTTCAAGGACTACCTGCGCCGCACCCGCTGCATGGCGGTGGACATGGAGACCGCCACCATCTTCGCCGCGGGCTTCGCCAACGAGATCCCCTGCGGCGCGCTGCTGCTGGTCTCGGACCAGCCGATGATCCCGGAAGGGGTGAAGACCGAGGCCAGCGACCGCGGCGTGACGGCGCAGTTCGTCGAGCGCCATATCCGCATCGGCATCGAGGCGCTGAAGCTGGTGCGCCGCAACGGCCGCAGCGTGAAGCACCTGCGCTTCGAGGAAAACGTCGAGTAAGTGCGCACTTCCCCTTCTCCCCGTCCGGGGAGAAGGTTTTCGTATCGCCCGCAAAAAAAGGGACCGCCTCGCGGCGGCCCATATGGGGAGATACCAGCTGTTTGTCGGCGCGGGGAACTCCATCCGTGGATCCCCGCGCACTTTGGAATGGCTAGCCCCTTACAGCGAGAAGTCGTAACGCGCGCCGAGGCGGACGTAACGCGGGTCCTGGAACGAACGCGGGCGGAAGCAGTTGATCGTGGTGTTGCCCGAGGGGTCTTCGCAGGTCTCGTTGAGCTGGGTGATGCGCTGCTTGCCGAGCAGGTTGAAGATGTCGGCCGACAGGGTCAGCTTGTGGTCCAGGAAGGCCGGCTGCCAGGCAGCGCTCATGTTGAAGGTGTAGGTCCACGGCGTGCGGCCGTACGAGCCGCGTCCCGCGGGCTTGCCGTTGCACCAGAAGTACGCCGCCTGGTAACCCACCGGGTCGCCGCCCGCCGATTCCGGACGGGCGCCGATGCAGCTGATCGGCGTGCCGGAGGTGATGCGGCTGACCGTGGAGAAGCGCCATTCCGGCGTCGGCTGGTACACGCCCAGGATGCGCAGCTGGTGCGTCTGGTCGTTGGCCAGCGGGCCGTTGGTGTTCTCCATCAGTTCCGGCGCGTCCCAGCTCTCGGTGGTCGACACGTCCGCCTGCACGATGTCGGAGTCGAGCTGGCCTTCCGAGTTGCCGTAGCTGCGCGAGAAGGTGTACTCGACCTTGGCGTACCACTTGTCGCTGAACTGATGCTCGGCATAGAAGTCGAGCATGTAGTAGCGGCGCTTGGCCTTCGGCTCGCCGATCTCGCGTGCGCTCAGCGGTACTTCGAAGTACTGGCCCGCCGCGGGCGACAGGATGAAGGTATTGGCGTTGCCCGGGTTGTACAGCCAGCACTGCGTGCTGTTGGCGATACCGGCGGCGACCACCGCGCTCATGCCGTGCGCATCGCCCCAGGCCTGGATCGGACGGCTATCGCAGTCGTCGTCGATCAGGTTGCGCAGGGTGCGGAACATGGCCTTGGCGCCGACTGTCCAGTTGTTCGGCAACTGCTTGTCGAAGCCGAGGATGTACTCGTCCTGGTAGTAGGTCTTCAGGTCCTTCACCGACACCGTCCTGGCATCGGGCGGGGTGCCGTTGGCACCGTTGTTGTAGAAGGTCTGCGACCACGGCGAGCCCACGCTCAGGCCCTGCGGCACGCCGGTGGTCGGGTCGATGCTGGTGTAGGCGTAGTAGGTGGACGGGAAGGTGGACGGACCGGCGCCGCGCACCGCCACGCTGGTCGGCAGGCCCAGGTGATAGCGGCCGGCATTGCCGTAGATCTTCAGCGAGCTGTCGCCGTACACGTCCCAGGCGAAGCCCAGGCGCGGGTCGAGCTGGTTGCGTTCCTTCGCATAGGCGGCGCCGACGCCGTTGTAGTTGGTGAACTGCTCGTTGCGCAGGCCCAGGTAGATGTTCCAGCGATCGGTCAGCTGCCAGTGGTCTTCGACGAACTGCGAGCGCTGCGCAGTGCGGGCCGAGGTACCGGTGCTGAGGCCGGTGGATTCGGCGTAGTAGCCGTTGGCGAACGCGGCCGGGTTGTACAGGCTCGGGCTCAGGCCCAGGTTGGTCAGGCGCTGGGTGATCGCCTGGCCGCCGCCGAGGTCGAAGTAGCGCCAGGAGGTGCCGGTCACCGGCGCGCTGCCCCAGGTGGCGCGCAGGATGTAGTTATCCATACCGGCGCGCAGGTCATGGCTGCCCAGGCGGTATTCGACGTTGAAGCTCCAGCCGTTGGTGCTGTCCTTCGAACCCGGGCGCAAGGTGGTGGTGGCGCCGAACTGGCAGCTGGGCGCGGGATTGGTCGCGGCGATGGCGCGGTTGTCGGTAATCGCCGGACACGGCGTGCCGCCGGCGCCGGTGATGGTCTGGATGTGATCCGCGTTGCTCTTGCCGTACATCGCGTTGATGGTCAGATCGTCGGTGATGTAACCGGTGTAGTGGCCGACGTAGATGTTGCCGCCCGGCGTGCCGTTGGTCTGCGTGCCGTTGTAGTTCTTGGTGTACTGGTGGACCTTGTAGCCGGTGTTCTGCTGGGTCGAATAGTTGTAGCCGTAGATCTGCGAGTCGGTGGTTTCGTCGTCGCCGGTGGCGGTGAATTCCAGGATGTGGCTGTCGGTGATGTTCCAGTCGAACTTGGTCAGCCAGCGCGTGATGTGGTTGCTGTCGTTCTGCACGGTGGAGCTGTTGGACTGGGTGCCGTGGAACACATCGGTCTGGTGGACCGCGTCCGCGGCGCCGAAGAAGAACAGCTTGTCCTTGATCAGCGCGCCGCCGATGGAACCGGAATACTGCAGTTCGTCGCGATCGCGCGGCGAGAACCCGTTGCCGACCTGGTACAGGGTGCCATTGCGGCGATACACGTTGCGCGGCTGCTGCGCCAGCTGGCTGGGCGACCAGAACGCCTGCACGTCGCCCTTCCACTGGTTGGTGCCGCGCTTGGTCACTACGTTGATCACGCCGCCGGTGGAACGGCCGTACTCGGCGCCGTAGCCGCCGATCAGCACCTGCTCCTGGTCGATCGCGTCATAGGGAAGCTGGCGCGAGCTCACGCCGGTCAGCGGATTGGTGACCGAGAAACCGTTGATGTAGTACGCGTTCTCCGAAGCGGACGAACCGCCGAACGACAGTGCGTTGCCATAGCCCCTGGCCGCCTGCGTGGTGCCCGGCGCGAGCAGGGCGATCGAGCTGATCGAGGTGCGCGCGATCGGCAGCTTGGCCAACTGGTCGGCGGTGAGCACGGCGCGCGAGTCCACCGACGACACGTCGATCGCCGGCAGCACATTACCCACCACCTGCACCGCGCCCAGCGTCTGCGCGTTGGCGGCGTTGGCGATAAAGGACACTTCGACACCGCTGCTGATCGTGGTCTGCACGTCGTTGCGGCTGTCCATCACCTTGCCGTCCTTGATGACGGACACGTTGTACGTGCCGATCGGCAGCGAGGCGGCGCGGTATCGGCCCTGCGCGTCGGTGGTGAGGTCGCGCTTGAGGCCGGTCTGCGTGCTTTCGATGTGGATGGTTTCTCCCGGCGCGGCCTGGCCGAAGATCACGCCCGTCGCATTGGACTGGGCAAGCGCGATGCCGCTGCTCGCGAGGCCCAGGCCCACGGCCAGGGCGAGCACGAGCGGGCGCCGCGGCAGCGAAAAACCACCGTAGCGTTTGGCTTTGCTGGAAGTCATGGTCGAACCTCGGTTGATGATTGTTTTGGTCGCTAGGACTGAGCGAGTTCATCGAACCGGAACGCTGCCCACGGCAAAGCCATGCCCGAGGCGGGGTGCCCCTGTCATGCCTGCCTTGGTAAGCGGTACTCCCCCGATTCGTCCGGATGTCCCCACATCCGGAGGCCTTTCATGGCGTGCCCCGCCGTGACTTGTGGCCTAGTCCGAAGCTACGAACCGCGCATTTGTTATGCAATGGTTACGCGTCGTAGGAAAAAACGAGCCCACCGTGGTTTGGCCCGCTTTATGCGCCGGGTAAATTTTCTCATTCTGATCGTGAAATCTTTCGGTAAACGGGGCGTTTGCAAGCCAGCGGCAAGAAATACGAAGAGGCTTGCGGCGAGGGGAGGTGCCCTTGCGTGGTGCGCTGGCGGCTATTTCGCAAAACATTGCTCATTCTATGAATGAATCATAAATAAGAGGCGCGTTTTGTCCGGTTTTTTGCGCGTCAGAAAAGCGATCGGGGCCCGTAGGCCCCGATTTTTCCTAGGAATTTTTCCTAGAAGTACCTCAATAGCGCGGCACGCTGGGGTCGATTTCCGCCGCCCATGCGTCCATTCCGCCCTGCACGTTATAGACGTTGCTGAAGCCGTGCGCGGCGAAGCGCTCGGCCACCCCGCGGCTGGACACGCCGTGATGGCAGATGAAGGCGATGGCGGTGTCCTTGGGCAAGGCGGCCAGCGTGTCGTAGCCGACTTCGTCCAGCACGCGGGCCTGGGCCAGCGGGGCGGCCTGGGCGCGGCCATGGGCCGGGCGCACGTCGACCAGCACCAGGTCGCCGGCGGCCAGGCGGGCCTTGAGCTCCTGCACGGTCAGGTTCTTGATCTCCTGCGCGCCGGGGAACTTCAGGCTGAGGCCCTCGCCCTGCACGGTGGAAACCCAGTCGATCACGATGCCCTTGGCGCGCTGCGCACTGCCCGGGTCGAAATGCACGTCGATGCCGTTGCTGCTGGACACGATGTCATGGTCGCCGGCCGGGGCGAGCTGGAAGCCGGCGCTGTGGTCCGGGCCGATCTCCAGGTGCAGGGCCAGGCCCTGCGCATTGGTCGTGCCCTGGCGGATCGCCTCGGCGGCCTTGTCGGTGATGGTGATCTGCGGTGCGCTGCGGTCCGGCGGGGTGGCGCCGAACAGGGTGTGCAGTTCGCCGCTGGTGTACATCTGGCGAATGATGTCGGCGCCGCCGACCAGCTCGCCTTCCACATACAGCTGCGGAATGGTCGGCCAGTCGCCGTAGGCCTTGATGCCCTCGCGGATCTCCGGGTCTTCCAGCACGTTCACCGTGTGGTAGTCGGGCACCAGCTCGTTGAGCGTATTGGTGGCCGCGGCCGAGAAGCCGCACATCGGCTGCTGGCGGGTGCCCTTCATGAACAGCACCACGCGGTGGTTCTTGAGCAGGGTTTCGATGCGTTCGCGGGTGGCGCTGTCGAGGGACATCAGGGGGACTCCGGCAAAGAGGGTCAATGATACGCCCCCTCCATATGCTGGCGCGGCCGGGCAGCTTCAACGCCCAAAGGCTCAAGCGGCGTAGGTTGGGGTGAGCGCAGCAAACCCCAGCACTGCGACCTCGTGTGAGGTCTGTTGGGGTTCGCCTTCGGCTCACCCCAACCTACGGGCTCAAGGTAGGCCAGGAACGAGCGGCGAGGACGCGGCCCGCGTCCTGCGGCGGCGCGTCCTGTCGCCCCGCGTCCTCGCCGCTCGTCCCTGGCCGTGCCTTCCGGCTCACGCCGCCGGGCGCAGTTCCGACAGGTTGCGCCGGTGCCGGGCCAGCGGCGCCAGGGCCAGGCCGGAGGCGGGCGAGGGCAGCACCAGCTCGCGGCTGGCGCGGCCGAGCGCGGCCGGCTGCTCGCTCCAGTGGATCAGTTCCATCGCGCCGGTGTGGTCTTCGACCAGGGCCGTGCAGTGCTCCACCCAGTCGCCGTCGTTGAGGTACAGCACACCGTCCATCTCGCGCACGTGGCCGAAATGGATGTGGCCGCAGATATGGCCGTCGAAGCCGCGCTCGCGGGCATCGCTGGCCACGCGTTCCTCGTAGGCGCGGATATAGGCCAGCGCCTTGCGGATATGCGACTTCACGATGATCGACAGCGGCAGGTACGGCAGCTCCAGCCGGCGCCGCATGGCGTGCACGCGGCGGTTGGTCCAGCAGATGAAGCGGTGCATCACCTCGCCCAGGTGCAGCATCCAGGTACGGCCGATGTGTTCGGGGTCGAATTCGTCGCCGTGGCTGACCCGGTAGCGGCGTCCGTCGGCGCCCTCGTGCACGGCGTCCAGTTCGATGCGCACGCCGCCGAAGCTCTGCCCGGCCAGGCCGCGCAGCGGGGCGTCGTGATTGCCGGGGATGTAGATCACCTCGATCCCCCGCCGTGCCATGTCCAGCAGCTCGGCCAGCACGGCGCCGTGGTCGGCGTGCCACCAGATGCGTTTGGCCAGCGCTTCCATGTCGATGATGTCGCCGACGAGATACAGCTTCTCGCAGCGCAGCTTGCGCAGGAAGTCGAGCAGGTAAGAAGCCTTGCAGTCAGGCGTGCCCAGATGCACGTCGGAGATGAAGGCGCTGCGGCAGTGAAAGGTCGCCATGGCTGTCTCTCCCGGTGGTATCCGGGAGCTCAGTCTGCTCGGGACAGGTCACCGGCTCGTGGCGGCGCGGTTGCAGCTTTGTTGCGGCGCGGGAGGGGAGCTCAGGCCAGCAGGTGGCGCGCGACCGGCAGCGCGGCCTCGGCCCATAGCGCGTATTGCGCGGCCGAAGGGTGCAGGCCGTCGTCGGCGAGCAGGGCCGGGTAGTCGCGCGAGATCGGCGCGATATCGACGAAGGCGGCGCCGGCGGCGCGGGTTTCCCCGGCGGCGATGGCGTTGAAGGCGTCCAGCTCGGCGGCGATCTGCGCGGTATCGCGGCCGCTTTCGCGCGCGAACGAGGTGACGCCCCAGTCCGGAATCGACAGCACCAGCACGCGGCCGGGCCGGGCGCCGGCCAGGGCGATCGCGCGTTCCAGCAGGCGGCGGAATTCGCCGCGGTACTCGTCGGCCGTACGCCCGCGATACTGGTTATTGACGCCGATCAGCAGGCTGACCAGCTCGTACGGCGGGGCGAAGGCGGCGGCGTCCATCGCCGCCGACAGCTCGTCGGTGGTCCAGCCGGTGGTGGCGAGGATGCTGGGGTCCGCCAGCGCCACGCCCTGCGCGCGCAGGGCGGCGGCCAGGCGCATCGGCCAGCGGCCTTCGGCGGGCACGGCCTCGCCGATGGTGTAGGAGTCGCCGAGCGCGAGGTAGCTGAGCATGCGTGCGATCAAGCGACCGCGCGCGCCTGCTGTCCTTCGGCCATGCGCGCGAGCACCCGCTCGATGCGCACGAACACCTCGCGCAACTGCTCCGGTGGCGGCAGCAGGGTCAGGCGCAGGTGGCGGCTGTCCGGCACGTTGAAGCTGCTGCCCGGCACCACCAGCACCGATTCCTCTTCCAGCAGGCGCAGCGCGAAGGCGTTGTCGTCGAAGTGCGGCACGCGGTCGGCGCGCACGCGCGGGAACGCGTACAGCGCGCCGCCCGGGGTTGCCAGGTCGAGGAATTCGCTGTGCGCGACGCCCTCCAGGATCATCCGCCGCGCCTCGTGCAGGCGTCCGCCGGGCGAGGTCAGCGCGCCGATGGTCGGCTTGCTCTCCAGCGCCGGACGCACCGCCCACTGCGCAGTGACATTGGCGCACAGGCGCAACGCGGCCAGCAGCTGCAGCGCGTCGCGGTACTCATGGGTGCGCGCCGGGTCGCCGGAAAGACTCATCCAGCCCACCCGGTAGCCGCAGGCGCGGTGCACCTTGCTCAAGCCGCCGAAGCTGACGCAGGGCACGTCGCCGGCCACCTTGGCCAGCGGCTCGAACTGCGCGCCGTCGTAGAGGATCTCGTCGTAGATCTCGTCGGTGAGCAGCAGCAGGTGATGGCGCTCGGCGATGCGCACGATGCGCTCCAGCAGCTCGCGCGGATACACGGCGCCGGTGGGATTGTTCGGATTGATCAGCACGATCGCGCGGGTGCGCGCGGTGACCAGCGCCTCGATTTCTTCCGGGTCGGGCAGGTGGCCGTTCTCGGCCAGGCAGCGGTAATAGCGCGGCTGGCCGTCGTTGAGGATGGTGGCGGCGCTCCACAGCGGATAGTCCGGGCTGGGCAGCAGCACCTCGTCGCCCGGCTGCAGCAGGGCGCGCAGGCTCAGGTCGATCAGTTCGCTGACGCCGTTGCCGACGAACACGCGCTCCACTTCCACGTCGCGCGCGCCGCGGGCGCGCTGCTGCGCGGCGATGGTCTCGCGTGCTTCTTCCAGCCCCTGCTCATGGCCATAGGCTTCGCTGTCGCGCAGATGGGCGGCGATGGCTTCGCGCAGATGGGGCGGGGTCTCGAAGCCGTAGCGGCCGGGGTTGCCGATATTCAGCTTGATGATCGGCAGGCCGGCGGCTTCCAGTTCGCGCGAACGACGGGTCAGGGCGCCGCGGATTTCGTAGCGCACTTGGGCCAGGTGCGGGCTGGGTTTGATCGGGGCCAACGTCTTGGGTCCTTCGTGTGCTTGGCGCTGTACAGCGCTTTTCTGGGGGCTTCTGCATGCTAGCAGCGCCTGTCGGAGCGTGCGAGGCGTGCGCTGGCCCGATTCCGGGCGGCCCGCAGGCAGGGCATAATCGTCCCTCATGACTGAGGCCGAGATCATCGAACGCCTGCGCAGCGTCGGCTGGCGCGGCGATGCCCTGCCGCCAGGCGAGCTGCGCCTGGCCCGGGTAGTCGCGCAGCATCGCGCGGGCTACGAGCTGCACGATGGTGTCGCACTGTTCGGGGCGCAGCCAGCCGGACATTTCCTAAAACGCGGCCTGGATCCCACCGAGCGCCCCGCCGTGGGCGATTTCGTCGAGCTGGAACCGGGCAGCCCGCCGCATATCGTCAAGGTGCTGCCGCGCCGCACCGTGCTGTCGCGCGCCGCCGCCGGGGAGCGCTACGAGCGGCAGATCATCGCCACCAATATCGACTACGTGCTGGTGCTGACCGGCCTGGACGGCGACTTCAATCCGGCGCGCATCGAGCGCTATCTGTCGCTGACCGAGGATTCCGGCGCGCAGCCGGTGGTCCTGCTCAGCAAGCTGGACACCCGCGAGGACGCCGACACCCTGGTCGCGAGCCTGCGTTCGCGCCTGCCCGCCGGCACGCCGATCCATGCGGTCAACGGCAAGGACCCGGCCAGCGTGGCCGAACTGACCCGCTACCTGCAGCCCGGCGACAGCGCGGTGCTGGTGGGTTCGTCCGGCGCCGGCAAGTCCACGCTCACCAATACCTTGCTCGGCACCGAGCGCATGGCCACCGGCGAAGTGCGCTCGCACGACAGCCGCGGCCGCCACACCACCACCCATCGCGCCCTGCTGCAGCTGCCCAGCGGCGGCTGCCTGATCGATACGCCCGGCATGCGCGAGCTGAAGCTCACCGGCGAGGAAAACCTCGATCTGTTCGCCGATATCGACGCCCTGGCCGAACGCTGCCGCTTCGCCGACTGCGGCCACGGCAGCGAGCCTGGCTGCGCGGTGCAGGCGGGGCTGGACAGCGGCGATCTGTCCGCCGAACGCTGGCGCAACTACCTCAAGCTGCGCGACGAGCGCGAGGAACAAGCGGCCACGCTGGAGGCGCGCCTGCGCCGCCAGCGCGGTGGGCGGCCGTCGACCAAGCCGCACGGCCATCGCGGCACGCGCGACAAAGAATGAATCAGCGCATCCCGGGTCAGGAGCCAGCCATGAATGCCGTCACCGCCACGCTCACCCCCGCCCTGCAACGCTACGCCGAACTGGACCAGCGCCTGCTGGCGGCGGTCAAAGGCATCCGCATCCTGCCCACCGTGGCCTGGCCGGCGACCCTGGAAAACCGCCTGATCGCGGCCTTCACCAAGGGCGACTTCAGCCTGCCGGTGGTCGACTATCCGCGGCCCGACCTGTCCGAGGCGCGCGCCGAGCTGGCGAAGATCGAGCGCGAGGCCGGCCACGACGATTCGATGGGCGAATACCTGTGCCGTACCGCCGAGTCCTGGCGCATCGCCGCGGAAATGCTCGAGGCGGTGGGCACGGCCGGCTTCACCGCGCCGTCGATCGTGCTGTACGGACGCCCCGGCGATCCGATTCCCGGCAGCGACCGCAGCAACCTCGATGCGGCCCGCTACTTCGTTGAACTGTCGGACGAACTGGGCTCGGACCTGCTCGGCGACGACGACAGCGCGAGCATGCAGGCCGACGTGCTGCGCGCCGACCTGGCCGCCACGCTGGACCAGTTCTTCGGCGACGGCGTGATCCACGTCGAGGTCGACGACGAACTCACCGCCAAGGCCGCGGCCGGCGCCACCCGCATCCGCCTGCGCGGCGGTACCCGTTTCAGCGAATACGACCGCCACCAGCTGCTGGCCCACGAGGCCTACGTGCATTCGCTCACCGCGCTCAACGGC
Organism: Dyella sp. 2RAB6; assembly: GCF_052115385.1. Lineage (NCBI taxonomy): Bacteria > Pseudomonadati > Pseudomonadota > Gammaproteobacteria > Lysobacterales > Rhodanobacteraceae > Dyella > Dyella sp. 2RAB6. Next base: position 125,646 of record NZ_JBFRGP010000003.1, read on the forward strand.
CGCGCCCAGCCGGTGCTGGCCTCGCTGGCGCGCACCTCGCCGCGGGTCACCGCCACGCAGGAAGGGCTGGCGGTGTTCGCCGAGCTGATGTCCGGCGCGATCGACATCGCGCGGCTCAAGCGCATCAGCCTGCGCATCCTGGCCATCGACATGGCGCTCAACGGTGCCGACTTCGTCGAGGTCTACAAGTACTTTTCCGAGTGCGGGCAGAACCCGTTCGACAGCTTCCACTCGGCCCAGCGCGTATTCCGCGGCGTGCCGCTGGGCGGCGGCTCGGCCTTCGCCAAGGACAACGTGTACCTGAGCGGCCTGCTCACCGTGCACACTTTCTTCCGCTGGGCCTTGAAGCAGCGCCGCATGGACATGCTGCGGCATCTGTTCGCCGGCAAGCTGGCGCTGCACGACGTGCTGAGCCTGCAGCCGCATTTCGAGTCCGGCGCGATCGTGCCGCCGCGCTGGCTGCCGCCGTGGATGCAGCATGTGCATGGGCTGGCGGGCAAGCTGGCGTTCTCGCTGTTCGTCAATCGCATCCATATGGGACGGGTGCAGGCCGAGAGCCTGTCGCTGAGCCTCTAGCACATTCCGGCTAAGCGCCCGCCGCGCCGTTATCCGGCGTGGCTTAATGCCACGCATCCGCGCACGCCATACGCGTACGTTCTTGCGCAATGCGCAAGGGAACTGCACCGGTGCGGTGCTAACATGCCGCGATGTTGCCGCATGCGGCACGCCCATCCCCTCCCGCATCCTCAGCGAATCGCGCACTCATGGCACTTCCCGAAGAACTTCGACTCGCCGCCCTCGAATACCATCGCCTGCCGCACCCCGGCAAAATCAAGGTCACGGCCACCAAGGCCATGGTCACCCAGCGCGACCTGTCGCTGGCGTATTCGCCCGGCGTGGCCTATGCCTGCGAAGCCATCGTCGAGGACCCCAATGCCGCCAGCGAGATGACCGCGCGCGGCAACCTGGTGGCGGTGATCACCAACGGGACCGCGGTGCTGGGCCTGGGCGACATCGGTCCGCTGGCCGGCAAGCCGGTGATGGAAGGCAAGGGCGTGCTGTTCCAGAAGTTCGCCGGCATCGACGTGTTCGACATCGAGATCGACGAGCGCGACCCGGACAAGCTGGTCGACATCATCGCCAGCCTGGAGCCGACCTTCGGCGGCATCAACCTCGAAGACATCAAGGCGCCGGAGTGCTTCATCGTCGAGCGCAAGCTGCGCGAACGCATGAAGATCCCGGTCTTCCACGACGACCAGCACGGCACCGCGATTATCGTTGGCGCCGCCGTGCTCAACGCGCTGGAAGTGGTCGGCAAGAAGATCGAGGACGTGAAGCTGGCCACGGCCGGCGCCGGCGCGGCCGGCATTGCCTGCCTGGACATGCTGGTGGCGCTGGGCCTGAAGCCCGAACACATCCTCGCCTACGACCGCGAGGGCGTGCTGTACACCGGCCGCGATCACATGGATCCGGACAAGCAGCGCTATGCGCGCGACACCAAGGCGCGCACCCTGGCCGAGATCGTCGACGGCGCGGACATCTTCCTGGGCCTGTCCGCCGGCGGCGTGCTGAAGGCGGAGATGGTCGCCGCGATGGCGCGCCAGCCGATCATCCTGGCGCTGGCCAATCCCAATCCGGAGATCCTGCCGGAGGACGCCCAGCGCGTGCGCCCGGACTGCATCATCGCGACGGGCCGTTCGGACTACCCGAACCAGGTCAACAACGCGCTGTGCTTCCCGTATATCTTCCGCGGCGCGCTGGACGTGGGCGCCACCGGCATCAACGAGGCGATGAAGACCGCCTGCGTGCGCGCCATCGCCCAGCTGGCCCGCATGGAAGCCGGCGACCTGGCCAGCGCCTACGGCGGCGACGTGCCGACCTTCGGTGCGGATTACCTGATCCCGCGTCCGTTCGACCCGCGCCTGCTGGTGATGCTGGCGCCGGCCGTGGCGCAGGCGGCGATGGACTCGGGCGTGGCCAAGCGTCCGATCACCGACATGGACGCCTACAAGGAAAAGCTCGGCCAGTTCATCTACCGCACCGGCCTGCTGATGAAGCCGGTGTACGAGCGCGCCCGCGCCGACCGCAAGCGCGTGGTCTACGCCGAAGGCGAGGAAGAGACCGTGCTGCGCGCGGTGCAGACGGTGATCGACGAGCGCCTGGCCTTCCCGATCCTGATCGGCCGCCCCAGCGTGATCGAGACGCGCATCCAGCGCCTCGGCCTGCGCATGAAGGCCGGCACGGATTTCGAGATGACCAACATCGACGACGATCCGCGCTTCAACGATTACTGGCAGCAGTACCACGCGCTGACCGAGCGCCGCGGCGTGTCGCCGGCGGCGGCCAAGAACCTGCTGCGCTCGCGGCCCACGCTGATCGCCTCGCTGATGGTCGAGCGCGGCGAAGCGGACGCGATGATCTGCGGCCTGGTCGGGCGCTTCCACAAGAAGCTCGGCTACATGCGCAGCGTGTTCGGGCTGGATCCGGGCGTGCAGTGCACCTCGGCCATGACCGGCGTGATCAACGACCAGGGTGCGTGGTTCTTCCTCGACACCCACGTGCAGGTCGACCCCACCGCCGAGCAGATCGCCGAGGCTACCCTGCAGGCCAGCTATCGCCTGAAGCTGTTCGGCATCGAGCCGAAGGTGGCGCTGCTGTCGCATTCCAACTACGGCAGCCACGACAACCCCAGCGCGGCGAAGATGCGCAAGGTCTACGAGTTGCTGAAGTCGCACCTGCCCAAGCTGGAGATGGACGGCGAGATGCAGGCCGACACCGCCTGGGACGAGGGCCTGCGCACGCGCATGTTCCCCAACACCACGCTGACCGGCCGCGCCAACCTGTTCGTGATGCCGAACCTGGACGCCGCCAACATCACCTACAACATGGTGCGCGTGATGACCGACGGCGTGGCGATCGGCCCGATCCTGATGGGCGTCGACAAGCCGGCGCACATCCTGACCCCCGCCTCGACGCCGCGCCGCGTGGTCAATATGACCGCCATCGCGGCGGTGGATGCGCAGATCCGCGGGCAGCAGAAGAGCCGCTGATGCATGAAAACCCCTCTCCCGCCGGCGACCCGAAGGTAGTCCCCGTGGGAGAGAGGGGTTGGGGTGAGGGTACGGGCGGAGTGGTGCGTTGCACTTCGCCCGTACCCTCATCCGGCTGCCGCCACCTTCCTCGCTCCTCAAAGCCGCGCACATCCCTGTGCGCTCCCCGCGTGCTCCCGGCGGGAGAAGGGCTGCACCTTGAAGGTTTATAGAGAACCTGCGCTCACCCGCCGGTTCTTTTTTGCCTTTTCTAAATAGCCCCCAGCCCCCATGCGGTGCCGTATCGACGCGAGTCGAATTGGCGGCCAGACCCCGCCGGAGCTAAACTCGGAAGGTTCCCCGCATCCCCGATGCGCCACCTGCAGCCGCGCCGGTTCCCGGCGTCGCGGAGAGAAGACTCCCCATGGATCAGCTCGACGACATCCTCCACCAGGACCTCGACCCCACCGAAACCCAGGAATGGGTCGATTCGCTCAATGCAGTCATCAACCATGACGGCACCGAGCGCGCGCACTACCTGCTGGAAAAGATGGTCGACTCGACCCGGCGCGCCGGCGGCTACCTGCCGTTCAATCCGACCACCGAATACGTCAACACCATCGCCCCGGCCAACGAGGCGAAGATGAGCGGCGACGCGGCGATCGAATGGCGCATCCGCACCCTGGTCCGCTGGAACGCCATGGCCATGGTGGTGCGCGCCAACCGCAAGCCGGGCGAACTGGGCGGCCATATCGCCAGCTTCGCGTCCTCGGCCACCCTGTACGACGTGGGCTTCAACCATTTCTGGCGCGCACCCAGCGCCGAGCACCCGGGCGACCTGGTGTTCCACCAGGGCCATTCCAGCCCGGGCATCTATGCGCGCTCCTTCCTGGAAGGCCGTATCGGCGAAGACCAGCTCGACCTGTTCCGCATGGAAGTGGCGGGCAAGGGCCATGGCCTGTCGTCCTACCCGCATCCCTGGCTGATGCCGGATTACTGGCAGGTGCCGACGGTGTCGATGGGCCTGGGTCCGATCCAGGCGATCTACCAGGCGCAGTTCTGGAAGTACCTGGAGCACCGCGGCCTGGTGCCGAAGTCCGACCGCAAGATCTGGTGCTTCATGGGCGACGGCGAAACCGATGAGCCGGAGTCGCTCGGCGCCATCTCGCTGGCCGGCCGCGAAGGCCTGGACAACCTGGTGTTCGTGATCAACTGCAACCTGCAGCGCCTGGACGGTCCGGTGCGCGGCAACGGCAAGATCATCCAGGAACTGGAAGGCGTGTTCCGCGGCGCCGGCTGGAACGCCATCAAGGTGATCTGGGGCAGCTACTGGGATCCGCTCCTGGCGCGCGACAAGGACGGCGTGCTGCAGAAGCTGATGATGGAAACCATCGACGGCGAGTACCAGGCGTGCAAGGCCTTCGGCGGCGCGTACACGCGCGAGCATTTCTTCGGCAAGTATCCGCAGACGCGCGAGATGGTCGCCAACCTCAGCGACGACGACATCTGGCGCCTCAACCGCGGCGGCCATGACCCGCACAAGGTCTATGCGGCCTACCACCAGGCGGTGAACACCAAGGGCATGCCCACGGTGATCCTGGCCAAGACCGTGAAGGGCTACGGCATGGGCGCGGCCGGCGAGTCGCAGAACCCGACCCACCAGCAGAAGAAGCTGGACGACGAGGCCGTGCGCCACTTCCGCGACCGCTTCAACATCCCGGTGACGGATGACAAGCTGGCCGACGTGCCGTATTACCACCCCGGCAAGGACTCGCCGGAAGTGCAGTACATGCTCGAGCGCCGCCGCGCGCTCGGCGGTGCGCTGCCGCAGCGTCGCCGCAAGACCGACGTGAAGCTCAAGGCGCCGGAACTGGCAGCCTTCGAGCAGATCACCAAGGGCACCGGCGAGCGCGAGATCTCCACCACCATGGCCCTGGTGCGTGGCATGAACCTGCTGCTGCGCGACAAGCAGATCGGCGAGCGCGTGGTGCCGATCGTGGCCGACGAGGCGCGTACCTTCGGCATGGAAGGCATGTTCCGCCAGATCGGCATCTACGCGCCGTTCGGCCAGAAGTACCGCCCGCAGGACGCCGACCAGCTGCTGTACTACCGCGAAGACCAGAAGGGCCAGGTGCTGCAGGAAGGCATTTCCGAGGCCGGCGGCATGGCCGCCTGGATGGCCGCGGCCACCAGCTACAGCATCAGCAACCAGCCGATGCTGCCGTTCTTCATCTACTACTCCATGTTTGGTTTCCAGCGCATCGGCGACCTGGCCTGGGCCGCCGGCGACATGCGCGCACGCGGCTTCCTGATCGGCGGCACCTCCGGCCGCACCACGCTCAACGGCGAGGGCCTGCAGCACGAGGACGGCCATTCGCACCTGCTGTCCGGCTCGATCCCGAACGTGAAGTCGTATGACCCGACCTTCTCCTACGAAGTGGCGGTGATCATGCAGGACGGTACGCGCCGCATGCTGCAGGAGCAGGAGGATGTGTACTACTACATCACCGTGATGAACGAGAACTACAGCCACCCCGACCTGCCGCAGGGTGTGGAAGAGCACATCATCAAGGGCATGTACCTGTTCAAGGATGCCGGCAAGCCGAAGAAGGGCGAGCCGCGCGTGCAACTGCTCGGTTCCGGCACGATCCTGCGCGAAGTGATCGCCGCCGCCGAGCTGCTGGAGAAGGATTTCGGCGTCACCGCCGACATCTGGTCGGTGCCGAGCTTCAGCGAAGTGCGCCGCGACGGCTTCGACGCCGAGCGCTGGAACCGCCTGCATCCGGAAGGCGAGCAGCGCGTGCCGCACGTGACTGCGCTGCTGCAGGGCCGCCAGGGCCCGGCCGTCGCCGCCACCGACTACGTGCGCGAGTTCGCCGACCAGATCCGCGCCTTCATCCCCGACGGCATGCGCTACACCGTGCTGGGCACCGACGGCTTCGGCCGCTCGGATACGCGCGAGCACCTGCGTGGTTTCTTCGAGGTCGACCGCTACTGGATCGCGCAGGCCGCACTGTCGGCGCTGGCGAAGGAAGGCAAGGTCAATCCGAAGGACGTGGCGCGTGCGATGAAGGAATACAAGCTGGATGCGGACAAGCCGAATCCGTTGTACGTCTGAGGCTCGCCAGGCCTGAGAATAAAAAACCCGCCGAAAGGCGGGTTTTTTGTTTGGACGTCTGAACGTCCAGATCAATCGTCGTCGCGCAACGCCCGGCGCAGCAGCAGGAAGGCGCCGATGGTGCCTGCCACGATCGCCGCAGTCGCCACCGGATGCCGGCTCACCTGGCGGCGCAGGCGGCGGTACTGGTAGTTCGCCTCGTCGGCGATGTCCTCGGCGGTGTGCGACAGGCGGCGGGCGTAGTCGACCTTGTCGTGGCCGAAGCGGCGGCGCAGGCCGCGGCCGCGTTCGATCAGGCCGTCGGCGTGGTCGCCGGCCACGTCCGCATAGTGGCGTGCGCGGTCGCGCAGCTGCTCGCCGATGCCGTTGACGGTGCTTTCGATATCGCGGTGACGGCCCATGGCGGTGCTCCTTGAGTTGCAGAGTAAAGACCATGCCAGCGCCATCGTGAGCGGTGTGTAAACAGGGCCGGCATGGTTCAGCAAAGTCCTTGATTCGTCTTCAATCCACCATCGAATAAGGCCCGCCGCGTTCGAGCGCGCGGCGATACGCCGGCCGCGCGTGGATGCGTTCGAGGAAATCCCACAGGCGCGGATGGCTCGCCGCGGTGAGCCCCGCGCGCGAGGCAGCGGCCTCCAGCGGAAAGCTCATCTGGATATCGGCCGCGCCGAACTGCTCGCCGCCGAACCACGGCGTGCGCCCCAGCTCGCCTTCCAGGTAAGCCAGGTGCGTCTTCAGCTGCGGATCGATGAAGGCCCGCTGCACCTTGCCGGCGATGCCGCGCAGCAGCGGCTTGACGAAGAACGGCGCCGGGCTCTTCGGCAGGCGCGCGAACACCAGCTTCAGCAGCAGCGGCGGCATCGCCGAACCCTCGGCGTAGTGCAGCCAGTAGGTGCTGCGCAGGCGCTCCGGCGTACCCGGCGGCGGCAGCAGGCGGTTCGCACCGTAGCGGTCGGCGAGGTATTCGATGATGGCGCCGGATTCGGCCAGGGTGAGTTCGCCGTCGGTGATCACCGGCGACTTGCCCAGCGGGTGGATCCGGCGCAGTTCCGCCGGCGCCAGCAGGGTCTGCGGGTCGCGCTGGTAGTGCTTGATCTCGTACGGCAGCTCCAGCTCTTCCAGCAGCCACAGGACGCGCTGCGAGCGGGAGTTGTTGAGATGGTGAACGGTGATCACGACTTCCCCTTCATGGTCGGCGACAGCGCATTACAGCGTATTGGCGGCGTGTTCGCCCGCCTCGGCGGGGTCCGGTTCCGCATGCAGCTTCTGGCGCCGGCGCAGGCTGGGGAACATCCACATCCACAAGCCCACCACCACCAGCGTGCCGATGCCGCCGATCAAGGTGGCGTTGACCGCGCCCAGCCAGGCCGCCAGCAGGCCGGATTCGAACTCGCCCAGCTGGTTGGAGGTATTGATGAAGATCGCATTGACCGCACTCACCCGGCCGCGCATGTCGTCCGGCGTATCCAGCTGCACCAGCGCGCCGCGGATCACCATGCTGACCATGTCGAACGCACCCAGCGCGAACAGCGCCACCAGCGACAGCCACAGCCAGCTCGACAGCGCGAACACCAGGGTGGCCACGCCAAAGCCGGCCACGCAAGCGAACATCAGCGTGCCCACGCGCCGCTCCAGGTTGTGCCGCGCCAGCCACAGCGACATCAGCAGCGCGCCCACCGCCGGTGCCGCACGCAGCAGGCCCAGGCCCCATGGGCCGGTATGCAGCACGTCCTTGGCGAAGATCGGCAGCAGCGCGGTGGCGCCGCCGAGCAGCACGGCGAACAGGTCCAGCGAGATCACGCCCAGCACATCCGGACGCGCGCGGATGAAATGCACGCCGGCGAACAGCGTCTTCAGCGTGGCGGGCTCGCGCTTGGGCTGCGCCTGTTCGTAGCGCAGGCGGCGCATCAGCAGCACCGCGGCCAGATAGAGCACGGCGCACACCACGTACACCACGCCGGGGCCGGCCACATACAACAGGCCACCGAGTGCCGGGCCCATGATCATCGCGGCCTGACCGGCCGAACCGTTCACCGCCATCGCGCGGCCCAGCAGTGCCGGCGGCACCAGCGCCGGCAGCATCGACTGCATCGCCGGAAACTCGAACGCCTTGGCCACGCCGATCACGAACACCAGCGCGAGGATGCTGGCCTCGTGCGCCGCATGCATCAGGCTGAGCGCGGCGAGCACGGCGATCGCGAGCAGGTCGACGATCTGCCCCAGCAACACGATGCGCCGCCGCTCGAACTGGTCGGCCACATGGCCCGCGGGCAAGGCCAGCAGCACCGAGGGAATGAACTGGACCAGGCCGATCAGGCCGAGGTCGAGCGCGCGTCCGGTGATCTCGTAGATCTGCCAGCCCACCGCCACCGAGAGCATCTGGAAACCGAAGCCGGAGGCGATGCGCGCGAACCAGAACTGCACGAAGGCGGGGTGCTGCCGCAAGGACGCGGCGGGCGAGGTCGAATGCGACATGGGAATCCTTGCCGGGGAGCGCGCATTGTAGTCGCGCGACCCTGCCGATCGACCCTCGGTGCATCAACCCTGGGCGTAGGTTGGGGTGAGCCGCAGGCGAACCCCAACGTTGGCGTCATCGTGCGAGGTTTGTTGGGGTTCGCTGCGCTCACCCCAACCTACGCGTGGCGTGTGAAGCCGTCGGCGCTCCAGCTTTCGCTGCCCACGCCGTGGTGCACGAAGAACAGGCCTTCCGGATCGTAGCGCCGCTTCGCCGCCGCCAGCCGCGGATAGTTGGAACCCCAGAAGCGCTGTTGCCAGTCGCGCAGGAAATAATCGCTCTCCGACACGTAGGAGCCTGCATCAGGCGCCACCTTGAGCAAGGCCTGCATGGCCTGCTCGATCTTCTGCGACTGCTGGCGCGCCTTGGCCAGTTCCGGCGCGGCCCCGGGCAGGCCGGTGAAGGCCGGTTCGCCGCCGCTGGCGCAGATGGCCAGCGCGAAGGCTTCCAGCATGCCGGGGTTCGTCGCGGTGTCGCGCGCGCGTTCGATCGCATCGGCCGGTGCGCCGGCCAGGCCCTTGTTGAAATGCAGCGCGTAGTCGAAGTGCTGCGAGGCGGCGAACAGCGCATCGGCGAGCGCGTCCTGCCGCCCGGGCTGCAGCAGCGTGGCCGGCATCCAGGCCGATTGATAAGAGTGGATAAACCAGCCCACCTGGTCACGATCGCCGCGCCAGATCATGTGATGCGCCGGCGCGCCGGGGCGGTTGTCCGGCACGATGTACTGCGGCGCGTGCTCGCGGAAGAACGCCGCGTCCCAGAAGTGGCGGGCGGGCAGGGCGATGGTGTGGATCGGTTCGACCACGCTGTATTCCTGGCGCGCCTTGACCCACGCCAGGAAGGGTTCCCACGTCTGCTGCGCCTGTTCCTGGGTCAGGCCCTGGAACACCATCGAGATCTGCAACGCGTCGCCGTCGCGGAAACTGACCTGTTCGCCCCAGTGCGGGTTGAACAGCGCCTCGCGGTAGAACGCCACGAACTGGCGGACCAGCAGGTGGAACGCTTCGCGCGAAGACGCCTTGATCCGGCCCACCGCCGCGCCGAAGAACTCCGGCAGCTCGAAGGTGCGCAGGGTCAGCCGGGTGATCACGCCCAGGCTGCCGCCACCACCGCCCTTGATGCCCCAGAACAGTTCCGGGTCGTTATAGGCGTTGACCACGCGGACCTTGCCGTCGGCGGTGACGATCTCCGCCTCCAGCAGGTTGCCGGCCGCGCTGCCGAAGCCCTTGGAGAAGCTGCCGAAGCCTCCGCTCTGAATCAGCCCGGCCACACCCACGGTGGCGCAGCCGCCGCCCTGCACGTAGCGCCGGCCCTGGGTGGTCACGGCGTCATACGCGTCGATCCACAGCGCGCCCGACTGCACGCTCACCGCCGGCAGCGGCGCGGCGCGGCCGGCGCCGCCCTGCGGCACGAAGGCGTCGTGCAGGTCGATCCGGTTCATATGGCGGGTCCATACCAGCAGCGAGTCCGGCGCCTCCGAGGTGCCCTGGTAGCTGTGGCCGCCGCCCTTCACCACCAGGCGCAGGCGGTGCTGCCGGGCGAAATTCACCGTGGCGGCGATGTCGGCCGCGTTCTCGGCGGCCACGGCGTAGGCGCTCGGCTGCGAGATCCAGGCATCGGCCCAGCCGCTGGTCTGGGTCAGGGCCGGGTCGTCGCCGAGGGCGAACGGGTTGTCGAGCTGCTTCAGCGCCTGGGTGCACGCGGCCGAAGGGCATTCGGCGAACGGCGAGCGCGGCTGCAGCAGGCGTCCACCCACCTGGCGGCGCAGTCCGTCCCACTGCGCCGCTGCCGGCCAGCCGGGCTGGCCGGGGCGGACGCGATGGAAGGCCAACGGACCGGCGAGCAGCTTCGCCGCCCCGGCGGGTGCGCCCGGGATGGCGGCGCCAACGCGGAACGCCAGCGGCAGCAGGGGCAGGGCGAGGGAGGCTTTGAGCAGGTCGCGGCGGTTCATGGCGTGGACTCTTTGGCATGGGCTGGTGGAAGGCGCGGCGGCGCCGGATGCCACGCATGCTGTGCCGTCCGCGGCGCGGGACCCAGCGCCAAGTGATTGATGGCGGGCCCGGAGGGACGAATGGCGGACCCTGGTGACGAGCCGTCGCGCCCGTAGAATGCCCGCCATGCAAACCCGACCCAGCTTCGACTACCAGGATTTCCAGCGCTGGCGCCGGCCGCTGGTGCGCACGTTCTGGGTGCTGGTGACCCTCCTCAATACGGGGTTCAACGCGGTGGTCGCGCGGATGGACAACCCGCACCTGCCGGCCTGGGAACCCTGGACCTGGGAATGGAGCAGCGGCCTGTTGATCCTGGCCCTGATCCCCGCCGTGCTGGCGGTGGAGCAGCGCTGGCCGTTCCGCCTGGACAGCTGGCGCGCCAGCCTGCCCTGGCACCTGCTGGCCAGCGTGCCGTTCAGCCTGCTCCACGTCGGCGGCATGGTGGCGCTGCGCGGGCTGGTCTACTCGGCAATGGGGCGGCACTACGACTTCGGCACCTGGTGGCCGAACTTCGGCTACGAATACCTCAAGGACATCCGCACCTATTTCCTGATCATCGCCCTGGTCAGCCTGGCCCGGCTGTGGCTGATGCGCTGGCAGGGCGAGGCGCGCCTGCTGGCCGAACCGGACGAAGGCCCGCCGGTGGAACCGGTGGAGCGGCCCGAGCGCTTCCTGGTGCGCAAGCTGGGCAAGGAGTTCCTGGTCAACGCCAGCGAGATCGAATGGCTGCAGGCCTCGGGCAACTACGTCAACCTGCACGTGCGCGGCCGCGACTATCCGCTGCGCAGCACCATGGCCAGCATCGAGGAGCGCCTGGACGCGCGCCGCTTCGTGCGCGTGCACCGCAGCTACGCGATCAACCTCGACTACCTGGCCGAGATCGAGCCGCTGGACGCCGGCGAGGCGCGCCTGCGCATGCGCGACGGCGCCGTGGTGCCGTGCAGCCGGCGCTACCGCACGCAGCTGCGCGAACGCTTCGGCGAGGCGCCGGTCGGGGCATGAGCGGTTGCGCCATCGGGCGCGCCGTTTCACTCTTGGCTTCTTTCCAACTCCCGGGTACCGCCGATGAACCTGCCGCGCCTCCGCCCCGCCGTCCTGGCCGCTACGTTGGTTTTCGCCGGCGTGCTGGCCGGCTGTTCCCAGTCCGGCGACCAGGCCGCCGCGCCGGCCCAGGCGCCGCAGGCCGACCAGTCGGCGCAGAAGCTGGAGACCTACCGCCAGCTGCTGCGTATCCATAACGACGAGATGGCCACCTCGATGGGCAAGGAGATCGTCAGCCGCTACCCGAACAGCGAGGCCGCCAAGGAAGTGCAGCAGACCCTGCCGGAAGTGGAAAAGCGCTGGAAGGAAAACAGCGAGAAGAACCGCCTGCAGGGCCTGTGGCTGTACCAGGTGTCGCCGATGTCCGGCGGCACGCAGTCGACCGCCACCATCTACAGCAGCCAGCCCTCCGGCAACGACCGCGTGCGGCTGGTGCTGCGCCGGCATACCGAGTGGGGCCAGAACGCGTTCCTGTATGCCGGCGGCGAGCACGGCTTCGTATGCAAGGCCAACTGCACGCTCAAGGCGGTGGTGGACGGCAAGGACACCGGCATCAAGGCGTTCGCGCCGAGCACCGGCGAACCGGCGCTGATGATCCGCGACGACAAGGCCTTTATCGCCCTGCTGCAGAAGTCGAAGAAGATGTCGATCGACGTCACCATGCAGGACGGCGAGAAGAAACTCACGCTGGTGTACGAAGTCGGCGGCTTCGATGCGGACAAGTGGCAGCCGGTAGGCAAGGGCAACGCCAAGAAGAAATGATCTGAGGTGCACCGCGAACGGCGCCGCGCGTTCCGATGCGGGTCTCCTTCCGATGGAGGACATGCCATGTTCGCCAACCGTATCGTTGTCGCCGCCATCGCCACGCTGAGCGTGGCGGCGTGTTCCAGTGTCCCGTACGCGCAACGCATCGGCGCGCGCCAGGCGGCGTATGCCGCGGCCGCGCGCGAGCCGGTGCGCAGCTTTCGTTTCTTCGAGCTGTATTCGTGGGAGCCGCTGGGCGACAGCCAGCTGGCGATCTACACGCGGCCAAGCGAGGCGTATCTGGTCAGCGTGATGGGACCGTGCCCGGATCTGGAATTCACCAACGCCATCGGCCTCACCTCCAACTTGAACGAAGTGCAGGTGCGCTTCGACAAGGTGCTCACCGGCCGGCGCGATTTCCCCTGCACCATCGGCGAGATCCGCCCGGTGGATCTGGCGAAACTGAAGTCGGTGGAACACGAGCAACGCAAGATCCAGTCCGCGCAGCGCGATGCCGCTGCGAGCGACAAACCAAACCCATGAACCTCGCGCCATGAACGAGCCGCAGATCTTCTGCCCGCGCTGCAGCTGGCGCCCGCAAGGCGAGGACCGCTGGCAATGCTCGCCGCGCATGGGCGGCTGCGGCACGGCGTGGAATACGTTCTGGACCGGCGGCGTCTGCCCCGGCTGCAGCTATCGCTGGCAGATCACCTTCTGCCCGTCGTGCCGGCAGTTCTCGCCGCATGAGGATTGGTATCACTGGCCCGAGGGCAGCACGCGGGAACACGAGCAGGAGCTGGAAGTGGGGCACGACTGAGCGCCACCTGCCGTCATCCCGGCGCAGGCCGGGATCCAGTAGCGGAAGACTGCAAGAAAGCCTGGACGTCCAAAGGCTGATTTGGACGTTGTCGCGATAATCGGGCGGTCATGCCACTGGATCCCGGCTTGCGCCGGGATGACGCCCCAACGGCGTCAATTGAGAAACAGCTTCTCCGCCATCTTCGCCAGCGGCTTCTCCACCATGCCCTGCAGGCGCGGCGGCAGGTCCAGCGGCTTGAGCAGCATCTTCACCGTCATCTCGGCGGGGATGTTGCGGCGGAGCAGGGCCTGCGCACGGCCGGTGACGCGCCGGTACTCGGCCTGGTTGTCCTGGTGCTGCGGATAGCACTGGTTGAACACGTGGCGCAGCGCGATGCCGCTGTCCTCGCTCTTGATCTCGTTGACCCGGCGCAGCAGCGTGCGGAACACCTTGTAGCGGCCGAAGCCTTCGCGTTCGCGGTACAGCCGGTAGTGCTGGTAGAAGTGCTTGTAGTGCCGCACTTCGTCGCTCTTGATGTAGCTGGTGAGCTGCTTGAGCACCGGCTCGTCGGTGATGTCGTTGAGCGCGCGGTACAGGCTGGCGGTGCCGGCTTCCACCACGCAGCGCGCGGCCAGTTCCAGGCCGCGGCTGGGTTCGAGTTCGTCGGCGGTGCACACCTTGCCGTATTCGTCCCAGAACGACTGGAAGCCGCGCTCCCAGTCGAACTCCGGCCACACCTTGCGCACATAGGCGGCGAGGGCGCGGCCGTGCTGCAGCTCCTCGTGTTCCCAGTGCTGGCTGAGCCAGGTCTGCAAGGCTTCGTCGCCGGCGAAGTGGTCGACCAGGTTGTGCGTGTACAGATCCGAGCCGCTCTCGACGAAGGAAGCGCTGCACAGCAGGAAGAACAGGTCTTCGTTGTGGCGGACCCGCTCGAATTCGATGCGGTCCAGGTCCAGGCTGTCCAAAGTCCAGGGCATGGAGGTGTTGTAGCTCACGCGGTGTTTCCTGTGCGGGCCCAGGCCGTTCGCAGCGGGGCGCGCGCCGGCCTGGCATGACTGTTATATGACAGAGCATACGACGAGAGCGGGGTTTGGGATTAATGACCGCCGACCTGGGCGGAAGGCGGGGCGCGGCAAGAAGTTGCGCGGAGGTTGTGCTGCCCTATGAGTCGAAATCCTTCTCCCTCCGGGAGCACGCGGGGAGGGCACAGGGATGTGCCCGGCCTTGAGGAGCGAGGAAGGTGGCGGCAGCCGGATGAGGGTGCGGCCGGAGCGGCGCGCCTCACTCCGCCCGTACCCTCACCCCAACCCCTCTCCCGGAGGGAGAGGGGCTACACATCAGCGCACCACCGTCACCGGCACATGCGCCCGCGCGAGCATGTCGTCGGACACCGAGCCCAGCAACCAGCGCCCGAGCGCGCCGCGCTCGGTGTGGCCGATCACGATGTGGTCGATGCCATGCAGGCGCACCTGTTCCAGCAGCACCTCGCCGGGGCAGCCGGACATCACTTCCACGTCGATCAGGTCGGCCGCCTCGGGCAGCAGCGTGCGCAGGTCGGCCAGCAGTTCGTCGGCGCGCCGCGCGCCGGAGTCGGCCATCAGCAGGGCGCAGGTATCGGCGGCACCCTCGACCAGCTTCACCGCGTTGACCACCCGCACGCGGCCGCCGCAGGCACGCGCCAGGCCGAGCGCAAAACGCAGCGCGCGCTGCGAGGAAGGCGAGCCGTCATAACCGACCAGCGAGTACTTCATGGGCCGCCTCCTCGGGCGCATGGATGCCGAGGTCAGTATGCAACCTGGCGGCAGCGGCGCTCGACATGCGTATGCTTGGTCTGCTGGTTTTCCTGGATCTTCTTGCCCGCGTAACCGCCGCCGACGGCGCCGGCCACGGTGGCCAGGGTGCGGCCCTTGCCGCCGCCGACCTGGTTGCCCAGCACGCCGCCGGCCACCGCGCCGATGGCCATGCCGGCGATCTGGTGCTGGTCCTTGGGCTGGTCCTGCACGGTGACGTTCTCGCACACCGTGCGCGTACGGGGTTTGCTGGTGGAGTTCTGGGCGTACGCCGCAGGGCCGGCGCACAGCAGGCAGGAAAGGCCGAAGGCGACTGCGATCCGCGTGTTCATGGCGCGTCCTTTTCGGTTCCGGGTGGAGCATGAGTTTGCGCGGGCTTTCGTTAGCGGTAGATCAAGAACACACGTTTTCCACGCCGCACTCACGGCCCTTGTCAAAGGCTGAACGGTACCACCCGGCTTCGCCGACCGTTCAGCGAGCGCGCCTACCATGGCGGACGGGTACTGACCCAACCGAGTTAAAGGAGAGCGACATGATCAAGCGTTCGATGGGAATGATGGCTCTGGTGCTGGCGATGGCGATGGCGGGCGGCATGGCCGCGACAGGAAGCGCACGGGCCGCCGACGCGAACGTGGATTGCAAGCTGCGGTTCAACCTCTCGGGCTGGTCGCTCATCTTCAAGCACGCCGAGGGCAACGGCACCATCACCTGCGACAACGGCCAGAAGGCCACGGTCAAGATCGAAGTGATCGGCGGCGGCCTGACGGCAGGCAAGTACCGCATCGACGACGGCAAGGGCGACATCAGCCACGTGCGTTCGATCGACGATGTGTTCGGCGACTACGCGCAGGCGGGTGCCGAGGCCGGTGTGGTCAAGAGCGGCCAGGCGCAGGTGCTGACCAAGGGCACCACCTCGCTGGCGCTGGCCGGCACCGGCGAGGGCGTCAACCTCGGCGTGTCGGTGGGCAAGTTCAGCATCAAGCGGCCGTAACGCGCAGATCTAGTGATGTTCGAAGGGCGCCCTAGGGCGCCCTTTTTTTTGGGAGCGAGCGCCCCCGGGGCGCCCCACTTTTTGGACGCAGGCGTACACTCCGCCAGTTCCCTTTTCCCCATGGAGTGCCGTCATGCGTCGTAACTTCCTGTTGTTCGCCTTGCTGTTCCTGACCGGGCTGGCCGCCCCGGCATTCGCCGACGACAGCGCCGCCTCCGCGCTGCCGCAGGCAGGCCAGGCCGCTCCGGATTTCCGCCTGCAGGACCAGAACGGCAAGTGGCATACCCCGGCCGATTTCCGTGGCCACTGGCTGGTGCTGTATTTCTATCCGAAGGACTTCACCCCGGGCTGCACCACCCAGGTGTGCACCTTCCGCGACGACGTCGCCAAGCTGCGCAAGGCGGGCGCCATGGTGGTGGGCGTGAGCCTGGACGACGTCAAGTCGCATGCCGACTTCGCCGCCAAGTATCACGTGCCGTTCCCGCTGCTGGCCGATAGCGACAAGAAGGTGGCCACCGCCTACGGCGTGCTCACCTCCAAGATGGGCATGCAGTACGCCAAGCGCACCACTTTCCTGATCGATCCGGAAGGCAAGGTGGCCAAGGTCTACCAGGACGTCGACCCGGAGAAGAACTCGGCCCAGGTGCAGTCGGACCTGAGCACGCTGAAGACCGCGGACAAGGCTTCGTCCTGATGTTGTTGAGGGTGCGCAACAACGCGGCGGACTCGCGCGGGTTCGCCGCGTGGCCCGTCGCGGTCTGGTTGCTGTTGCTGCTCGCCGCCTATGGCGGCGTGCAGTACCTGCGTTTCGGCGATTACGCTTATCTGGCCGCGGCGATGGGCGTGATCGTGGTCTGTGCGGGTTGCGTGCTGCGCCAGGATTGGGCGCGGCTGGCGATGCGCGCGACGGCGGTCCTGCTGGCGTGCTGGGCGGTCTATTCCGGCGTGCTGATGTGGCAGGGGCGCGAGCAGTTCGACATGGCCCGGCAGGCGGCGCTGGCCAACCCGCAGCTCGGTGACGTGGCCTTGATGATGGTCGAGCGCGCGCGGCGCACCTTCCAGGTGGTGATCGTCATCAAGGCCGTCAGCGTGCCGCTGCTGCTGTGGCTGGCCTGGACCATGGGCCGCCCAACGGTCGCCGCGCAGTTCCATACGCGCCGCCGCTGAATCGCCAAGTTCAGCCCGGGTTGTCCGGCGGCGAGCTATCGCTGCATGCCTCCTGTTCGAGGAAGCCGCATGCGCCGCCGGTCCCCGTTTGTCCCCTTCGCGCTCCTGGCCCTGGCCAGCCTCGGCCTGCACGCGCAGGACCTGGCCACCACCTGCCAGGCCAGCAGCAGCTACGACGTGACGCTGAAGCCGGCGGAGCTGTCGTTCGACCGGCCGCAGCCGGCGCCCTTCCATGTCGAACTGCACGACGGCAGCCTGCGCACGGATGGCGCTTCGGTCGCGCTGCGCCCGGAAGACCAGGACCGCGTCGCCCTGTTCGAACGCGAACTGCGCGCGCTGGCGCCGCGCGCCAAGGCGGTCGCGCGCAACGGGGTGGACCTGCTGGCGCAGTCGGTGCGCGAAGAAGCGGCCAAGCTGGGCCTGAATGCCGGCTCCATGGCCGAGCTGAATCAACGCCTGGACACGCGCGTGGCCGAGCTGAAGCAGCGCATCGATGCCAGCCAGAGTACCCACGACTGGCAGGGCGACCTGGCCGACCAGTACGCCAGCCAGATCGCCAACGACCTGTTGCCGGTACTGGCCGGCGACCTCGGCCAGCAGGCGGTGCAGGCCGCCCTGAGCGGCGACATGCAGGCCGCCGCCAGCCTGCGCGACCGCGCCGGCGACCTGGCCACCCAGCTGCGCCCCCGCCTGGAGCAGCGCATGCAGGCGCTGCGCCCGCAGATCCAGGCCCTGTGCCCGTCGCTGCGCCGCCTGGCCGAATTGCAGCAGGGCGTAAAGGGCGCCAACGGACAAGCGCTGAACCTTTTGCAGATCGCGCAATGAGCCGGGCAAACCGTGGCTGAGTGCAGCGCGGCGAGCATCCGGGGATTAATGCGCCGCTAAGTCAGCGCGTCCGAGCATAGCCACCATCGCCAACCCGTTTTTGCACCGAACCGCCCGGAGGCGGTCGCCGTGTCGCATCTCGACCAGACTCTATTCAACGCCCTGATCCGTCGCGGTATCGACGACCGCGACCTGCATCGGCGGGCCCTGGAGCGGGTACGCGATCCGGCGCTGCAGATCCTGCTGTTCGAAAACCTGCAGACGCTGGATTCGCTGATCGCCGACCTGCAGGCGCAGGTGCGCGCCGACGGCAGCGATCCGGCACAGCGCGGCACCCCCACCGGTTCCCTGCGCGTGCTGCTGGCGGACCTGTCCACCCGTTTCTCCGCGCATCGGGATACGGCCTGGGTGCAGTGCCTGGCGCGCCACGAGTGCGGGCTGCTGCACAGCTTCGAACGCCGCCTGCAGCGCGCAGGCCACACCGAGGCCGGCCTGGGCCGGCAGCTCGATCGCCTTTACGGTATGCATCGCGACATGCATTGCCTGGCTGGCACCACCCACGGCTGAGAACCCATGACCGACGCGCAGGATGTGCTGGCCTTCTGGTTCGACCCCGCTCACGAGGCGCTCTGGTTCGAGCGCGACGATAGTTTCGATGACGCCATCCGCACCCGCTTCGGCGCGCTGCACGAAGCCGCCGCGCGCGGCGAGCTGGACCGCTGGATCGCGCTGCCCGAAGGCTGGATCGCCCTGCTGCTGGTGCTCGACCAGTTCAGCCGCAACCTGCATCGCGGCGATCCGCGGACCTTCGCCTGCGACGCCAAGGCGCAGCGGCTTGCACTGGAAGGCATCGCGCAGGGCTTCGACCAACGGCTGCCGCCGGCCTGGCGCGTGTTCGCCTACCTGCCGCTGGAGCATGCCGAGGACCTGGCCTTGCAGGACCGCAGCGTGGCGCTCGCCGAAGCCACCTGTGCGGCGTTTCCCGGCGAGGCCGTCTACGCCAATTATCTCGGCTATGCGCAGCGCCACCGCGAGGTGATCGAACGCTTCGGCCGCTTTCCGCACCGCAATGCCGTGCTCGGCCGCGTCTGCACGCCGGAAGAGCTGCACTACCTGGCCCAGCCCGGCGCCGGTTTCTGAGTTCCCTCATCCCCGCCTGGAAAGGAATTTCACCACGCGCGGTCTCGTTCCGATGTCCGTGCTGGCGTAGCCAGCGTTACCGCGTGATCGGCGGCAAGGTGACCAGGATCGAGGAACTCAGCAACTGAGCCTGCCTGTCCGCACGGCAATGCCTTACATATCGTGACGGCATGCGCCGCTGATGCTTTCCGCCGCACAAACTTAAATTCACTCCCACGGCGCTCGTGGCGCCATGGGAGTGAATCATGCGTTTCTGGATATGGGTGATCCTCTTTCTCTGCGTGGCGGCGCCGGCGCAGGCGGACAGCTTGCGCGTCGGCCAGCAGGTGCTGGTCACCGGCGACAGCGCGGCGCGCGTCGTCGAGCTGCTGGGGCAGCCGGTGCACAAGGTGAGTGGTGCGGGGAAAGCGGCGGGCAAAGCTGCGGCGAAGCAGCCGAAACATAAGCGCAGCAGCAAGGGCGGGCAGCGCGCGAAAACCGCCGCCGGCAAGGCGGTCGAAGGCGAGCGCTGGCAATATCGGCAGGGGCGCCGCACCGTCACCGTGGTGATCGTGCAAGGCAAGGTCGCCCGTATCGAATGACCACGCCAGCGGTGGTCGACGCACGCATGCCGTGCCATAAATAGATGGCCTCCAGGGAAGCCCGCCATGTCCGCCACGCCGAAGCCTTCTTCGCACGTCTCACCGTCCGGCCTGCTGCGCGCGCGCGTCGCGGGCAGCCACGGCAAGGTGACGAATATCGAGCTGTTCTTCGATCTGGTGTTCGTCTATGCCGTGACCCAGCTTTCCCACACGTTGCTGCACGACCTCAGCCTGCTGGGCGCGGCGCACGTGCTGCTGCTGTTCCTGGCGGTGTGGTGGGTATGGATCTTCACCGGCTGGGTTACCAACTGGCTGGACCCGGACCGCATCGCGGTGCGCGCGATGATGCTGGCGCTGACTTTCGCCGGCCTGCTGCTGTCGGCCTCGCTGCCGCAGGCGTTCGGCGAGCGTGGCCTGCTGTTCGCCGGCGCCTATGTGGCGATGCAGGTGGGCCGTTCGCTGTTCATGGTGTGGGCGCTGCACCGCGGCGGCACGCTGCAGCAGCGCACGAACTTCATGCGCATCCTGCTGTGGCTGTGCGTGGCCGGCGCGTGCTGGCTGGTCGGCGCATGGCAGGACGGCATGCCGCGCTTCCTGTGGTGGATCGCCGCGCTCGGCATCGAATACCTCGGGCCAGCCGCCTATTTCTATGTGCCGGGCCTGGGTCGTTCGAGCACCGCCGACTGGGATATTGAAGGCGGCCACTTCGCCGAACGCTGCAGCCTGTTCGTAATCATCGCGCTGGGCGAATCGCTGGTGGTGACCGGTTCGAGCTTCGCCGATTCCAGCGCCATGGCCGACGCGGCGCCCGCCTTCGTGGCGGCCTTCCTGGGCTGCGTGGCGATGTGGTGGATCTATTTCGACCTCGGCGCCGAGCGTGGCAGCCGCGCGATCCGCCACGCGGCGGATCCGGGGCGCACGGCGCGCCTGGCCTATACCTATATGCACCTGCCGATCATCGCCGGCATCGTGGTCAGCGCGGTGGGCGACGAGTTGAGCCTCAGCCATCCGCATGCGCGCTGCGAGATACCGGCGATGATCGTGCTGATCGGCGGGCCGATGCTTTATCTGCTGGGCAACGCGTTGTTCAAGATGACCGCGGGGCGCTGCAACTTTCCGCTGTCGCATCTGGTGGGGCTGGGGCTGCTGGCCTTGCTGGTGGTGCCGGCCTTGCAGTTGTCGGTGTTCTGGCTGGCCACGCTCACCACGGTGGTGCTGCTGCTGGTGGCGGTGTGGGAGACGCTGTCGCTGCGCGACATGCGGCGACATCTGGCCGGACAGGCGGAGCATCAATGATGGACGTAGGTTGGGGTGAGCACAGCGAACCCCAACGTGCACGACATGCGGCTGTTGGGGTTCGCTGCGCTCACCCCAACCTGCGCCGGCCGGTGATTCAGGTCGGACGGCTCGAAGCCTCGCGCAGCTCGCCCAGCAAGCGTTCCGACGTCCACACCACCGGTTTCGTCTCCGCCTCGCGCACCAGCTCGACGATGCGCTGATTGACCGGCGCCCGCCGCCCCGCGCGTTCGGCCAGCTCGACCACCGCTCCATGCAGCGCATCGACCTCGGTCCGCCGCCCCGCCTGCAGGTCTTCCCAGGTGGACGAGCGCGCCAGCGGATCGATCGCCAGCATCCGTGAGGCCAGGCGTGCGAACAGCGCATCGGGCAGCTTCAGCAGCGCGGGCAGCCAGCCCGGTGGCAGCGGGGTGAGCTTCGCCACCGGCAGATCCAGGTGCCCGAAGATCGCCAGCGCCTCGCCTTGTGCCAACGCCAGGCAGCGCCGCCAGCCGCGCCGGGCCAGCTCGTCGCGCAGCGGTAAGTCCGACAGCGCATTGATCGCGTTGTTGAGATTGAACAGCAGCTTCGCCCGCTGCACCGCCGCCATATCGCGCCGCGGCTCGAGCGGCAGGTCAGCGGCGGCGAACACGGGCAGATAGCGTTGCAGCGCCGGGTGTTCCTCCACCATCAGCTCGCCGCTGGAACCTTGATGGAACGCACCCGGTTCCCGCTGCAGCACGTTGAACGGCACCATGCCCGCCAGCACCGTGCGGCCGGGCAGGGCGTCGCGCAAGGCATCGGCGTTATGCAGGCCATTCTGGAAACTGATCACCAGCGCATCCGGCGGCAGCACCGCGGCCAGCTCCCGCGCCGCCTGCGGCGTATCGCCGGATTTCACCGTCACCAGCACCAGCGGAGCGATGGCGTCCGCCGGCGCGGTGCGCAGATCCAGCGCCGCGCCGTCGATCATCCGCTCGAAGCCATGCAGATCGGTCAACGTCATGCCGCACTCGCGCAGCGTGCGCAGCATCCGTTCGCGCACGATGAAGCGCACCGCGGCGTGGCCATGCAGCCGCCCGCCCAGATAACCACCGACGCTGCCGGTGCCGTAGACGACGATGTCAGCGGCAGCGCTCAAGCCACCGCTGCCGCTGCGGCACGCCCCGCGACGCGGCCGGAGAACAGGCAGCCGCCCAGGAAGCTTCCTTCCAGCGCGCGATAGCCGTGCAGTCCACCGCCACCGAAGCCCGCCGCCTCGCCCACGGCGTACAAGCCGGGCAGGGGTTGTCCATCCGGCGCCAGTACGCGTGCCTGCAGGTCGGTTTCGAGGCCGCCCAGCGTCTTGCGCGTCAGCACATGCAAACGCACCGCGATCAACGGCCCGTTGGCCGGATCGAGCAGACGGTGCGGCTTGGCCACGCGCACCAGCTTGTCGCCGCGATAGCGCCGCGCGTTATGGATCGCCATCACCTGGGCGTCTTTGGCATAGGGGTTGTCGAACTGCAGGTCGCGCGTCTCGATCTCGCGCCGCAGTGCCGCCACGTCGAGCAGCTCGTTGCCGGCCAGCGCATTCATGCCGGCTACCAGCTCCTCCAGCGTGTCGCGCACGATGAAGTCGCGGCCGTGCTGCTTGAACGCTTCCACCGGCGCGGGCGCGCCCTTGCCGATGGCGCGCCTGGCGACCTGGCGCCAGCTCTTGCCGGTGAGATCCGGATTCTGTTCGGAGCCGGACAGCGCGAACTCGCGCCGGATGATCTGCTGGTCCAGCACGAACCAGCTGTAGTCGTAGCCGGTCTGGCGCAGCCAGGCCAGCGTGCCCATGGTGTCGAAGCCTGGCCACAGCGGGCCGGGCAGGCGCCGGCCGGTGGCGTCGAACCACAGCGAGGACGGGCCGGGCAGGATGCGGATCGCATGGTCCGGCCAGATCGGATTCCAGTTCTCGATGCCCTCGACGTAATGCCACATGCGGTCGCGATTGATCAGCTGCGCGCCGGCCGCCTCGCTGATCGCCAGCATGCGTCCGTCCACATGCGCCGGCACGCCGCACAGCATGTGCGCGGGCGCCGGGCCAAGACGGCTGGGCCAATGCCGGCGCACCAGCTCGTGATTGGCGCCGATGCCGCCAGAGGCGACGATCACCGCCTGCGCGCGTTTTTCGAAATCCGCTGCCACCTCACGCGTGCTCGGCCGGCCGCGCTCGATCCCATCCGGCGCCAGCACCACGCCGCGCGCGCCGACCACCGCACCGCCTTCCACCAGCAGCTCGTCCACCCGATGGCGGAACGCGAATTCGATCAGCCCCTTCGCCTGTGCCGCGCGGGCGCGCCGCACGAACGGCTCCAATACGCCTGGCCCGGTGCCCCAGGTGACATGGAAGCGCGGCACCGAATTGCCATGCCCGTATGACCCATGCCCGCCGCGTTCGGCCCAACCCACCACCGGGAACCAGCGCATGCCCATGCCATGCAGCCAGGCGCGCTTCTCGCCGGCGGCGAAATCGACATAAGCCTCGGCCCAGCGCCGCGGCCAGTGGTCCTCCGGCCGGTCGAACGCGGCCGTGCCCATCCAGTCGGCCAGCGCCAGCGCATGCGAGTCGCGCACGCCCATGCGGCGCTGCTCGGGCGAGTCGACGAAGAACAGCCCGCCGAACGACCAGAACGCCTGGCCGCCCAGGCTCTGTTCCGGCTCCTGTTCCAGCACCAGCACCCGCCGCCCGGCATCGGCCAGTTCGGTCGCCGCCGCCAGTCCGGCCAGGCCGGCCCCGATCACGATCACGTCCCAGCCGTCCCGCATGTGGATGCTTCCCTTGGCCGATGGTCCGGCCAACTTAGCGGCTTGGCGCGCGCCTGCCTATGCGCGACGCCGCATGTGACCGATGGCAGGGCATGACGGCTGGCCCATGCCGTTGCGGCCCGCGCCGACGCATCGTGCCGACATGGGCCGGCGGAGGGCCGGCCCGCGCCATGAGGGGATCGACCATGCGCATCACGTTCGCCGCCACCGCGCTTGCGCTCGGCCTGGCCATGACCCTGCCGGCGCAGGCCCGCGAGATGCATATCGACAACACCAGTTGCGGCTACGCGACCTCGTACGACGTGCGCGTCGACGCCACCGGCATCCGCTTCCAGCGCGACGACGGCAAGCCGTCGAACGTGTTCATGCACGACGGCCAGCTGCGCGTGGACGACCGCGAGATCGCCGTCTCCGCCGGCGACGCCGCGCGCCTGCGCCAGTACGAAAGCAATGTGCGCACCCTGCTGCCCGAAGTGGCCGGCATCGCGCGCGAAGGCGTGGACATCGGCTTCGCTTCGATGCGCACCGTGATGGCGACCTTCGCCGAAGGCGACGGTGAGCGCCGCAAGCTTACCGAGCGCCTGGATCGCCGCCACGCGCAGGCGATCGCCGATATCGACGGCTCGCTCGGCCGCGGCGTGTGGAAACACGGCGCGGTCAGCGAGGCGCTGACCGACAGCGTGGAAGAGACCGTCGGCGACCTGGTCGGCAAGGTCACCGCCAGCGCGGTCACGGCGGCGCTGAGCGGCGACCAGTCCAAGGTGGCGGCGCTGGAAGCGCGCGCCGACTCGCTGGACAAGAGCATCGACCGCGAGATCAACGCGCGCGCCGACCATCTGAGCGATCGGGCCAAGGCCTTGTGCCCGCGCCTGCAGGCGCTCGACCAGCTGCAGCAGCAGTTCCAGTTCCGCCTCGCCGACGGTTCGCGCCTGCAACTGGTCAAGTACGACAAGGACAACGACAAGACGCCGGCCAAGAAGGACCCGGACGTCGCCTCGCGCTGAGTCGAGGCGAAACGGAGCGCTCCGGCCGTTCCCCCCAACGGACGCTCTACTCCACGCCGCGTTCATCCCCATGGCGCGGCTTTTTTATGCGTGCGGTTTGTGCGGGTGCGTGCGCGGTTCCGGCCGTGCGCGCGCGCCTGCTAGGCTTGAAGTCTGTCTCCCCCGGATGGACGCCCCTTCATGCACGATTTCCTGGTGCGCCTGCATTTCTCCGAAAACGCGATCGATCACCTGATCAATATCGCCATCGCGTTGCTGATCCTGTTGTTCGGCCTGTGGATCGCCGCGCGCGTGGCGAACTTCGCGCTGCGCGCGATGCAGCGCGCGAAGTTCGACCCCACCCTGAGCGGCTTCCTGCGCAACCTGATCAGCGGCGTGCTGATCGTGCTGCTGGTGGTGATGGCGCTGCAGCAGGCCGGCGTGCCGTCCGCGCCGCTGATCGCCGCGCTGAGCACCGCCGGCCTCGCCATCGGCCTGGCCTTGCAGGGCTCGCTGAGCAACCTGGCCTGGGGCGTGCTGCTGATCGTGTTCCGACCGTTCCGCGTGGGCGACTACATCACCGCCGGCGGCATCGACGGCACGGTCGATTCGATCAACCTCATGCACACCTTGCTGGTGCTGCCGGACAACCGCGAGGCGATCGTGCCCAACGGCAAGATCGGCGCCGACGCCATCGTCAACTTCAACCGCCGTGGCACCCGCCGCTTCGAGCTGAAGGTGGGCATCGGCTACAGCGACGACATCGGCAAGGCGATGGCGGCGGTGCGCGAACTGTTCGAGGCCGACGAACGCATCCTGCGCGACCCGGCGCCGGGCGTGTGGACCGAATCGCTGGGCGACAGCGCGGTGAACCTGGTGATCCGCGCCTTCACCCGCAGCGGCGACATCTGGGGCGCCCAGACCGACCTGCTGCGCCGGATCAAGGAGCGCTTCGAGGCCGAGGGCATCAGCATCCCGTTCCCGCAGCGCGAGCTAAGGGTGGTGCAGGGGAAGCTGCCGGACTGAACTGGCTTTAGCCCCTCTCCCGTCGGCGACCCGAAGGTAGTCCCCGTGGGAGAGAGGGGTTGGGGTGAGGGTCCGGGCGAAGTGGTGCGTTGCACTCCGGCCGAACCCTCATCCGGCTGCCGCCACCTTCCTCGCTCCTCAAAGCCGGGCACATCCCTGTGCCCTCCCCGCGTGCTCCCGGAGGGAGAAGGACCCAGGCATGGGGACAGAGTCCAGAATTTCGGCCCGCATACGTCCGCGCATGGACCCCCCAGGACCAAGATCGATCCAGACGGGACCGGGCGCCTTCGCTATGATTGGGCTCTTGCGCGCCGCCACCCCCCAGGCGCTGCGCCATCGACATCGCAGGAGAAATCATGGCCGACCTGAAAGAAGCCCGCGTACCGGATATCGGGCACGACAACGTCCCGGTGATCGAGGTGCTGGTGAAGCCCGGCGACAAGGTCGCGAAGGAACAAGGCCTGGTCACCCTGGAATCGGACAAGGCCACCATGGAAGTGCCCGCGCCGTTCGCCGGCACGGTCAAGGAGGTCAAGCTCAAGGTCGGCGACGAGGTGTCCGAGGGCGCCGTGATCGCCATCATCGAGGCCGACGAGGCTGCCGCCCCGGCGCCCGCGCCCCAGGCCGCCGCGCCGGCTCCGGCCCCCGCGCCGGCTGCCGCCCCGGCCAAGGCCGCCGAACCTACCCGCGCCGCGCCTGCTCCGGCGCCGGCCGCCGGCGGGGTCCGCGAAGCCCTGGTGCCGGATATCGGCGGCCACGACGGCGTGCCGGTGATCGAGGTGCTGGTCAAGGTGGGCGACACCGTCGCCAAGGACCAGAGCCTGATCACGCTGGAATCGGACAAGGCCACGATGGAAGTGCCCGCCGCGTTCGCCGGCGTGGTGAAGGAACTGAAGGTCAAGGTCGGCGACGAGCTGTCCGAAGGCGCCGTGATCGCCCTGATCGAAAGCGCCGAAGGCGCCCCGGCTGCTGCGCCGGCTTCGGCCCCGGCCCTCGCCCCCGCCCAGGCCACCGTGCCGCAGGTCGAAGAAAAGCCCGCCCCGCTCGGCGGCCGCGGCGTCCTGCCCGGCAACGCGCCGGAAGGCGACGTGGCGCCGGCCGCGCGTCCCCCGTTCGACTCGCGCATCGTGATGCCGGGCGACGCCCCGTATGCCAGCCCCGCCATCCGCGCCTTCGCGCGCGAGCTGGGCGTGGACATCCGCCAGGCGAAGGGCAGCGGCCGCGGTGGCCGCATCGTGCGCGAGGACATCACCTCCTACGTCAAGCATGCGCTGGCTTCCGGCGCGCGCCCCAGCGGCGCGGCGCAGCCGGCCGGCGGCGGCCTCAACCTGCTGCCGTGGCCGAAGGTGGACTTCGCCAAGTTCGGCGAGATCGAGGAGAAGCCGCTCACCCGCATCCAGAAGATCTCCGGCGCCAACCTGGCGCGCAACTGGGCGATGATCCCGCACGTCACGCAGCACGAAGACGCGGACATCACCGAGCTGGAAGCCTTCCGCAAGAAGCTCGGCGAAGAGAACAAGGACCTGAAGGTCACCCCGCTGGTGTTCCAGATCAAGGCGGTGGTCGCGGCGCTGAAGAAATTCCCGCAGTTCAACGCCTCGCTCGACGCGACCGGCGAGAAGCTGATCCTCAAGAAGTACTTCCACGTCGGCATCGCGGTGGATACGCCGGACGGCCTGGTGGTCCCGGTGATCCGCGACTGCGACAAGAAGGGCCTGCTCGACCTCGCCGTCGAACTGGGCGAGATCTCCAGGAAGGCGCGCGACAAGAAGCTCGGCCCCAACGACATGTCCGGCGGCTGCTTCTCGATCTCCTCGCTGGGCGGCATCGGCGGCACCGCGTTCACGCCGATCGTCAACGCGCCGGAAGTGGCGATCCTTGGCGTGTCCAAGGCGCAGACCAAGCCGGTGTGGAACGGCAAGGAATTCGCGCCGCGGCTGATCCTGCCGCTGTCGCTGAGCTACGACCACCGTGTGATCGACGGTGCACTGGCCGCGCGCTTCGCCTCCTTCCTCGCCACCCAGCTCGGCGACATCCGCCGCCTGCTGCTCTGACGCGGAGGCATCGACGACATGGCTAATACGATCGAAGTGAAAGTCCCCGACATCGGCGGCCACGACAAGGTGCCGGTGATCGAAGTGCTGGTAAAGGCCGGCGACAGCGTGACCAAGGACCAGAGCCTGATCACGCTGGAGTCGGACAAGGCGACGATGGAGATCCCGTCGAGTGCCGCCGGCACCGTCAAGGAATTGAAGGTGAAGGTGGGCGACGAGCTGTCGGAAGGCGCCGTGATCGTCATCCTCGAAGTCTCCGCCGACGCCGCCGCACCGGCACCCGCCGCCGCGCCGGCTGCCGCGCCCGCACCGGCGCCTGCAGCGGCCCCCGCCGCCAAGGCCCCGGCGCCCGCCCCGCAGGCGGCCGGCGCCTCCGGCCGCACCGCCGATATCGAATGCAAGCTGGTGGTGCTCGGCTCCGGCCCCGGCGGCTACACCGCCGCGTTCCGCGCCGCCGACCTGGGCGTGGACACCATGCTGGTCGAGCGCTATGCCACTCTTGGCGGCGTCTGCCTCAACGTGGGCTGCATCCCGTCCAAGGCGCTGCTGCACGCCGCCGCCGTGATCGACGAGGCCGAGGCGATGGCCGCGCATGGCGTCAGCTTCGGCAAGCCGAAGCTCGACCTGGACAAGCTGCGCTCGTTCAAGAACAAGGTGGTCGCCCAGCTCACCGGCGGCCTCGCTGGCATGTCCAGGCAGCGCAAGGTGCGCACGGTGCAGGGCGTGGGCAGGTTCGTGTCGCCGCACGAGCTGGAAGTGGAGACGGCCGAAGGCAAGAAGCTGATCCGCTTCGAGCAGGCCATCATCGCCGCCGGTTCGCAGTCGGTGAAGCTGCCGGCCTTCCCGTGGGACGACGAGCGCGTGATGGATTCCACCGACGCGCTGGAACTCAAGGACGTGCCGGCCACCCTGCTGGTGGTGGGCGGCGGCATCATCGGCCTGGAAATGGCTACGGTGTACG
This sequence comes from Dyella sp. 2RAB6, assembly GCF_052115385.1. Taxonomy (NCBI): domain Bacteria; kingdom Pseudomonadati; phylum Pseudomonadota; class Gammaproteobacteria; order Lysobacterales; family Rhodanobacteraceae; genus Dyella; species Dyella sp. 2RAB6. The sequence continues at coordinate 154,469 of NZ_JBFRGP010000003.1, forward strand.
GCGCGCTCGGCAGCGAAGTGACCGTGGTCGAATTCATGGACCAGCTGATCCCCGGCGCCGACGCCGACCTGATCAAGCCGCTGGCCAAGCGCCTAGGCGGCAAGCTCAAGGGCGTGCACCTGAAAACCAAGGTGACCGAGGCCAAGGCCACCAAGAAGGGCATCGAGGTCGCCTACGAAGGCGACAGCATCCCGGAGACCAAGCTGTTCGACCGCGTGCTGGTGTCGGTGGGCCGTTCGCCCAACGGCAACAAGATCGGCGCGGATAAGGCCGGCGTCGCGGTGACCGAGCGCGGCTTCATCAACGTCGACACGCAGATGCGCACCAACGTGCCACACATCTTCGCCATCGGCGACCTGGTCGGCCAGCCGATGCTGGCGCACAAGGCGACCCACGAGGCGCGCGTGGCCGCCGAGGTGGTCGCGGGCATGAAGAGCTACTTCGATGCGCGCGTGATCCCCTCCGTGGCGTTCACCGATCCGGAAGTGGCATGGGTCGGCGTGACCGAGCGCGAGGCCAAGGAGAAGGGCTTGAAGATCGGCGTCGGCAAGTTCCCGTGGGCGGCCAGCGGCCGCGCCATCGGTATCGACCGCACCGAGGGCTTCACCAAGCTGATCTTCGACGAGGAAACCCACCGCGTGGTCGGCGGCGCCATCGTCGGCCCGCATGCGGGCGACCTGATCGCCGAGATCACCCACGCCATCGAGATGGGCAGCGAGGCGGCCGACATCGGCCTCACCATCCATCCGCATCCCACCTTGAGCGAGTCGGTGGGCATGGCAGCGGAGGTGTACGAAGGCACCATCACCGACCTGTACATTCCGAAGCGGAAGTAAGCTTCCGGCATGAAGAGAGCCCGGGCTTGCCCGGGCTCTTTTTTTAGCTCGTCATTCCGGCGAGGGCCGGAATCCAGTGAAGTACGTTGTGCGAAGCACGCAAAACCCTTCGCGACAATCACACATCACCGCCACTGGACCCCGGCCTGCGCCGGGGTGACGGGCTTTGCTCAGTTCGATTCCGTGAACTGGATGTACGGCGTCGAGCCGCCACCCGTCGAGCAGCTACCCAGGTTGAGGTTGTTGCTCTCGCCCGTGCTGCCCGAGTTGGCCACGCAGGACGGCGCGGTGGTCGAGCCATTGGTCACCGCCAGCTTCGCCGTGATCGACGAACCGGTGTTGAACTTCGCCATCGAGCCGCCGGCATTGCCGACCACGTTCCACTCGCCCACCTTCCACACCGTCGCCAGGTACAGCACGCTGTCCTTGCCGCTGGAGCTGTAGGCCTGGGTGCCGTTGGTGAACACCACGGTGTCGTTGCCGCCGGCGGTGACGGTGCCGGTCAGCTTTACATTGCCGAGCTGGGTGGCCGGTACGTCCGGCGCGGTGGCGGCGGCGCTGTTCTTGTAGCAGTCGCCGGAACCGTCGCTGCCGAAGCCGCTGGGGCAGCTGCTGCCGCCGTAGCCGATCAGCCAGTACTGCATGAACACCGCCGCTTCGCCGTCCACTTCATAGTCCGGCGCGTAGACGTACTGCTGCCACACGGTGCAGCCGGAGTGGTTCTTACAGGCCGAGGTGGTGTCGTCGAAGCTGGAGTTGATCTGCAGCGAGTACTCGTTGGCGCCGAGGATGCCGCCGCCGCCATAGGCGGCCACGCCCACGCCGGACTCGGAGGTCACGCCGGTCACGGTCGGGAAGCTGCCGACCGCCTTGGTGATCAGCGTTGACGAGTGCAACGTGTAGTCGTTGCCGTTGCCGGCGTTCTGCGCGGCGCCGAAGCTGCGCCAGCGCGGCGTGGGCGTCACGCGCGGAATCGCCGCCTTGCACGCCGCGCGCTCCCACACGACGCTCGGGTAGGTGGCGTGGAAGCAGCCTTCCGCCGGCGTGGCGATATGCGCGATGTCCTCGCGCCACTGCGCGCGGGCCTGCGCTTCGAACGGAGCGACCAGCTCGGTGCCGGCCTGGCTGGAAACATTCGCGGGCTGTGCGGCATAGGCCGCGGAAACACAGGCAGCACTGAGCACGCCGGCCGCCAGCACAAACGTCAACTTCGCAAGCATTGAATTCTCCCTGGTACGCGAAATAAGTTTTTGGTTCCGGCGTTGGAGGATTCCATTCGCCGGTTTCGGGCAACAACTCACCTGCGCGCCGACCGCATCGCGGTGGCGACGATTCATGCAGCTACATGTGCTCCGCTTCATCCCACCGCGGAGAGTTCGAGCGATGACGCATCCCCTGAGAGAGCGTTCGGCCATCCGGGCACAAACGTTCCGTCGGCCTTGGTAATGCATCTTCGGTGTGCTTTGCAAATCGAAAGAGACTGCGTCAAGCACCTGCGATGCAAATCGTGCGGTGCGCGCGCGGAGGCGCTGCGCACATGCCTTGAAAATAGCTTCCGGGTGAAAGAACGCGCGCGCCGTTAATGATGTTCAACGATTCGTGCATTCGAAAAAACACGCGGTGCGATCGTGTGTTCAAGGTGTGAAGAACCAAAGCCCGTCATTCCGGCGCAGGCCGGAATCCAGTGGCGACACCGCGTGATTGTCGCGAAACGTTTAAAGCTGAAGCTTCCGCACTCCATATTTCCACGGAGCACATCGCCACTGGATTCCAGCCTGCGCCGGAATGACGGGGCGGGCGCTACGAATGCCTGTGCTGCTTATCCGCCGGCAGTGCCGCCTCGATCCGCTTGTGCAGGCCGTCCAGCATGTTGACCACCTCGTGCACGGTGCCCGCCATCTGGTTCGCCACGTGCAGCAGTTCGCGCGGCTGGTAGTCGTCGTTGTCGAAGTCCAGTCCCATGTCCATCGCACGCGGGCCGTTCAACACCAGCGGAATGTCGGCGGCCAGATTGCTGAGGCTGGCGGCCTGGGTGGCGTAGATGGACGAGTAGGCACGCAGGCGGTCGTTGTCGATCCAGCTGGCGGACTGGTTGGCCACGGCCAGGTCCCAGGCTTCGCGGCGCAGCACCGGCCAGCGGTAATCCAGGTACAGGCCTTCGGGCGCGTTCGCGTGGGCATGCTGGCGGATGGTTTCGTCCGAGGCGTGCGCCTTGATGTCGGCGGCGAGCACGTCGCGGAAATGCGCCAGGTCTTTCGCGCGCGCCTGGTCGTGTTCGGAGATCCGCTGGATCTCGGCCAGGTTCTGCTGAATCTCCGCATCGATGCGCGCGCTGGCCTCGGCGGCCGCCTGCTTGTGGTGGGCATGCTCGATCCATGCCTCCAGCCCCAGCGCGGTGAGGATGCTGAGCACGATCATCAGGTAATGCTTGGCGAAATCCTTCAACGAATGCAGGCGTGTCTTCGGCAATTCGAGGTGCATGGCGGCGTCCGGGCGGCGGTATGCGGGAAACTGCTGAGCCTAGCCGATGGGGCCGTGGGCCGGCAGTGCGGGAAGCCCGGCCGGCTATGCTCGACCGGGCTTGCAAAGCGGCTGCAGCAGCGGCATCTGTTTTTCCATCTTTTCGATCGCGAGGTGACCCATGAGCTTGAACGTTTGTCTGGCGGGCGCCACCGGCTGGGCCGGTTCCGAACTGGCCCGCGGCCTGGCCGCCGCCGATGGCCTGAAGCTGGTCAGCGCCATCTCGCGCAAGCACGCCGGCAGCACGCTGGGGCAGGCGCTGGGCGACGCGCGGCTCGATGCGCCGGTATTCGCCAGCGCCGCCGAGGCGCTGGCCAGGCCGGTCGACGTGTTCATGGAGTACACCAAGCCGGACAGCGCGAAGGCGAATATCCTCGCCGCGCTCGAACATGGCGCGCACGTGGTGGTCGGCACGTCGGGACTGAGCGACGAGGACTACGCGCGCATCGACGAGGCCGCGCTCGCCAAGGGCCGCGCCGTGCTCGCCTGCGGCAACTTCGCGCTCACCATGGTGCTGCTGCAGAAATTCGCCGAGCAGGCGGCGAAGTACATCCCCAGCTGGGAAATCATCGACTACGCCTACGAGGGCAAGCCGGACGCGCCCAGCGGCACGGTGCGCGAGCTGGCCGGACGCCTGGGCCAGGTGCGCCAGCCGCAGCTGGGCCTGCCGCTGGACCAGACCAAGGGCGTGCGCGAAACGCGCGGCGGCACGCTGGGCGGCGCGCAGGTGCATGCGGTGCGCCTGCCGGGCTTCGTGCTCGGCGCCGAGGTGATCTTCGGCATGCCGGACCAGACCCTCAGCTTGCGCCACAACGCAGGCAGCAGCGCCAGGCCTTATGTCGACGGTGCCTTGCTGGCGATCCGCAAGGTCTCGGGCCTGGCGCCCGGCGTGCACCGCGGCCTGGACCAGGTGCTGGACCTGTAAGCGTCAGCCGTGCGCCTTGCCGGCGTCTTCCTGCGCCAGTGCATGCACCAGATGGCCTTCCAACTGGTGCAGGTGCGACTGGACCTCTTGCGAGGTATGGATCATCTGGCGCAGCACGGTGACGAATTCCAGCGGGTCGACCGGTGCGCCGAGGTCGATCCGCGTGTGCAGCGCCGCCATGCTCGGCGCATTGAGCAGGATCACGCTGTCGTGGGTGATCCAGTCCGAGGCATTGCGCAGGTCCGCATAGGCGGCGGAATAGCGGCGTAGATCGACGTCATCCATCCAGCTCGCCGACTGGTTGGCCACCGCGACGTCCCAGGCCTGCGAGGCGAAGGTCGGCCAGTTGACGCTCAGCTTGAACGAGGCGCGGCGCGCGCGGATATGCTCGTTGACGACGGCGGCCGCGGCACCGTCGCGGATGTCCTGGCTTACTGCCGTGTCGAGTTCGTTCAACGGCGCGATCAAGGCCTCGTTCGCCTTGATCGAGGAGCGCACGTCGTCGAGATTGCCCTGGATCTCGGCGCGGATCTGCCGGTTCGCGGTCTCGCCCGCATGCGCATGATGCGAGTGCTCGATCCACGCCTCCAGCCCCAGCGCGGTGAGAATGCTGAGCACGATCATCAGATAGTGCTTGCTGAAGTCCTTCAGCGAATGCAAACGCATTTTCGGCAGTTCGAGATGCATGTCGTACGTCTCGGCAAGGCTGGAGGAGGCGCAGCGTAGCCGATCCCGGCGCCGTGCAGCAGTGCGCCTAGCCGGCTTCGAACAGGTCGCCCTGGGCGACGAAACTGTCCTGTTCGACGAAGCCGGACAGCCCCACGCCGACCAATCGATAGCGGCTGTCCGCCGGCCGCTCCACGCGGGCGCGCAGGGCGCAGGCCAGGTCGGCCAGCTCCTGCGCGGAGATCGGCCTGGTGGATGGCGTCAGGCTGCGCGTCAGCGTGTGGAAGTCGCTGGTCTTCAGCTTCAGCACCACGGTGCGCGCGATGCGGCCGTGTTCGCCCTCCGCCTCGCGCTCGTGCGCGGCCCAGGTCTTTTCGGCCAGGCGGCGGATATGCGGCTCCAGCTCGTCCAGGGTGAGGTCGCTGGCGAAGGTGTCTTCGGCGGAGACCTGCAGGGTGGGGCGGTCCGGTTCCACCGCGTGCTCGTCGATACCCAGCGACAGCTCGTGCAGGCGCCGGCCCCAGCGGCCGAAGCGCTGTTCCAGTTCCTCCGCCGCGAAGGCGCGCAGGTCGCCCACGGTGGCGATGTTCATCGCGGTCAGCTTCGCCTCCATCACCTTGCCCACGCCGGGCAGGCGGCCCACCGCCAGCGGGGCGAGGAAGTCCAGGATCTGGTGCGGGCGGATCACGAACAGGCCGTCCGGTTTGTTCCAGTCCGACGCGATCTTGGCCAGGAACTTGTTCGGCGCCACGCCGGCGGAGGCGGTGAGCCGGGTTTCCTCGCGGATCGCCGCGCGGATCGCCTCAGCCGTGGCGGTGGCGGAGGGCAGCGCGGTGATGGAGGTGGTGACGTCGAGATACGCCTCGTCCAGCGACAGCGGCTCGATCAGCTCGGTATGCCGCGAGAAGATTTCGCGCACCTGCCGCGACACCGCCTTGTAGCGGCCGAAATCCGGCGGCACGAAAATCGCCTGCGGACACAGCCGCTCGGCGCGCACCGCCGGCATCGCCGAACGCACGCCGAACTTGCGCGCCTCGTAGCTGGCCGCGCACACCACCGAGCGCGCGCCGCGCCACGCCACCACCACCGGCTTGCCGCGAAGCTCCGGGGCGTCGCGCTGCTCCACCGACGCGTAGAAGGCGTCCATGTCGATGTGGATGATCTTGCGCGGGACGGAGGGCACGAACGGGTGGCGGCGTGGCGTGGACGGTGGCGAGAGTTAAGCACGGAACCGCGCCTGCCGGCGGCAACGCGACAGATTAGGTCGATTCAAGTCGTCCAGGGTGAAGCCAGATCGCGCCCGTCGGCGTAGTTTCTTAAGTGCGAAATAATGATTTCGCGGTTTTGAATAGAAAAATCTGGTTTTATCAAAGGGGGAACTTCGAATGAAAGTATTAATTCTTCTGTTGCTGGCTTGCATGCCCTTGGCGACTGCTGCGGCTGATATACATCTAACCGGTCCAGTGGTCGGATTCCAAATGCGCAGCGCTGAGGAGCGGTGTTATGCGGCGATCGCCGATCCGGCTAACCCGTACTACGGCAATGGCTATTTTCACATCGAAAGTAAGGCGATGTGCTCGATGGCGAAAGCGGCGTTTCTCACCGGAATATCCGTTGCCGCGCTAGGCAAGGTCGAATCGTCCGGCGAAACCAACAGCATATCGCACCTGGAAATGGTCAGGGCCGGAGCCAGGCCGTACTGGCCGCCCTATGGACATCCTTGATGGGGTCGGCATGGCTACTTCAGCGAAGCGATGGTTATCACGGCTGGGTCTGCTGCTTGGCCTTGCCTTATGTGGAGCGTTTCCGTCGTGGGCTAACGGTGGGGTGCGGTTCGTCTACCGTTTCGATACCCGGCCGCCGGAACAAATCTTTGCTTCCGGTTTTTCCCCGCGGGGAAGCGATACCAGTCTGATACGGCACGTGCTGGCGTGGACGGAAGAGAGCGCTTTTGTCGCCGCCACGTCGAGCCTGGAAGTGGCGACGAGTCTGGCGATCACCTACCTTGAGGCCAATCCTGGCGCCGTCGGCTTCATTTATCGGATCCAGGCTGACGAGAGCTTTTACGAAGCGATCCCCAGTCTGGAACATTTTCTCGCGCAGGAAAGGGGCGCTGGCATCGATCCGCGTCACTACTATACGGAGAGGGGTCTCGACTACGTCATCCCACAGTTCACCTGGCAACGAGAGTTCGTGGCGACTGTTCCGATCAGGCTGTCATCGATTTCGTGGGCCCTCTCGTATTCCAGTGAACGTGGAACGGACAACAATTTCCACGTGCGGCCAGGTTCGTATCGGCATAACACGGCATGGACGGGGGATAGCGCTACTTTCGCCAACACCGCGCCTTACACAGTGACCTGGCCAGAGGACGATGCATCCTCATCTCCGTCACTTGCCATATGCTCGCCGGCTGTCGGTGCCATATCTCAACCCGCGGGAATGAACTGTACGAATGATGTGTACGGGGCCGCCGAGGGCGGCGCGGAAGATGGCGATCCTATCCATCTGGCGTTGCTGCCGTCCTGTGCGTCGCCGAAGGAAAAGCGCGGCGATTCCATCCGGTTCTGTTTTTCCGCCCTGCGGATCGTGAACATGTCGAGCAGGATGCGGGTCGATGCAGAGATTCAATCGGAAGTCGGCGCGGGCGAGAACTGGCGCTGGCGGAAGAACGACGATCTCTGACTCCGTTGGCCTTCTCGCAAACCCGGCGGCGGATCTACCCGATCCGCCGCCGGGTTTGCTCATTCCTGCCGATCCGCCGGCGCGGCGCTTGAAGGCCTCGCGCCGGCCCGCAGATCACGTGCACTTACCGCCCCGCCTGCCAAGCTGGGCGGCATCCACGTGAGGAAAAGCTGCAATGAAGATCCTGATGGTGCTGACGTCGCACGACCGCCTGGGCGACACCGGCCGCAAGACCGGTTTCTGGCTGGAAGAGTTCGCCGCGCCGTACTACGCGTTCAAAGATGCCGGCGCGCAGCTCGTGCTGGCCTCGCCCAAGGGCGGCCAGCCCCCGCTCGATCCCAAGAGCGACGACGCCGACGCGCAGACCGACGCCACCCGCCGCTTCCGCGCCGACGCCAAGGCGGTGGAGGCGCTGGCCCACACGCTGCCACTGGCCGAGGCGGCCAAGGCGCAGTACGACGCGGTGTTCTATCCCGGCGGGCATGGTCCGCTGTGGGACCTGGCCGAGGACCAGCATTCCGCCGAGCTGATCGAACGCACCTATGCGGCCGGCAAGCCGGTGGGTGCGGTGTGCCACGGGCCGGCGGTGTTCCGCCACACGCGCTTCAAGGGCGAGCCGCTGGTGCGCGGCAAGCGCGTCACCGGTTTCACCAATGGCGAAGAGGCCGCGGTGGGCCTGACCGAGGTGGTGCCGTTCCTGGTCGAGGACATGCTCAAGGCGCATGGCGCGGAGTACTCGAAGAAGGCCGACTTCCATCCGTATGCCGTCACCGACGGCAACCTGGTGACCGGGCAGAACCCAGCCTCGTCGGTGGATGCGGCCAAGGCCGTGCTGGCGCTGCTGCGCAGCGAGGGCTGAACCCGGCACGCGGTGGGGACGGGCAGGCCGCGCCACGTCCTGCCCGAGCTCCATGCTCCCGCGCATAGGGCATAGGTCATCAGTCATGAGGGGGCGTCCCGGGTTATCGTCGACGCTTATGACTGACACTTCTCCTTCCTACCTCCGCCGTCTCGGCACCTGGGACGCCGCCGCCATCGTGATCGGCGGCGTGATCGGCGGCGGCATCTTCCGCAGCACCTCCACCGTGGCCGAGCGCACCTCGTCCGGCGCGCAATTGCTGGTGCTATGGGCGATCGGCGGCGCGCTCACCCTGGCCGGGGTGCTGTGCTACGCGGAACTCGGCGCGCGGCGGCCGCAGGCGGGTGGCATCTACATCTATCTGCGCGAAGCGTTCGGCCAGCTGCCGGCGTTCCTGTTCGGATGGACCATGGCGCTGATCAACTATCCGGGCAGCGTGGCGGCGGTGGCGACCACCTTTGCCGATTACCTCTGCGCCGCGGTGGGCCTGCCCTTGATGTGGGTGAAGCCGATGGCAGCGGCGGCGATCCTGTTTATCGTGGGCGTGAATTTCTTCGGCATCCGCGCCGGTTCGCGCATGCTCAACGTGTTCACCGTGCTGAAGCTGGCGGCCATCGCCATGCTGGTGGCGACGGCGCTGGTGCTGGCGCGCGGCCATTTCGGCATGGCGCTGGCGCCGGATCCGGTGCACCAGGCGCGGCCCTGGGATTTCCTCGGCGCGCTGCTGCCGGTGCTGTTCACCTATGGCGGCTTCCATTACCTCAACGACCTCGCCGGCGAAGTGCGCGAACCGCAGCGCACGCTGCCGCGCGCGCTGGGCCTGGGCCTGGCGGCGGTGGTGCTGTGCTATCTGCTGGTCAACTTCGCTTACCTGGCCGGGCTCGGCCATGCGGGTCTGGCCGCCAGCCACGCGCCGGCCGCGGACCTGATGCACAAGCTGTTCGGCGACGCCGGCGCGCGGGTGATGGCGATCGGCATCGCCTGTTCCACCTTCGGCTATTGCAGCATCGCCATCGCCGGTGGCGCGCGCGTGCTGCAGACCATGGGCGCGGACGGCATGTTCTTCCGCGCGGTAGGGCGCATCGACCCGCAGTCGCGCGCGCCGCAGGTGGCGCTGGCGGTGCTCGGCGGCTGGGCCATCGTGCTGGTGCTGTCCGGCAGCTTCGGCCAGCTGCTCAACTACACCACGGTGGGCGAGTGGCTGTTCCATGCGTTCGGCATCGCCACGCTGTTCTGGTATCGCCGCCGTTTCGCGGCGGAGCCGGCGCCGTATCGGGTGCCGTTCTATCCGGTGCTGCCGTTTCTGTTCGTGTTGACGGTGCTGGGTGTGATTGCCGCGACGGTGCTGGATTCGCCCGGCGATGCAGGCATGAGTCTGCTGCTGGTGCTGGTCGGTGTGCCGGTCTATCTGGTGTGGCGTGCGTGGCAGCGGCGGCAAGGTCCGGCGTGACGCCGTAGGTTGGGGTGAGCGCAGCGAACCCCAACCGGTGCTGCCGGATGCCGTGCTGTTGGGGTTCACTGCGTTCACCCCAACCTACGTCGCTCCAGTCGGGGCGAAGGAGTAGCGCGTGAAGCGATGGCATACGTTCGGCTGCTTGGTATTCGCATCCCTGTGCGGCGGGTCTGCCGTGGCCGGACAGCTGGCCGATCTCGGACAGCCCTCAGCCAAAGTCGCGCTCGAACAGGTGCAGCGCGGTGCCCATGAAGTGCGCGATGGCGCGGCCGTGCTGCAGCCCTTCGTGTTCCAGCCCGCCGCAGCGCCGCATCTGACCATCGCACCCGCAGGCACTTGGGACTGGAGCAGCCAGGGCGAACTGCACCTGCGCGTGCAGAGCGGCATGGATTGGGCGGTGACGCTGCGCATCGATATCGACGGCGCCGGCAAGGATCAGGCGCTGCACGCCACCGTCGGCATTCCTGCCGGTCCTCCGCAGACCGTGGTCGTGCCGCTGCACGCCGCTTCGCCGCGCGCGCAGGGCATGCAGGTGGGGCCGCCGATGCCGTACGACAGCAAGGGTCAGCGCGTGCTGGTCGCCACCGTGGTCGAAGGCCAGCTCGATCTGCACAAGGTCGCGTCGGTGCGCCTGAGCATGCCCGCGCCGCAGGCGGCGCAGACGCTGCTGTTCGGCAAGCTGGAGACAGTGGCCGGCGACGCGGCGCTGCGCGGTGCCTACACCGCCATCGTCGACGGCTATGGCCAGTACACGCGCGGCCAGTGGCCGGAGAAGATCGACAGCGATGTCGCGCTGCGCGCCGCGCAGGCCAGGCTGGTGGATGCGCCATCGCCGGCAAAGCGCGACCCCTACGGCGGCCGCCGCGAGCTGCCTTCGTTCAAAGCCACCGGCTGGTTCCACACCGAGCGCCGCGACGGTCGCTGGTCGCTGGTGACGCCGGAAGGCCATGCGTTCTTCTCGCTGGGCGTCAATGCGGTGACCACGGAGCAGCGCAGCTACGTGCAAGGCCGCGAATGGATGTTCGTCGGCTTGCCGCCGGACAGCGGTGCGTGGCGAGCGTTCTACGGCAGCAGCGACAACCGCTCGCCCGATGCACAGGCCGCGGCCGGCATCGGCTACAACCACGGGCGCTGGTTCGATTTCTACGCGGCCAACCTGTATCGCCTGGATGGTGCGAACTGGCCACAGGCCTGGCGCGCACGTACCACCGCACGCCTGCGCGCATGGGGTTTCAACACGCTGGGCAACTGGAGCGACCAGGCCCTCGCCGGCGAACGCACGAACCGCCTGGCCTACACCCGCTCGATCGAAGTGGCCGGCGTGTTCGGCAATGTGTCCAGCGGCTACGACTATTGGGGCCGCATGCCCGACCCGTTCGACCCGCGCTTCGCACAGGCCGCCGAAGCGGCCGTGGTGAAAGCGTCGAAAGGCGCGCAGAACGATCCCTGGCTGCTGGGCTACTTCGCCGATAACGAATTGCCGTGGGCCGGGCAGGGGCCGCAGGGGCGCTGGGGTCTGGCGCTGGGCACGCTGCGCGGCGAGGCGCGCAGCGATGCGAAGCAGGCGTTCATCGCCGCGCTCAAGCGCAAGTACGGCGAGCCGGCGAAGCTGGCCGCGGCCTGGGGCATCGCATTGAATGCGTGGGATGCGCTCAACGCCACCGGCTATGACGCACCCTTGCCGGGCGAGGCGCATCCGGCGATCGCCGCCGACTACAGCGCGTGGCTGCAGCAATACGCCGAGCAATATTTCCGCGTGGTCAGCGAGGCGCTGCACCGGCACGATCCGCATCATCTGTTCCTCGGCGGCCGCTTCGCGGTGAATACGCCGGAAGCCGTCGCCGCCTGCGCGCGCTATTGCAATGTGCTCAGCTTCAATGCCTATACCGACGTGCCGCAGCACGGCGTGGACATGGCCGCGATCGCCAAGCTCGGCAAGCCGGTGCTGCTTACCGAATTCCATTTCGGCTCGGACGACCGCGGGCCGTTCGGCCGCGGCGTGGTGCCGGTGTGGAACGAGGCGCAGCGCGGCGAGGCGTATGCGCGCTATGTGCAGGCGGCGGCGAAGGATCCGAACGTGGTCGGCGCGCACTGGTTCGAATACACCGACCAGCCGGTCAACGGCCGCACGCTCGATGGCGAGAACTCGCACGTCGGCCTGGTCGGCATCACCGACCTGCCGTTCAAGAGTTTCGTCGAAGCAGTGCGCAAGGCCAACGAGCAGGCGGACGCCCGTTGATCAACCGGCCGATCAACCGGCCGATCAACCGGCGAGGCTGGTGACTGCGCCGAACGCCACCAGCATGATCACTGCCACCGCGAGGCAGGCGCTGGTCGGCTTGATGCGCCGCGCGTCGATGCGCGGCACCAGCCGCCACAGCAGGGCGGCGCCGACCAGCATGTTCAGCACGATGGCGGCGCGCCAGCCGGCGGTGTGCAGCAGCGGGAGCGGATCGACCTTCGCGCCGTGCTTCATCAGCACCGTGCCGACCACGATCACGTCCAGCAGCATCCACAGCAGGCAGGCCAGGTAGGTGCGGTTGAACACCACCGGGCTGCGCTCGATCCAGCGCAGCACCGCCCACGCGATGATCGCCACGAACAGGCCGCCGATGCTGCTGTAGAGCACCCACCACAGCAGGCTGCTGAGCAGGATCAGGAAGGTGTTCATGCCTGCTCTGCTCCCAGTCCCAGGCGGCGCAGCAGCTTGTCCATCAGCCAGGCGGGGCCGACCAGCAGATACGACAGGTCGGTAAGAAAGCTGGGGCGGCGGCCTTCGATCGCATGCCCGACGAACTGGCCGACCCAGGCGATGGCGAACACCGCCACGGCGCTCCAGCGCAAAGTGCTCGGGCCGTATTGCGCGTACAGCCACGCGGTGGGCAGGTCCAGCAGCACGAAGGCCACCAACATCGCGCCGCCCATGCGCCGCGAATGCTTCCAGTACCAGGCGAAGGCCAGCACCTGCGCCGCCACCGACCAGAAGCCCGGGCGACCGAGCAGGCCCGGCACCGGGATCGTCCACAGCAGGGCGATCGCACTCCACAGGATCAGCGGCACGCACACTTCGTGCAGCCGCTGGTTGACGGGGTGGCGATGGTCGGCGGCGTAGCTGTCCAGCCAGGCGCCCATGCCGGTGCGCGGTTCCGCGGTATGCATGGCGCGGCTCAGCCCAGCTCGATGCCGGCGAGGCGGCGCAGCGCCTCGGCGTACTTGGCGGCGGTGCGGTCGATCACCTCAGCCGGCACGCTCGGGCCCGGCGCCTGCTTGTTCCAGTCCAGCGTTTCCAGGTAGTCGCGCACGAACTGCTTGTCGTAGCTGGGCGGGCTGATGCCGACCTGGTATTCGTCGGCCGGCCAGTAGCGCGAGGAGTCGGGCGTGAGCATCTCGTCCATCACGTAGAGCTTGCCGTGCTCGTCGGTGCCGAATTCCAGCTTGGTGTCGGCCAGGATGATGCCGCGCTCGGCGGCATAGGCGGCGGCCCACTGGTAGAGGGTGAGCGTGGCTGCGCGGACCTGCTCGGCCAGCTCCGCGCCGACCGCGGCGACCACCGCGTCGAAACTGACGTTCTCGTCGTGGTCGCCCACCGCGGCCTTGGTCGACGGGGTGAAGATCGGTGCCGGCAACTGCTGCGCCTGCTGCAGGCCGCCCGGCAGCTGGATGCCGCAGACCGCGCCGGTGGCGCGGTAGTCCTTCCAGCCCGAACCGATCAGATAGCCGCGCGCGATCGCCTCCACCGGCACCGGCTTCAGCCGGCGCGCGACCACGGCGCGCTGTTCGTACAGCGCCGGATCGATGCCGGCGGGCAGCACCTCGGCCAGCGGCGTGTGCAGCAGGTGGTTCGGCACCAGGTGGGCGGTCTTGGCAAACCAGAAGTTGGAGATCTGGGTGAGCATTTCGCCCTTGCCGGGGATCGGGTCGGGCAGCACCACGTCGAAGGCGGACAAGCGATCCGTGGCGACGATCAGCAGGCGGTTGCCCGGCAGCGCGTAGACGTCGCGCACCTTGCCGCGGTGGAGCAGTTCCAGGCCAGGGAGATCGGATTGCAGCAGGGTGGTGGGCACGGCGGGCTCCTGGGTTGATCTGGCGTGGGACGAGGCGGGCGGGGCAAGCCGCCTATTGTAGCGGCGGGCGGGCCGCGGATCGTCCTGGCGGGGCTGCTAGTATGGGAGTCTTTAGCCCCTCTCCTGTGTCGCCGATGCGCCTCGCCCCGACCGCGGTACTCGTCCTCGCCGCCAGCCTTCCCGCTCATGCCGTAGCGCCGCCCAAGCCCGCGCGGGTAGGCCTGTGCGCGGCCTGCCACGGCGAAACCGGCATCGCGCAGATTCCCGGCGCGCCGCACCTGGCGGGGCAGAAGGCCGACTACCTGCGCGAGGCCCTGCGCCAGTACCGCGACGGCCGCCGCAAGGCGCCGATCATGCAGGCGGCGATCGGCCCGGTCAGCGAGGCGGACCTGGACGAACTGGCCCGCTGGTACAGCCAGCAGGCGCCGCTGAAGGCGCAGCCATGAATATTTCCTGGACCCTGGTGCTGGCCTTCCTGGGCCTGGTGTTCGGCCACAGCCTGTCGACCATGATCGCCGGCGGTGTGGTCGGCTTCGTCATCGACAGCATGCGCCAGAGCACCCAGCGCCGCCGTGCACCGGCGGCGGGCGGCTATATCGGGCCGCTGTACGCCCTGCTGGGTGCGGTGGCGAAGTCGGACGGGCGCGTGTCCGAGGCGGAGATCGCCGTGGCCGAGCGCCTGATGTCGCGCATGGGCCTGCCCGCCGAGCAGCGCCAGCAGGCGGTCGCCGCGTTCAATGCCGGCAAGCAGCCGGAATTCGACGTGACGCCGGCCATCGAAGAGCTGCGCCAATGGGTCGGCGTGCGCCGCGACCATGCCTTCCCGGTGCTGGACGTGGTGATCGACACCGTGCTGGCCGAGGGCAACCCGCCACCGGAAAAGATGGCGATCCTGCGCCAGCTCGCGTTCGCCCTGCGCGTCAGCGACATGGAGCTGATGGCGCTGATGGCGATGAAGGGCTACGCCTGGAACGCCGGCGCCAACTACCGCGGCCCGGGCTATGGCCAGGGCAACGGCTATGCGCCGCCGCAGCGCAATACCAACGGCCCCGATCCGTACACCGTGCTGGGCATCGGCCGCGAGGTCGACGACCGTGCGGTGAAGCGCGCCTACCGCAAGCTGATTTCCGAGCACCATCCCGACCGCCTGGGCGACCTGCCGGAGGACATGCGCAAGCGGGCCGAAGCGCGCGCCAGCGAGATCAACGCGGCGTACGAGCGGATCAAGGCCGAGCGCGGCTTCAAGTAAGCCCGGCCGCCGTTATCGGCGGTGCTAGGCTCCCCCTGTTTTCCCCTTGCATGCGCCAGCCCATGAAACAGCCCAACGTCATCGCCCCCTCGATCCTCTCCGCCGACTTCGCCCGCCTGGGCGAGGACACCGCCAAGGCCCTGGCCGCCGGCGCGGACTGGGTGCATTTCGACGTGATGGACAACCATTACGTGCCCAACCTGACGATCGGCCCGATGGTGCTCAAGGCGCTGCGCGGCTACGGCGTCACCGCGCCGATCGACGTGCACCTGATGGTCAAGCCGGTGGACCGCATCGTGCCGGACTTCGCCAAGGCGGGCGCGAGCCTGATCAGCTTCCATCCGGAAGCCAGCGAGCACGTGGACCGCACCATTGGCCTGATCAAGGATTCCGGCTGCCAGGCCGGCCTGGTGTTCAACCCGGCCACGCCGCTGAACTGGCTGGACCACGTGCTGGACAAGCTCGACCTGGTGCTGATCATGTCGGTCAACCCGGGTTTCGGCGGGCAGAAGTTCATCCCGCACGCGCTGGACAAGCTGCGCGAGGTGCGCCGCCGCATCGACGAGAGCGGCCGCGCGATCCGGCTGGAAGTGGATGGCGGCGTCACCGCGGACAATATCGGCGCGATCGGCGCCGCCGGCGCGGATACCTTCGTGGCGGGCTCGGCCATCTTCAATGCGCCGGACTACCGGGCGGTGATCCAGGCCATGCACGCCCAGCTGGGCGCTTGAGCTTCGGGCAATAAAAATCCCGGCGCGGGGAAGCGCCGGGATAAGACGTCGGAACGACGTCAGAGGAGACCACGCTGGCTGCGCCCTACGCTCCTGCGTGTTCCACGGCAATGGATTCGGGCGCCACCGCAAGGTCTGACCGGGCATTCCCCGGTTGGTTCCTTGCGAGACGAAAATATTTCCGCCGCATAAAAAAACCCCGCGAGGGAGCGGGGCGGAACTCACCGTCCGGAGGAGGACGGGAAGGGGGCACTCGGTCAGCGCTGCTTGCCGTGCGGCGGGCTGCTTGCCCCGGCGGTCCGGCACGCTTCCCTGCGCACCGGCCGCCCATGCCTTCCACGGCAGTTCGCTGCAGATGGTCAGTGGATGCTCATCACCAGGCCCAGCAGCAGGGCGCCGAGGGCCAGCACCACGCGCAGGGGTTCGAAGCTGCGCAGTTCGGCGTTGGGATCGGTCGGTTCGGGCTTGCTCATGGCGGCATCCGGGGTGTTGGCGGGTGCTGCACATGAGGCGCCCGCGGCGGGCGCGCGGCCCGGCAGGGTGCGGGCGAAGGCCCGACGGCGTCTGGCAAAACGCGGGCAGCGACGGCCCCCGCCTTGCGCCGGGCGAGCCCGCATAGCACCCTGCGCGCCATCCGCACCGAGAGGGACTGCTCCATGGGCCGCAGCATTGCCATTGTCGAAGACGAACCGTTGATCCGCGCCAACTATGTCGAGGCGCTCAACCGCTTCGGCTACGACACGCGCGGCTACGGCTCGCGCCGGGAGGCTTCGACCGCCTTCGCCATGCGCCTGCCGGAGCTGGTGATCATCGACATCGGCCTGGGCGACGAACCGGAAGGCGGCTTCGACCTGTGCCGCGAACTGCGCGCCAAGTCGCCCACGCTGCCGATCATCTTCCTCACCGCGCGCGATTCGGATTTCGACGTGATCTCCGGCCTGCGCCTGGGCGCCGACGATTACCTGAGCAAGGACACCAGCCTGCACCAGCTGGCCGCGCGCATCGCCGCGCTGTTCCGCCGCATCGAGTCGATGAAGGCGCCGGCGTCCAGCGAGACGGTGATCGAGCACGGTCCGCTCAAGCTCGAATCCGAGCGCATGCGCATCACCTGGAAGAACGAAGAGATTCCGCTCACCGTCACCGAGTTCTGGATGGTGCACACCCTGGTGCGCTTCCCCGGCCACGTGAAGAACCGCGACCAGCTGATGCGCGAAGCCGAGCTGGTGGTGGACGACGCCACCATCACCTCGCACATCAAGCGCATCCGCAAGAAGTTCATCGCGGTGGCACCGGAGTTCGATGCGATCGAGACGGTGCACGGCGTGGGCTATCGCTGGCGCCCTTGAGCGGCCCGGCCAGTCGATGACTCTGCGCCGCAAGCTGCTGCTCGTCGCCCTGTGCACCCTGGCCCTGCCCGTGGCGGGCTGGCTGTACGTGCGCCAGATGGAAACCCTGCTGCGCGAAGGACAGGCGCAGGCGCTGGTAGCGTCGGCGCGCGCCGTGGCGCGCAGCCTGGTGGTGACGCATGCGCCGCTGCCGTCGAATGAGATCGGCTGGTATGTGCAGCAGGCGGTCAATCCGATCACGGTCGACGGTTACGGCGACGACTGGGCCCCGCTGACGCCGTGGAGCCAGGCCCTGGGCAAGCGCGGCAAGCTGCTGCTGGCCGAGGACCGCGACTGGCTCTATCTCTACGTCGACGTGCGCAGCACGCATCGCACCCGGGCCGACGCGGCCGACGCCAATGCGCTGGCGGCGGATCACCTGATCCTGGGCCTGCGCAAGGGCGGCCAGCTGCGCCGCTACCTGATCGCCAGTGCCGCGCCGGGGCCGGCCACGGCGCGGCCGCTGGATCCGGCGGTGGAGCGTTTTCCGGAATGGATCGCCACGCAGTGGCAGGAAGACGGCAGCGGTTATCGCGTCGAACTGCGCCTGCCGCGCTCGCTCGGCCTGGACGGCCTGGGCGTCGGCATCTACGACGCCGCGGCGCCGGACGGCGATCCGCAGGCGGCCGACGTGCGCCCGCTGCTGGGCTATTCCACCGAGCTTTCCCACGAACTGGCCCAGCTCGCGCCCGAGAACGTGCGCGCCCGCGTGCTGGCGCCGCAGGGCTGGCTGCTGGCGCGCAGCGGCCGCCTGGGCAACACGGCCGTGCCGGCCAGCGAGCAGCCGGGCTGGTTCGCCTCGCTGGTCTACCGCTCGCTGCTGGCGAACCAGCTGGAGGAGGCCGAGCCCTGGACCGACGACGCGCCGCGTCTGGACGTGCATGAGGTGAACAGCGCCGCTGCCGGCACGCCGTCCACGCTGTGGCGGCAGGGCGAGGCGCGCGGCAGCGTGGTGCTGGCTGCGGCGGTGCCGCTGGAGCGGGGCGGCAAGGTGCAGGGCGTGCTGTTGCTGGAGCAGTCCAGCCGCGCCGTGCCGCTGCTGGCCAACCGCGCCCTGCTGGGCCTGCTGGCGACCAGCTTCGGCGTGCTGCTGGTGGCCGGCGGCATCCTGCTGGCCTTCGCCACGCGGCTGAGCTTGCGCCTGGCGCGCCTGCGCGACGCCGCCGAGCGCGCGCAGGCCAACGATGGACGTCTGGACGGCCAGATGCTGGCGCGCTTCCCGATGACCGACGCGCAGGACGAGATCGGCGATCTGGCGCGCAGCTTCGAGCGCCTGTTCGAAGTGGTCGGTGGTTATACCGACTACCTGCGTACGCTCGCTTCCAAGCTGTCGCATGAACTCAATACACCGCTGGCGATCGTGAAGTCCTCGCTGGACAACCTCGAACACGCCCTGGCCGACCGCGACGCCCTGCCGCCGGAAGCGGCGCCGTACCTGGCCCGCGCCCGCGACGGCGTGGCGCGCCTGGGCACCCTGGTGCGCGCGATGAGCGAAGCCAGCCGGATGGAGCGCGCCATCGCCGCTGCCGAACCCGAGGACGTGGACCTGGCCGAAGTGGTGCGCGGCTGCGCCGAAGCCTACCGGCCGCTGGCTGGCACGCGGCGCATGGAATGCCTGTTGCCGGATGGCCCGCTGCGCCTGCACTGCGCGCCGGAGTTGATTGCGCAGGCGCTGGACAAGCTGTTCGACAACGCGCTGTCGTTCACCCCGGAAGGCGGCTGGATGCGGCTGAGCCTGCGCGCGGCGGGCGATGGCGCCGAGATCGAACTGGCCAACCAGGGCGAGCCATTGCCGGCGGCGATGCAGGGGCGCTTGTTCGATTCGCTGGTGAGCCTGCGCGAGAAAGCCACGCCGGGCGACGTGCCGCATCTGGGCCTGGGTCTGTACGTGGTGCGGCTGGTGGCCGAGCGGCACCATGGGGTGGCGTCGGCGCGGAATCTGGAAGACGGCAGCGGCGTGGCGTTCACGCTGAGCCTGCACGGCATGCCGCGGCAGCGCCTGTAACCCGTAGGTTGGGGTGAGCCATAGGCGAACCCCGACCGCACGATGCGTTCGAGGTCGCCGCGTTGGGGTTCGCCTTCGGCTCACCCCAAGCTACGTCAAGGTCTTGCGGCCGCTGCTTGCTGCACCATCCACCCGCTGGCCCGATGCAGCACTTCCACCTGCTTCTTGTCAGGCGTGCCGCAGTCGGCGCCCTGCGCCTTGCACGGCACCAGGGTGACGCTCAGGTGCTGGTCGTCGTCGAGCTGGAAATCCGCAAGCTTCGCGCTCGCCGCGCTCACCGCATTCTCCAGCGCCGTACCGATGAACACGCCGCTGCGGAACACATACAGCTGCATGCTGTCCGGTTGGCAGCTGCGGTCGAAACTCGCGGCGGCTTCGGCGACATAGGTGTCGCCCTTGCGCTGCGCCCGCCCGGTCAGCAGGCGCTGGCCGCCGGTCAGCAGGAAGCGGTCTTCGTCGCCGTGCGGCGATGGCGCGGTGGCGGCGCACTGGCCGACGTTGGCGCTGGTGATGGTCGAGGCATCGTCGTCGTCGTCCTCGAATTCGAGCGGCTGCAGCGGCCGCGGCACGTAGCGCTGCGCCTGCTCCGGCGCGCTAGTCGGCGCGGGCTTGTACAGCCACAGCGCGAGGCCCACAGCGGCAATCACCAGCGCGGCGATCGCCCAGCCGGGGATACGCGCGGCCCGGTGCGGCGTGCGCGCAGCGGGCATCGGCGGCGGCATCGGGTGCGCGGCATCGATGGGCATCGGCGGCGGCAGGTCGCCGGCGCCGGATGGCGACCATGGGAACCACTGCTGGCCGCCGTCATGGCACCACTGGTCGCCGGGCCCGGCATAGCGCGCCAGCGCGGTTTCCGGCAGCGGCCCGCGCACCTGGCCGGCGCGCAGCAGCCAGACCAGCGGCGCGTCGTCGGGCTCGGGCTGCGCTTCCACGCCCATGCCATCGAGCTGCGTGGCCTGGGCCTGCGCGGCGGCCAGGTCCAGCCCGCGGCGGATCAGCAGCGGCGCGTGCTCGAACACGCGCTTGCGGAAATCCGTCCCTTCCATGCCGAACGCCTCGGCCATGCGCGCTTGCGCGTCGGCCGGATCGTGGCCTGGCAGCAGGCGGCCGGTGAGCACGAGGCAGTACTGATCCATATCGGTTCCCACCGGGGGACGCGGGTGCCGCGCCCATCCGCGCAAGGGTAGGCGTGGCGCCCGAGGGCGACAAGCACGAGTGTTGCGGCCCCTTCGGTTCGCCCGGCCGCTATGCCTACAATGGCCGCCTTGAGTGTTCCCCGCCTGGCTTCCCGGATCCCCACGACGTGATTTCCCGAGACCAATTCGACGCGCTGGCCGCCCAGGGCCATACGCGCATCCCGCTGGTGCGCGAGGTGTTTTCCGACCTCGACACGCCGCTGTCGGTGTACCTGAAGCTGGCCGATGGCCCCTACACCTTCCTGTTCGAATCGGTCGAGGGCGGCGCCACCTGGGGACGCTATTCGATCATCGGCCTGCCTGCCCGCCGCGTGTACCGCCTGCGCGGGCACGAGCTGGAAGTGGAAGACAGCGGCGAAGTCACCGAACGCCGCCACCTGGACGACCCGCTGGCCGAGATCGAAAAACTGCGCCTGCAGTACGACGTGCCGCGGCTGCCGCAGCTGCCGGCTTTCAGCGGCGGCCTGGTCGGCTATTTCGGCTTCGAGACCATCGGCTACATCGAGCCGCGCCTGGCGCGCTGGGACCGTGCCGACGAGCTGGGCACGCCGGACGTGCTGCTGATGCTGGCCGAGGAAGTCGCCGTCTTCGACAACCTCAAGGGCCGCCTGTACCTGATCGTGCACGCCGACCCCGCCAGGCCGCATGCCTACGCCGAAGCGCAGCGCCGGCTCGACGCGCTGGTGCATCGCCTGCGCCAGGGCGGCGCCTCGTATCCGCAGCTCACCCAGTCGGTGGCGCTGGACGAGAGCGATTTCAAATCCTCCTTCACCAAGGAGGAGTTCGAGGCGATGGTCGAGCGCGCCAAGGAATACATCCGCGCCGGCGACATCTTCCAGGTGGTGCCGTCGCAGCGCCTCAGCGTGCGCTTCAACGCGCGCCCGGTGGACGTGTACCGCGCGCTGCGCGCACTCAACCCTTCGCCGTACATGTATTTCGTCGATCTGGGCGAGACGCAGATCGTCGGCTCCTCGCCGGAGATCCTGGCGCGCCTGAAGGACGGCAAGGTGGTGGTGCGTCCGCTGGCCGGCACGCGCAAGCGCGGCGCCACCGAAGCCGAGGATCTCGAGCTGGAAGCGGAGCTGCTGGCCGACCCCAAGGAGCGCGCCGAGCACGTGATGCTGATCGACCTGGGCCGCAACGATATCGGCCGCATCAGCGAGACCGGCAGCGTGGAAGTGAGCGAGTCCTTCGCGGTCGAGCGCTACTCGCACGTGATGCATATCGTGTCGCAGGTGCAAGGCCAGGTGCGCCCGGACGTGGGCTATATGGACGTGCTCAAGGCTACGTTCCCGGCCGGTACGCTCAGCGGCGCGCCGAAGATCCGCGCGCTGGAGATCATCCAGGAACTGGAACCGTACAAGCGCAACATCTATGCCGGCGCGATCGGCTGGATCGGCTGGTGGGGCGATGCGGATACCGCCATCGCGATCCGCACCGCGGTGATCCAGGACGGCCGCCTGCACGTGCAGGCCGGCGCCGGCATCGTCTACGACTCCGACCCCACCGCCGAGTGGGAAGAGACCATGAGCAAGGGCCGCGCGCTGTTCCGCGCGGTGGCCCAGGCGGCGAAGGGACTCTGAGGCGCCTATGCACAGGAAACGCCAGGTGGGTGTCTCGATCGCGCGCGCCGGCATCGTCGCGCTGCCGCTGCTGTGCTCGCTCAGCGCCAGCGCGCGCGAGCCGGTGGAAACGCGCTGGGTCGACGAGCCGTACAGCCGCATGAAGGCGATGGCGATGCTGCAATCGCTCAATGCCGACCTGCTCAGCCACCCCAGCGCCACGCTGACCCTGGAGCGCTGGTGCGGCACGCATCACCTGGCGCACGACGCCAAGGTGGTGGCGCGGGTGGTGAAAGGCGCGGACAAGCCGCTGCCGGACGGTGCGCGCGAGCAGCTGGCGATCGGTGCCGACGAACCGGTGCGCTATCGCCAGGTGCAGCTCGTTTGCGGCGGCCTCGTGCTGTCGGAAGCCGACAACTGGTACGTGCCCGCGCGCCTCAGCGAGGCGATGAACCGCGAGCTGGACGAGAGCGACACGCCGTTCGGCAAAGTGGTGCAGGCGCTGCACTTCCGCCGCCAGACGCTGACCGCCGAGCTGCTGTGGTCGCCGCTGCCCGCCGGCTGGGACGCGGGCACGCCGCTGCCGCCGGCCACGCGCCATCCGCTGGATATCCCCGCCCATGTGCTGCAGCACCGCGCCCTGCTGGTGAGCGGCGACAACCACCCTTTCAGCCTGGTGGTGGAGAGCTATACGGCGAACGTGCTGGCGATGCCCTCGGCGCTGCTGGCGCCGACGCCCTAAGAAAGCTTGCCGTAAGAATTTTCGGCAAGAAATCTGTAAAAATGTGATGGCGATCGCAGGGAAGGGCGATCGCCACGGCGCCGCGTGCCGCTCAGGCCCGCTCCCATGGACCGGAATCGATCGACGCCGGGGCCCGCTGCAACCAGACCTCTTCCGGTAGTACCCCGCGACGCGGACGCCATGGTGGTGTCCGGGGGAGCGCGCGGGCGGTAGCAAAGAAACAGGGGAAAACATGAAATTCATCGCCAAGACCGCATGCGTCTCCGCATGCGCGCTGCTGCTGTCGTCGTGCGCGACGATCGTGGGCGGCAAGTACCAGCAGGTCAGCGTCGACACCAAGGCGTCCGACCAGAGCAGCATCGCCGCCCAGTGCACCTTGAGCAACGACCGCGGCACGGTCAGCGTGACCACGCCCGGCACGGCCCGGGTGCGCCGTTCCGACGGCGCGCTGGACGTGAGCTGCCAGAAGGACGGCACGCAGATCGGCCAGCAGACCTATCACGCCAGCACGCGCGGCATGGTGTGGGGCAACCTCCTGTTCGGCGGCCTGATCGGCATCGTGGTCGACTTCACCAACGGCGCGGCGCACCACTATCCCGATCACCTGAGCGTGACCTCGTACAACAAGCACTACGACGCCAACGCCATGAACGGCACGGCCCCCGCCACCATGGGCAGCGGCACGGCCGCCGCCTCGGTACCAGCCGCCGCCAGCGACCTGGCCAGCCTGGACCGCCGCATCCCGCCGGCCACCTTCAACGCCGCCCAGAACCTTGCCTCGGCCAAGCAGTGCGACCGCGCGCTGCGCGTGGTGATGGCGGACGGTGCGCGTTCGGTGCTCGAAGCGAACTGCCCCGGCGCCGAGCCGGTGCAGATCGAGTGCGACGGCGACAAGTGCGTGGCGGTGCATAAGGACTGACGCACATGGCGTAGGTTGGGGTGAGCGCAGCGAACCCCAACGTGCCGGCGACCGTGCAAGGTCCGTTGGGGTTCGCCTTTGGCTCACCCCAACCTACGCCGTTGTTCGTGGGCTAGTGGTGCGGATCCTGCGGCTGATCCAGGCGGACCCACCGCTTCCCATCCACCCGCGCGCAGATCCCGCCATCCGTGCACGGCGCCAGATTCCCCGCCGCGATCGCCGCGTTGATCTTCGACGTCCACGCCGCATTCACCAGCTCGGTGCGCGCGCGCATCACCGTATAAGCCGCCGCGCCGATCACCAGCAGCCCGCCGACGGCGCAGGCGATGAAGGCCTTCCACGCCGTCGCCGTATGCACCCTTCCGGCGGCGCTGATGCGCTGCTGCAGGTCCGCCGCGGCGTTGCGCACGTCCAGCAACGCGCTTTCCAGATGCTTCTCCGCCTGCGCGAACGGCTCACGCAGGCCGTGGCTGAGCGTGGCGCCGGCAGCCTGGCGGAATTCCTCCACCGCGCTGGCCGACACCTGCTGCGCCACCTGGCTGACGTTCTGTGCAGCCATGCGGATGGTCTCTGCCGCCTGGGTGTTCTGCTGCACCACTTTGTCGCCGCGGGTCTCGAAGCTGTCGACCAGCATCGACAGCTTCACCGCCATGGCCTTGATGTCGTCCTCGATCACGTGCGTCTACTCGCGTTCATTGCCTGAGCGTGGGTCCTTGCTGCTGCTGGTGCGGCTGTTGCTGCGTCGCGGGTGCCTCGGGCGCCGCCTGCGGCTGTTGCTGCTGTTGCTGCTGTTGCTGCTGCGTCTGCTGCGTCTGCTGCGTCTGCTGTGTCTGCGCTTGCCGGTTGAGCTGCTGACCCTGCGCGAGCAGTGCCTGGCCCTCGTTCGATTGCGCATAGGCCTGTCCGATCTGCCTGGACGCGGCATCGTTCTGGGTGGACGCGGCGCGGCTCAGCGCTTCGAACTGGTCGTTGGTCGACGGCGCCGCGACCGGCTGCTGCGGTGACGACGGCGCCGGCGTCTGCTGCTGCCCCTGTACCGATTGACCCTGTACCGATTGCCCCTGTACCTGCGGCACCGGGCCGATGGTGACGGGCTGGCGCGGGTAGGCCTTGCTGAGGTCCTCGTTGACCGGCTCCGCGGCGGTGCGGGTACCGACGCCGTTCCAGGCCTTGCTCGGCACCAGCACGGTGTTGTAGCCGGCCGGCGTGTTGCGGTCCACCTGGTTGAAGCGATACAGCAGCATGCCCTGTTCCGAGCGGTGCACCACGTTCATGCCGGGCTCGGTCGGCACCTGTCCCTTCTGCAGGAACGGCTTGTCGCTCACCGTGTTGAGGTAGTCGACCATCAGGTTGTTGCTGCGCACGGCCAGGCCGTCGCGGTGATAGCTGCCGCCGATGTCCGAATGCGCGCCGGCCACGGTGACGCCGAGGAAGCGGCCGTCCTTGCTCTCGCCCGGCGGAATGATGTGGTCGACCTTGAACAGCCCGCGGCGCTCGTCCGCGGCGATGATCTGGAAACCGGAAATCACCGAGGGCGGCGGACGGCGGTCGTACTTCTGCGGCGAGCCGGTGCCGACCGGATCGAACAGGCCTTCGACCTGGGCGACCTTGCCGGCTTCCACCAGCCGGTCCTTGGAGTACTGCGCGTTCTTGATCATGCCGTCGCGCTCGTAGGTGTACTTGGCGCCGCTCGGATCCTCGATGCCGCGCTCTTCCACCAGGCGGGTGAAGCCGGCCGCCTGTTCGGCACCGCGGCTGAAGCCGATGCTGACCACGCTGATCTTCGCCTCGGGGTCCTCGCGCCGCCATTGCTTGGACTGCTCGATGAACTGCTTGTACATCTCCTCGGTGCGGCGCTCGTAGGTATAGCCGCGCATGCCGTCCAAGGTCTTGGTGACGCCATTGTCCTGCGTACCCGGGCCGGCGATGTAGCCGGACACGATGCTGCGGTCGCCGTCGCCGTCGCGGTTGCGGTCCTGGATCTGCGCGTGGATCTTGGCCACGTTGGTGGCGTGTTCCGGATCGTGCAGCACGTCGTTGCCGGTGCCGTCGAACGCCGCCACGAACACGCGCTCGTGCGGGTTGTTGGCGTGGATCAGCACGGGCGCCTCGAACTTGGCCAGCTGGTCGCGCGCGGTGTCGTAGCTCTGCAGGCGTGCCGTGTCGGCGGGGTAGGTGTTCACCCCGTCATTGAGTATTCCGTCGGCGCCGACCTTGTGGGTTTCCTTGGGCATGGTGCAGCTCCTTTAGTAAGTCCTGCTCCAGACCAGGAAAATGTCTTTCCTGAAGTCGCTGTCCTTGTTACCCGGGATCTGTTCCTTCCGGGTGGGAATGAACATCGCCGTGTAGACGTTGATGGTGCGGTCGTCGACTTCCAGGTAGATGTCCGGCGCGCCAGCCACGGGACCGGCATAGAAGTCGGTCATCGCTTCCTTGGGCAGGTTGTGCCAGATCAGTTCGTCCTTGAAGATTTCGGCGATATCGATCTTCGCCTCATGCGCCGTGCCGTCCTTCGAGGTCCAGCGCACCTCGGCCGGGGCGGGGAAGTTGCGGATACCGAGTTCCGCCGAGCCCCAGGCCTCGCGGTAATCGCCGGCCGGCTTGGGCGGAGACGCTTCGCCCTCAGCCTTCTGCACCTGGTAGCGGCCGTTGTACATGACGCTGCAGCCGGTGGCGTCGTAGCAGAACGCCTCGAAGTTGTGGCGCTTGAAGTGGAGCGGGACCTGGCGGGTCAGTGCCGGTGCCGCTGCCGCTGTTCCCTGCGTATCGTCGAGTGACATGGCGAAAACACATCCTGTAGAGAGAGAAACCGTGAGGCCCAGCGCGAGCGAGGCCTGAAGCCGGAAGGCTGAAGTGCGCATGCGGGCAATCCCTTGTCTTCGTGTCGGCCATGCGGATGCCGATGGCCCGGGCCATCTTACCGCGCTGCGCTAGCGTGGCCAGTTTCCACGGGCCAGTCAGCGAAGTACCGCACAGACTCACCCCGTCGCGCGACCGTAACGGTAGGTTGGGGTGAGCCGCAGGCGAACCCCAACATCCAGCCGTGACGCACCGTTGGGGTTCGCCTGCGGCTCACCCCAACCTACGTCGTCAGGGCGAGAGATAGGGCCGGGCGATTTCCAGCGCCGTCCGGTAAGGCTCCGGATCGTTGCGGTTGCTGAGCAGGATCACGCTCAGATGCTGCTGCGGCCAGCGCACGATCACGTTGCGGAAGCCGATGCTCTCGCCGGAATGCCAGCGCACGTCGCCGTGAATGCGCCAGCCGTAGCCATAGGCGTTGACGTCGTCTTCACTCGTGACCTTGTTCTGCGCGGCGAAGGCCAGCGCGCGCGAGGCGTCCTTGAGCAGGCGGCCGTCGTACAGCGCCGCGTCCCAGCGCGCGAGGTCGTCGATGGAGGCATAGATGCCGCCGTCGCCGCGGGTGGCGCTGGTGAGGTCCTGGTCGGTGCGCACCCAGTGGCCGTCCTGCTCGCTGTAGCCGTAGGCGCGATGCGTGGGCTGGGGGCCATCCGGTTCGCGCAGCAGGGTGTGGTCCATATGCAGCGGCTTGAAGATGCGCTGGCGCAGGAACTCCGGCAGGCGCTGGCCGGAGGCGCGTTCGACGACCAGGCCGAGCAGCACGTAGCCGCTGTTGCTGTAGCGGTAGCTGGTGCCCGGCGCGAAGTAGCTGCGCGTTTCGGCCGAGAGCATGCGCAGCACGTCGCCGTCGTTGAGCTGCTTCGTCGTGCCCGGCGGCATCAGGTCTTCGTAGTCGATCAGCCCGGAGCCATGCGAGAGCAGGTGGTGGAGGGTGATGCCCTGGTCGCTGGCCGGCAGCGAAGGCAGCCAGCGACGCACGGAGTCGTCCAGTTTCAGCTTGCCGTCCTCCGCCAGCAGCAGGATCGCCGCGGCCGTGAACTGCTTGCTCATCGACGCCAGCCGGTAGTTGGTGGCGGGCGTGGCGGCCACGCCGTGTTCCAGGTCGGCATAGCCGTAGGCCTTGCGCAGCACCGGCTTGCCGTCCTTCAGCACCAGCAGCGAGGCGCCGGGGACTTTGCCGCTATAGCGCTGCATCGGCGTGCCGGCGTCGTCGGCGAGGGAGCCGCTGGAAAACAACAGCAGCGCGGCGGCGAGCAACACGAAATGGCGCATGGCGGGCCTCGGTCAGCGGATCGGCAGGTCGTAATAAGTGTCGGGCGTGGGTTCCGGTTCGAGCGTGTAGTGCCACCACTCGAACTTGTAGTTGCGGAAGCCGCCGCGGCGCATGGCCTCGCGCAGCAGGTCGCGGTTGGCGCGCTGCGTGGAGCTCGCGTGCGGATTGTCGGTATTGGCCAGCGGGTCGAAGTAGTCGAACGGCGTGCCCATGTCGAGCGGTGCGCAATGTTCGTCGCGGGCATCGCATTGCAGCAGGGTCAGATCCATGGTCGCGCCGCGGCTATGGCCTGAGCGCGGCGCGATGTAGTCGCCGAGCAGCACGCGCTTGTCCAGGTTCGGGTAGTGCGCGGCCTTAGTGCGCTGATCGGCCAGGTCGCCGCCCCAGCGCACGAAGTGGGCCACGGCGCGGGCCGGGCGATAGCAATCCCACAGCAGCAGGCGCTGGTGATTGGCATGCAGCTCGTGCTCGATCTTGGCCAGCGCCTCGGCCGCGGGACGCAGCAGATAGCACTTCGCTGCTTCGTAGCCGTCGACGGGCGTGCCGACGAAGTTGTCACTGCCGGCGTACTTGAGGTCCTCGGCGATCTCCGGCGCCAGGCTGCGGATATCCACCAGGTTCGCCTGCGCCAAGGTGCCGGTGGCCACCGGCGGCTTCGGTGCGGGCGCTGCGCAGCCGCACAGCAGCGCGGCGGCCAGCAGCGCCAGTCGTCTAATTGCAGTCGCGCACGCGCTTGAATGCGAGATCTTCGAAGTCATAGCTGAAATCGGCATCGGGATCGACCTTGCTCATTTGCAGGTTGCCGCGTTTGCTGGTGGGCGCATGCAGCCAGGCTTCGGCGTCGCCGTGCTCCCACTGCACCAGGTAGTCGTTGCCCACGCGCATCACCGGGCCGCGCAGGCGTGGCGATTTGGCGGCTTCGAACGCCACCTGGTCGCCGCGCGGACACAGGCGTGCTTCGCCGAACCAGGGATCGCGCCATACGCCGAGCAGGCCGGCCAGTTCCTTGCGCGTGGCGGGGCGGCGTTTGGAGGTATCCGGGACGCGTGAAGCATGGCGATGGCTTTCCTTCGCGGCGAGTTCGTCCGCGTAAGCGGCAACGCTGCGTGCCTTGTCCGGCGCGGTGAACTGCTTCAGCAGCACTTCGATCAACACGGTGCGCGCATCCTCCGCGTCGCCGTTGATCAGCACCACGAAACCATCGCGCCGGTCCGGCAGCAGGAACAGCGCCGAATACATGCCGGACAGCGTGCCGGTATGCGACACGCTCAGCGCACCGTCGACATCGGCGATACGCCAGCCATAACCGTAGGCGTACAGCCGCGTGCCATCCCAGGCCCGCCGCTGCGCGGAGATCGGCATCGGCGTATATGGCGTCCACAGCTTGTCGCGCTGCGCCTGCGGCAGCCAGGACAGCTGCTGCGGCGTCGGCGCCAGCCATTGGCGCGCCCAGGCCAGCATGTCGTCCAGGCTGCATTGCACGCCGCCGGCGGCTTCCATGGTGGTGGGATGCACCATCGGGTCGGCCGGCGTAAGCGGCAGGAAGCTGTCGCCGTGGCTGGCGTGCGGCACCGCTACGGGCGCCAGCGCATCGCGCCGCCACGTGCCGACCTGGCAGCGCGAAAGACCGAGCGGCTGGAACACTTCACGGCGCAGCAGCGTCTCGTAGGGCGCACCGCCGGCCGCGGCGGCCACTTCGCCGGCGACGACGTAAAGCAGGTTGTCGTACGCATAGCCCGCACGGAAGCTGTAGCGCGGCTTGAGATAAGCCAGCGCGGCGACGATGTCCTGCCGCGTGAACGCGTTCGGCTCCGGCCACAGCATCAGGTCGCCCGCGCCTTCGCCCAGGCCGCTGCGATGGGTGAGCAGGTCGCCGACCTGCAGGTGTTCCGTCACCCACGGGTCGGCCATGCGGAACGACGGAATCCAGCGCTGCACCGGATCGTCCCAGCGCAGCTTGCCTTGCTGCACCAGCCGCGCAAGCAGGGTGGCGGTCATCGCCTTGCTGTTGGAGGCGATCTTGAACAGCGTGTCGGGCGTGACCGGCTGGCCGGAGCCCAGTGCAAGTTCGCCCGCGGTATGCCGATACACGATTTCGCCGTTTTGAATCACGCCCACCGCGATACCGGGCAGGTGATAGCGCGCGACCACGGCGTCGACCAGCGGATCGAAACGTTCTTTCGGCGTCTGCGCATTTGCCGCAGCGGCGGCGAAGGCGAGAGCCGCCATCAGCGCCTTAGCGAGCCGGCGCATCGGCCGTCTGCTCCACCGCCTGCCATACGCGCAGCAGGTTGCCGCCCCACAGCTTGGCGATATCCGCATCGCTGAAACCGGCCTTGCGTAGCGCCTCAGTCACGTTGCGGGTCTGGCTGGCGTCGCGCCAGCCCTCGATGCCGCCGCCACCGTCGAAGTCGGAAGCGATGCCGACATGATCGATGCCGGCCACGTCGACCATATGGCGGACCTGCACCATGTAATCGTCCAGCGTGGGCAGCGGGAATGCCTGGTCGATGCGGCGCATGCCGTCGACATAAGCCGGCAGGAAATCGTGTTTCTCGCTGTCGTACTGCTTGTCGCCGGCCTGCTTGGCCACCTGTGCCTGCAAGGCCTTCTCGGCCAGCTCGCGGCCCGGGTCCAGCTTGAGGAAGCCCTTGTACGCCACCGCCTGCACCACGCCGCCCCTGGCCGCGATCGCGCGCAGCAGGTCATCCGGCAGGTTGCGCGGATGATTCACCAGTGCGTGCGCGCCGGAATGCGAAGCGATGACCGGCGCCTTCGACAGCGCCAGCACGTCGCGCACGCAGGCGTCGGAGCTGTGCGAGACGTCGACCATGATGCCCAGCCGGTTGGCACGCTCCACCACCTGGCGCCCGAAGGCGCTGAGCCCGGCATCGCTCAGCGGCGGATCGCCCAGCTCCGCGGTGGGCATCGAGCTGGTGCACAGGTCGTTGTGGCCGACGTGGGTCAGGCCGATATAGCGCGCGCCCTGGGCGAACACCCAGTCCAGGTTCTTCAGGTCGTGGCCGAGCGAATAGCCGTTCTCGATGCCGATCATCGCCGACAGCACGCCGGCCTTGCGGTTGGCGTGCAGCTGTTCCGGCGTGGTGGCCAGCTTGATGCGTTGCGGATAGCGCTGCACCAGCAGATGGATATCCGCGTACTTACGCTTGGCTTGCGCTACGGCCTTGGCGTAGCCCTTGGCATCCAGCGGTCCCTGTTCGACATAGATCACGAAGAACGCTGCATTGAGCCCGCCGCGTTCCATCTTGCCGAGATCCACCTGCAGTGGCGTGTCCTTGCCGACGTCGAAGCGCGGCTCGTGCATATAAGCCAGCGGGATATCGACGTGGGTGTCGATGGTGACCGGCGGGTCCTGGCCCGCGGCGGCGGGGCCGGTCCACAGCAGCAATGGCGCCAGCGCGCCCAGGTAAGGCCAAAGCTTCATGCGGTTTCCCAATGCCGTGCCGGCTGCTCGCCGGCGACCATGTCTTCGAGACTCTGCCGTCGCCGCACTATGGCATGGCGGCCACG
Source organism: Dyella sp. 2RAB6 (assembly GCF_052115385.1). Classification (NCBI taxonomy): domain Bacteria; kingdom Pseudomonadati; phylum Pseudomonadota; class Gammaproteobacteria; order Lysobacterales; family Rhodanobacteraceae; genus Dyella; species Dyella sp. 2RAB6. Next base: position 185,929 of record NZ_JBFRGP010000003.1, read on the forward strand.
GTCGAGCAGCACCTCGGCGGCCAGCGGGCGCGAGTTGTAGGTGGAAGCCATCGAGGCGCCGTAAGCGCCGGTGCCGCGGATCAGCACCAGTTCGCCCGCATGCAGTTCCGGCAGCTCGCGTTCCACCGCGAAGGTATCGCCGGTTTCGCAGACCGGGCCGACCACGTCGTAGCGATGCCGCGGGCGTACGTCGTCGATCAACGGAACGATATCGTGCCAGGCGTCGTAGAGGCTGGGGCGCAGCAGGTCGTTCATCGCCGCGTCGAGCACCAGGAAGCGGCGGCCTTCGCCGTGCTTGAGGCGGATCACGCGGGTGAGCAGCACGCCGGCTTCGGCGACCAGGTAGCGGCCGGGTTCGAGCAGCAGGCGTCCCGTGAAATCGCCCAGCGCCGCGCGGATCGCCGCCGCGTAGTCCGCCGGCGCGATCGGCTGCTCGCCGTCGCGATAGCGCACGCCCAGGCCGCCGCCCACGTCGATGCTGGCGATGGTGTGGCCAGCAGCTTCGAGCTCACGCCAGAACGCCGCCACGCGCGCGAAGGCGAGGCGGAACGGTTCGATGCCGAGGATCTGCGAACCGATATGCACGTGCAGGCCGTCCAGGCGCACGTTCGGGCGGCGCGCCGCGTCCGCGAACCAGCGGCGCGCCTCGTCGATGCTGACGCCGAACTTGTTCTGCGCCTTGCCGGTGGAGATCTTGGCGTGGGTTTGCGCGTCGACGTCGGGATTGATGCGTACCGCCGCGTGCGCGCGGACCTGCAGCTCGGCGGCCATCTGCTGCAGCAGGTCCAGCTCGTCCGCCGATTCGAGGTTGAAGCGCTGGATGCCGGCGGCCAGCGCTTCGGCGATCTCCGCCGCGGTCTTGCCGACGCCGGAGAACACGATGTGCTGTGCGGGAATGCCCGCATGCAAGGCGCGCCACAGCTCGCCGGAAGAGACGATATCCGCACCCACACGAGCCTCGGCCATCAGCTGCAGGATGGCGAGATTGCTGTTGGCCTTGACGGCGTAGCACAGCATGGCGTCCATGCCTTGCAACGCCTGTTGCAGGCCGGCGATGCGTGCGCGGATGGCGTTGGCGGAGTAGGCGTGGAAGGGCGTGGGGATGCGTTCGGCCAGGCGGCGCAGGTCGACGCCGTCGAAGATGGCGTCGGGCTGTGCTGCGTTATCGGCCGTAAGTTGTGCGTTGTGCTGCATGAATGCCTCAACGTAAAGCCCCTCTCCCATCGGGAGAGGGGTTGGGGTGAGGGTACGGGCGGAGTGGTGCGCATCACTTCGGCCGAACCCTCATCCGGCTGCCGCCACCTTCCTCGCTCCTCCACGCGAAGAGGGCACAGGGATGTGCCCGGCTTTGATGAGCGAGGAGAGCCGCGCACATCCCTGTGCGCTCCCCGCGTGCTCCCGGCGGGAGAAGGATTCCAGTTCCGGAGGTTGTGCAAATAAAAAAAGCGGCCCGAAATCACGCGGACCGCCTTGGGGAGTACCGGTGCTCAGAAATCCAGCGACACGGTCAGCTGGGCGAAACGCGGATCCTGGAAGCGCAGCGCCTGGCGGAAGGTCGAATTGGTGCCATCGCTGATCGAGGTCTGCAGGTCCTGGTCCACCGCCACCGTGCGCTGCTGGTTGAGCAGGTTGTAGACGGCGAACTTCACGCGCAGCTGGCCGCTGTCGCCCAGCGGGCGCAGGTAGGTCACGCTGGCGCCGAGGTTGTAGGTCCACGGCATGGTGCCGTACTTGCCGCGCGGGGAGCGCTGGTAGACGCGGTCTTCCGAGCGGTCGGACGAGCAGTTCGCCACGCAGACGTAGTAGCTGTGGTAGTTGGTCGCGTCGAACGGATTGCCCACGCCGAAGCCGGTGATCGGGCCGCCGGACAGCACGGTGAGGTCGCCGCCGAACTGCCAGTGCGGGGTCAGCGCATAGGTGCCGCGCAGCTTCAGCTGGTGGCGATGGTCGTTCGGCAGATAGCCGTTGCCGCCGAAGTTCACCCACGGGTTGTCGAAGTTCTCGGTGCGGCCGGTGTCGTCGAAGTTGGTGTCCGAGTTGACCGGGCCTTCCGCATTGCCGCGGTTCCACGACAGCACGTAGGAGGCGTTCAGGGCCCACTGGTTGTCCCAGGCGCGGTCGAGCTGGAACTCCACCGAGGTGAAGGTGCGCTTGGGCTTCACCCAGCCGCGCTGGCCCAGATACTTGCCGTCGGCGTCGTACATCGCCCAGCCTTCCTTGGCGGTGTCCACGGTGACCCAGCCGTCGGCGACGCCGTCGCAGTTGGTGTCGCCCCACACGGTGTTCTTCTTGCCCGGGTTGCCCATCACCCAGCCGATATAGCCGTTGGCGCCGCATTTGCCGGTGGCGCTGATCTCCATGTCGTCGATCGCGTTGTGCAGGCGGCGATAGGTGGCGCTCACGCCCCACGACCAGCTCTTGTCCAGCATCTGCTGGAAGCCGAGGATGGCCTCGTCCTGGAACACCTGGTCCATGTCGTGGTTCACCTGCGAGCGCAGGTCGCCGACCTTGCCGTCGCCCTGCGAGGTATCCACCCCGCCGAGCTGCGGCCCGAGCACCGGCAGCGCGTACTTGTTGCCGTTGCGGTCGACGATCTGCCAGCCGCTGAAGGCGTAGTAGGTACGCTCGTCGAGCAGGCCGCCGGCCTGCTTGATATTGATCACGTTGGCCACCGGCAGAAAGTAGCGGCCGAGGTTGCCGAACAGCTTGGTGGTGCCGTCGCCCTTGATGTCCCAGGAGAAGCCGAAGCGTGGCGCCAGCATGTTCTTCATCTTGATGTAGCTGCTGCCGTTGGCGGCCTTGTTGTCGAAGCCGTCGTTGCGCAGGCCCACGTTCAACAGGAAGGTGGGCGTGATCTGCCAGTTGTCCTCGAGGTAGTACGCCGAGTTGGTGGTCTCGAAGGTGCCGGCGATCTCGTAGCGGCGGGCGCGCACGTAGGCGGTATAGCCGGCCGGCAGCACGCCGCCGGTGTTGTTGATGGTCGAGCCCGGGGTGGCGTAATAGATGTTGTAGTAGAACGCGCCGGGGCCGGTGTAGTGGCGCTGGTAGATCGAGGTGTCCTTCTCGTGGTCGTAGCCGAAGCGCACCAGGTGGTCGCCGAGCTTCCACTCGAAATCGGCGCGCGCCTCCTTGCGGGTGTCGTCGCGCTTCTCCACCGTGGAGTTGGTGGTGCAGCCCAGCGGCACGCCGCCCGGGACGGGCACGGCATTGGTGACCTTGGTTTCCGCCGCCACGCGGTTGCATTCGATATCGCTTTGCGAACGGGTGAACGCGTTGCGCTTGTTGCTGCCGTACAGCAGCTTCATCGACAGATCGTCGGTGAGGTAGTTGGTGTAGCTCAGCGCCCAGTTCTTGCCGCCGGAGTCGGTATAGATCTCGTTGGTCTTGGCGCCGAGCGTGCGCGTGTCGAACGTGTAGTCGTAGACGTCGCCGGTGTTCTTGTTCTTGTCGGAGAAGGCCATCAACGACAACAGATTGTTGTCGTTGATGTGCCAGTCGATGGTGGTGCCCCAGAAGCCGTTATGGGCGCCGTTGCTGGTGAAGGTGGTGCCGTCGTCGCTGGTATTGCGCGGCGAGCTGCCGCGCGCCTCGTACATGGCGAAGAAGAACAGCTTGTCCTTCACGATCGGGCCGGAGGCGTAGACATTGGTCTTCATCAGCGAGTCGCGGTCCTCGCTGGAGGCGAGGTAGCGGTTGCCGTTGGCGTCGTAGCGGTTCTTCGGCTTGTCGTGCCAGGCGCCGGGCTCCATGGTCAGCTCGGTGCCCCACTTGAACTGGTTGGTGCCCGAGCGCGCCACGGCATTGATCACGCCGCCGGTGGTGCGGCCGAACTCCACCGAGTAGCCGCCGGTCTTGACCTGGAACTCCTGGTAGAACGCGAACGGCGCTTCCGAATAGCCGTTGCGGTTGTAGAAGTCGGTGACGTTGAGGCCGTTGACGTAGATCGCGTTCTCCGCGATCGACGAGCCGCCGAAACTGATGCCGCCGAAGCTGGAGTTGCCTTTGTTGACGCCCGGGGCGAGCAGGGCGACCGAGGCGATGTTCTGGTCCACCGGCAGGCGGCGCAGATCCTCGCGGCTGATATTGACCGCCGATTCGGTCGAGCTGACGTCCACCGCGGTGATCACGCTGGTGGCGCTGACGCTGACGCCCTCCAGTTCCTTCACGCCCAGGTTCACCGTGGTGGCATTGCCCAGGGTCACGGTCACGTCGGCCGGCTGGGTGGTGAGGTTGCCGTCCTTGCGGCTTTCCAGCACGTACTTGCCCACCGGCAGGAACGGAATGCGGTAATTGCCTTTCTCGTCCGCGGTGGTGGTGCGCGACAGGCCGGTGGCCGGGTCGCGCACGGTCACGACCGCGCCAGGCTGCGTGCGGCCGACGATGGTGCCGTCGTTGTTGGCGGCGTGCGCCTGCCAGGCCGGCAGCCCGAAGGCCAGGCCCAGACCCAGACAAAGCGCGGTCTTGCGCAGATACCGACTGCTCATCTCCCCCATCTCCCCGTCTCCCAACGTGATGTCGATGCGTTAGCGAAAAGAACTCAGGCGCCGCCGGCACGCCCCCGCGCGTCCGGCAGCAGCTGCCACTGGAAGTGGTAGTCCCACTGCTTGAAGTACAGATTGCCGCCCTTCCACTCGACCTCGCCGCGTTGCGAGTCGACGTTGTCGGAGCGGAACTGCTGCTTCGGCGGCGCGAACGGCTGGCCGAAATCGCGGTTGAAGGCGATGCGCCAGGCGTCCAGGCCGCCGAGGTAGAACCATTGCAGCGCTGCGTCGGCCGGCGTGCCCGGGTGCAACTGGCCGGTGGTCACGTCCATCGGCACCCAGCCGTAGGGCGCGAGATAGACCTGGCCCCAGTCGTGGATGTTGTCGTAGCCGTTCTGCGCGAACACCATGCCGGACTGCCAGCGCGCGGGAATGCCGTTGAGGCGCAGCAGGGTGATCAGCAGCAGCGTCTGCTGCCCGCAGTCGCCGTGGCCGGCATGCAGGGTGTAGTCGCTGATATTGCTGATGGTCGAATACTCGCGCGCGCCGGCCCAGGGAATGCGGTCCACCGCGGCGAAGAGTTTCTGCACGATGCGGTAAGGGTTCTTCTCGTCGCCCACCACGTCCTTGGAGAACTTGCGCAGGTCGTCGGTGAACACGACATGCGGAGCACGCTCGGCCACGTAGGGCGCCAGCTCCGGCGTGATCTGCGCGGCGGTGACTTTGTCCGGATCGATCTCGCGGTATTGCGCGGACAAGGTCACTTCATACGTCACCGAAAACACGGTCTTCTCGCCGGTCTTGGCCGGCTGCTCCAGGTACACCGTGCGCATCGGTGCGGTGGTCGGTGCGATCTCATGCCTGGCCGGCGCGCTGGCGACGTAGCGGATGTCGTCCTGCTGGCCGGGCAGCTCCTGCGGATAGGGAATCCACGCGCGCACCGTTTCGCCTGCCGGTACCGCATTCGCATCGACCGTGACGGTCTGCGTCATGCGCACGCGGTGCGGCAGCACGCTGGTCCGGTGTTCGGCCAGGGCGGCGGCGCGCACCTGGCGGTGGTAGTCGTTGAGCGACTCCATCGGGCCGTCGGTGAGTGGCGTCTTGTCCTGGCGGCGCTCGCGCGCTTCGGCGCTCAACCGGAACAGGTTGCTGGGCGAACGCTTGAAGTACAGCGTGCGGCCGTCGATGGTCTGGTGCTCGAACAGGCCGGCGGCGTCCCAGTGCGCGAATTCGGCGTCGCCGAGATCGGGAATCTGCTTGCGCACGCGCGCCTTCACCGCGTCGGCGTCGAGGGTGAAGTCGAGCAGGATGCGGCGCATGCGCTCGCGCTGGAACAGCCAGTCCTGGCGCGCCTGCGCGGACAGGCCGGGCTGGGCGAGGGCTTGCGCGATCGCGGCGTCGGCCTGCTTGAAATGGCCGGCGTCGATCTGCGCGATGGTGTCATTCAGGCCGGCGGGTGCGTCGGTTGTGGTCGCGAAAGCGCTGAGGCTTGCGCCGTACAACGCCAGCGCGAAAACGCTGCGGCGCAGCGCGCGCACGGCGCTGGATCTCGATGGCGAGCCTGCCGTTTTCAACACACGCACTCCCCCGCAAGAAGTTGTTGAAAACGCTGTGTAGCATGCTTGCAATCCCTGGTCAATAATTTATGCTTCAATACGAATTGACAGGAATTAGCTATTCCACACCTGCCAAATCGCCGGTGCGTGCCGCCCGGCAGTCACTTACGAAGGGGGTTCGATGATCCAGACGGTCTGGCCTTACCTGGCGCTGATGCTGTTGGCGGCCGGGGCCTTCCCGGCGCTGGAAAGGCAGTTCGGCTGGCGCATCTTCAACGTGCTGCCGCCCATCGTGCTGACCTATCTGCTGGTGACCGCGCTGGCCGTATCCGGCCTGTGGAAAAACACCACGGAGATCCAGGCGGCGCAGGGCATGCTGGTGGAGCGGATGGTGCCGGCGCTGGTGTTCCTGCTGATGATCAACTGCGACCTGCGCGCGATCTTCGCGCTGGGGCCGCGCGTGCTGGCGGTGTTCGCCTGCACCTCGGTCAGCCTGTTCACCGCCTTCGTGGTCACCTACCTGATGTTCCGCCACTGGTTGCCGGGCGATGCCTGGCATCCGCTGGCCGCGCTCAGCGGCAGCTGGATGGGCGGCACCGCGAACATGATCGCGGTGAAGCAGGCGATCGGCATGTCCGACACGCACCTGGCCATGAGCCTGCTCACCGACGCGCTGTGCTACTCGATGTGGGTGGTGGTGCTGTTCTCGGTGGCGCGCCTGGCGCCGGCCTTCAACCGCTGGACCGGTGCCACCTCCAGCGCCGAACTGGTGGTGGCCGAGACGCGCGTGGACAGCCCGCCGAGCACCGACAGCGTGCTGCTGTGGCTGGGCCTGGCGCTGCTGGTCGCCGCCGGCTCCGCCTGGCTGGGCGATCGCCTGCCGGCGTCCGGCATGGTCAGCCCGATGACCTGGACCATCCTGCTCGCCACCGGCTTCGGCCTGGTCGCCGCGCATACGCCGCTGGCGCGGCTGCCGGGCGCGGGCAAGATCTCCGGCACGCTGCTGGTGGCGGTGGTGGCGGTGCTCGCTTCGCAAAGCAATTTCGAGGGCCTGGGCCGCGCGCCGCTGTACCTGTTGTGCGGCGTCTGCATCATCGCGATCCAGGCCGTGCTGCTGGCGCTGTTCGCCAAACTATTCCGCTTCGACCTGTACCTGTGCGGCATTTCTTCGCTGGCGCATATCGGCGGCGTCGCCGCCACGCCGGTGCTGGCGGCGACGTATGCGCGGCCGCTGGTGCCAGTGGGCGTCCTGCTGGCCCTGCTCGGCTATATCCTCGGTACCGGTTTCGGGCTGCTGGTGGCCCAGGTGTTGTCGATGCTGTCGTCATGAGCGGCGACTGCTCCCGATGAGGAAACACATGATGAGGAAACCCGCCATGCGCCATCCGCTTGCCGCCGCCTGCCTGGTCCTGCTGCTGCCGCTGGGCGCCGCGCTGCATGCGCGCGAGATGCCGGTGCCGCCCTCCGGCGTGATCGGCGTCGGTGCGGAGCAGCTCGATCCCGCGTTCTGGGTGCGCCAGGCGCCGGCACCCGATGCCGTGGTGCTGGACTCCGCGACGATTGCCGCGCGCAATGCGAAGCTGCTGCAGGTCGATCCGAGCATGCACGACCTGCAGGCGCTGCCCGCCACGCTGGGGCGCGCGCAGGTGCTGAAGTGGATCCAGGATCTTTCCAGGCGTCCATCGCGTGAGCTTTACGACGAAGCCGGCCAGCTCGTGCCTGCCGCCACGCTCGACGCGCTGCTGCCGTCGCTGGCCCTGGACCAGCTGCCGGCGACGCAGAAGACCCGTTACGGCCTGGTGGTGAAGCGTGCCGCGCTGCGCTCCTTCCCCACCGCGCTGCGCGTGTTCAGCCACCGGGGCGATACCGATATCGACCGCTTCCAGGAAACCGCCGAGTTTCCCGGCATGCCGGTGGCGATCGCGCACACCAGCCAGGACGGCCGCTGGCTGTTCGTGGTGAGCCCGCGCTATGCCGCATGGGTCGAGCGCGACGCCGTGGCGGAAGGCAGCCGCGAACAGGTGCTGGCCTATGCCGACAAGACGCCGTATCGCGTCATCACCGGTGCGACGGAGCACACCGTCCATACCCGCGAGCAACCGGGCGTTTCGCAACTGCAACTGGATATGGGCACGCGGGTGCCGCTGGCGCAGGGGTTGGCGGCGGATCAGCCGGTCAATGGCCAGCATCCCTATAGCTCGTACACGCTGGAACTGCCGATCCGCCAGGCCGACGGCGCGCTCGCCTTCAGCCCCGCGCTGCTGCAGAAGAACACCGACAGTTCCGCAGATTATCTGCCGCTGACCCGGGCCAACCTGATCCGCCAGGCCTTCAAGTTCCTGGGCGAGCGCTACGGCTGGGGCCATGCCTACGACGCGCGCGACTGCAGCGGCTTCGTCTCCGACGTCTACCGCAGCCTGGGCGTGCAGATGCCGCGCAATACCAGCGCGCAGGCGGTCAGCCCGGGGCTGGAGCACACGCTGTTTACCGACAAGGACAGCCGCGCCACGCGCGAGAAGGCGATCGACCAGTTGCAGATCGGCGACCTGATCTATATCCCCGGCCACGTCATGATGATGCTCGGCCGCATCGACGGCGAGCCCTATGTGATCCACGACACCAACGGCCTGAGCTATCGCGACGGCGGCGTGCTGCGGCGGGTCAAGCTCAACGAAGTTTCGGTGACGCCGCTGCGCCCGCTGATGTTCAACGACACGCAGCGCTATATCGACCGGATGACCAGCATCGTGCGCATCCGTTGAACCACCTTACGACCCGATTCCACGACAGACGGATCTCATGAAAATCACCGATATCCAGTTCGGCATGCTGCGGGTGCCGCTGAAGACGCCCTTCAAGACGGCCTTGCGCACGGTGGAGCGCGTGGAGGACATCGTGGTGATGGTGCACACCGACACCGGCCACGTCGGCTTCGGCGAGGCGCCGGCCACCGCGGTGATCACCGGCGACACGCACGGTTCCATCGTCGACGCGATCCGCCACTACATCGCGCCGCGCGTGATCGGCCACGAAGTGGCGGACCTCAACCGGATCACCCAGCTGATCCAGGCCTCGATGGAGAAGAACACCAGCGCCAAGGCCGCGGTGGAGATCGCGGTGTACGACCTGTGGGGCCAGCTCTACGGTGCGCCGCTGTATCAGTTGCTGGGCGGCGGCGACCCGGTGATCACCACCGACATCACCATCAGCGTGGACTACATCGACAAGATGGTGGCCGACTCGATCAGCGCGGTGGAGCGCGGCTTCGAATCGCTGAAGATCAAGGTGGGCAAGGACATCGGCGTGGACATCGAACGCGTCAAGGCGATCTACGCCGCGGTGGAAGACCGCGCGCTGCTGCGCCTGGACGCCAACCAGGGCTGGACCGCCAAGCAGGCGGTGTACGCGCTGCAGACGCTGGAAGACGCCGGCGTGAAGCTGGAGCTGGTCGAGCAGCCGGTGAAGGCGCGCGACCTGGAAGGCATGCGCTATGTCACCGAACGCGTGCACACGCCGGTGATGGCCGACGAAAGCGTGTTCGGGCCGATGGAGGTGATCGAGCTGATCCGCCTGCGCGCGGCCGACATCATCAATATCAAGCTGATGAAGACCGGCGGCATTTCCAACGCGATCCGCATCGCCGATATCGCCGGCCTGCACGGCATCGACTGCATGATCGGCTGCATGCTCGAAAGCAGCATCAGCGTAGCCGCCGCGGTGCACGTGGCGGTGGCCAAGTCCGACGTGATCACCAAGGTGGACCTGGACGGGCCTTCGCTGTGCCAGTTCGACCCGGTGGATGGCGGCGTGAACTTCAACGAATCGGAAATCTCGATCAGCGACGCGCCGGGGCTTGGCATCCGCCAGATCCGCGGCTTAGAGCCGATCGATGGCTAGGAGCCCAAGCATGGCCTCGTCGCTGCCCGCATCGCCCATGTCACCGCTGGTGAAGATCCGCTCCGAGCGCGACCAGATGTCGGCGGTAGAGCGGCGCATCGCCGACTTCATCCTGGAGAACGCGCAGCTGCTGCGCGACTACTCCTCGCAGCAGTTGGCAAACGCGCTGGGGATCAGCCAGTCCAGCGTGGTGAAGTTCACCCAGAAGCTGGGCTTCAAGGGTTATCCGGACCTGAAGTATTCGGTCGGCGAGGCGATTGCCCGCGCCGACAACGGCGAAGCGGCGGTAGCCGCGCACGTGGTGGCCGGTGGCGAGCGCGAGCCGCTGGCAGCCAGCCTGTGGCGGCGCAAGTCGGAAGCGGAAGAGGCGACGCGGCTGATCAATCCGCCCGAAACGCTGCGCGCCGCGATCGAGGCCTTGGCGAAAGCCGGCAAGGTGTTCGTGATCGGCGTCGGCGAGGACGACATCTATTCGCGCGGGTTTGCGTTGAAGCTGTCCATGCTGGGCATTCCCACGGTGCAGAGCTTCGACGTGGCGCGGATGATGGCCAGCATTTCCTCCGGTGGCGCGGGCGATGTGCTGCTGATCTTCTCCGAGCACGGACACCATCCGGCGCTGTGCAAGATGGGCCGCCTGTTCCGCGAGCAGCGCGGCCGCCTGCTGACCGTGACGCGCCACACGTCCAATCCGTTGCGCGCACTGGCCGACCTGGCCCTGCTGGTGTCGGCACATGACGAGCAGCCGTACGTGCAATCGATCGTTTACCAGTCCGCCCTGCAGCATCTGCTCGACGGAATGTTTATCGATCTGTGCGAAGGCGACGAGCGCCGGCACGCGCAGCTGCTCACCAATCTGGAACGGCTCCAGCTGCTGCTGGAACCGTGACCGCCTATCGACATCGGGGCCGCATGATCCACGCTTTCCGTCGTTCTCCCTTGCGTTCGATCCTCGGCCTGGCGCTGCTTGCCCTGGCCGGCTGCGCTTCGTCACCCCGGCCGCACACTGATGCCGGCGCCTGGAAGGACGCACGCCAGCTGGTGCTGGTGGTGACCGACGGCTGGAACGTCGATCACGGCCGGATGCGTGCGTATGAGCGCCACGGCGATGCGTGGCAAGCGGTGGCGGACGCGGTGCCGGTCACCGTGGGCCGCGCCGGTGCCGCCTGGGGCGTGGGCCTGCATGCGCCGCGCACGGATGGCCCGGTGAAACATGAGGGCGACGGGCGCAGTGCGGCGGGCGTGTTCCGCATCGGCGAGGCGTTCGGCTATGCCGAGCATGCGGATACGGCGCTGGCCTATCGCGCCTTGACGGTGTCGGACTACTGCGTCGATGTGGACGGCTCGCCGCTCTACAACCGCATCGTCGATGCCAACCGCGAGGACCCGAAAGCGGTGGCCGGGTCGACCGAAGCGATGCGGCTGGACCTGCACGCGCAGGGCGACCAGCGCTACAAGCTGGGCTTCGTGATCGAGCACAACCCGCACGGCCAGCGTGGCGCCGGCTCCTGCATCTTCGCCCATCTGTGGCGCTCGCCCACCGACAACACAGCCGGCTGCACCGCGATGGACGAAGCGGCGATGCGCCGACTGCTCGGCTGGCTGAAGCCGGAGGAACACCCGGTATTCGCGCTGTTGCCGCGCGAGGCCTATACCAAGTTGCAACGCGACTGGGCGCTGCCCACGCCGGATCTCGCACCATGAGCCCGACTGCGCGGGTACTGGCCGGCCTCGCCGCCGGCGCGGCGCTGGGCCTGGCGCTGGATGCACTCCATCCGGCGCTCGCGGTGCGCGTCGCCGATGTCGCGCAACCGCTGGGCCGGCTCTGGCTCAACGCGCTGCAGATGACCGTGGTGCCGCTGGTGCTGGCGCTGATCGTGGTGGGCGTGAACACGGCCACCGACGCGGCGGCTTCCGGGCGCGTGGCGCGGCGCGCGATCGGGGTGTTTATCGTGATCCTGGTCGGCGGTGCGCTGTTGGCGGCCTTCGCTGCGCCATCGATCTTCGCGCTGTTTCAGCGCAGCCCCGTGCTCGCCGTGGCGCTGGGCAAGACCGTGGCGGGGCCGGCATCGGCGGTGGCGCCGATGGGCTGGGCCGACTGGTTCAACGGCATCGTGCCGAGCAACGCGATCATGGCTGCCGCGCAGAGCGCGATGCTGCCGACGGTGGTATTCGCGCTGTTCTTCGGTTTCGCGCTGACCCGCATCGAGCCGGCGCGGCGCACCTTGGTGGTGAATTTCTTCCAGGCCATCGCCGACACCATGATCGTGGTGGTGCGCTGGGTGCTGTGGGCCGCACCGGTCGGCGTGTTTGCGCTGATTCTCGCGGTCTGCGCGCGCGCCGGGCTGCATATGCTCGGCGCGCTGGGTATCTATGTGCTGGTCGAATGCCTGCTGTACCTGGCGGTGACGCTGCTGATGCTGCCGGTGGCGATGCTGTGGGGCGGCGAGCGCATGCGGCGTTTCGTCGCCGCGCTGGCGCCGCCGCAGGTGGTGGCGCTGAGCACGCAGTCGTCGCTGGCGTCGATGCCGGCGATGCTGGAAAGCGCGGGTGCGCGCTTGGGCTACCCGCAGCACGTCAATGCGCTGGTGCTGCCGATGGCGGTGAGCCTGTTCCGCCTGACCAGCCCGGTGCAGTACGTCACCTCGGCCTGTTTTATCGCGTGGGCCTTCGGTATCGAGCTGGACGCGGCGCAACTGGTGCTCGGTGCGCTGCTGGCGGTGGTGATCAGCCTGGGCTCGGTGGGTTTGCCGGGGCAGGTGAGCTTCATGGCGACCAACCTGCCGGTGGCGCAGGCGATGGGCGTGCCGGTCGGGCCGCTGGGCCTGATGCTGGCGGTGGACACGCTGCCGGATGCGCTGGCCACGCTGGGCAACGTCACCGCCGACCTCACCGCCACCAGCGTGGTGGCAAGGCAGTCGGCGGCGGATGCGACCGCGGCGGAGGGCGCATGAGCCGGCTGGTGGAACTCGATGCGGTGGTGATCGGCGCGGGCATGGCCGGCGCCTCGGTGGCGTATTTCCTCGCGCCGCATGCGCGGGTGGCGGTGCTGGAGCGCGAGGCGCATCCCGGCGTGCATGCCACCGGCCGCTCGGCGGCGCTGTTCTCCGAAACCTATGGCTCGCCGCAGGTGCGCGCGCTGACGCGGGCGACGCGGCCGTTCCTGGATCGTCCGCCGGAAGGGTTCGCGGCGCATCCGATCCTCACGCCGCGCGGCACCGTGATCATTGGCGATGCCGGCAAGGTGGATGCGGTGGTGGCGATGCACGATGCCATGTCAGCGCACACGTCCGATCTGAAGCTGCTGTCGCCTGACGAACTGCTCGCGATGGTGCCGGTGCTGCGCCCCGAGGCGGCACGCATCGGTTTGTACGAGCCGGGCGCCGCCGATATCGACGTCAACGAATTGCACCAGGGCTTTCTGCGCGGCTTGCGCGCACGCTGCGGGCAGTTGCGCACGAACGTGGAGATCGCGGCGATCGAACGCGGCCCCGGGCATTGGTATGTGGATGCGGGCGACACCGTGTATCGCGCACCGCTGGTGATCAATGCTGCGGGCGCCTGGGTGGACCAGGTGGCCAGCCTGGCTGGCGTGCGCCCGCTTGGGATCGAGCCGCGGCGCCGCTCGGCCTTTCTGTTCGAAGCGCCCGACGGATGGGCAACCGCACGCTGGCCATTCGTGATCGACGCCGACGAGAGCTTCTACTTCAAACCCGACGCCGGCCTGCTGCTCGGCTCCTCCGCCAACGCCGACCCCGTGCTGCCGCACGATGTGCAGCCGGAAGAACTCGACGTGGCCATGGGCATCTACCGCATCGAGGAAGCCACCACGCTCAGCATCCGTCGGCCGGTGCGCACTTGGGCGGGGTTGCGTTCCTTTGTGGCGGATGGCGATCTGGTGGGTGGCTTCGCGGTCGACGCGCCGGGGTTCTTCTGGGTGGCGGCGCAGGGTGGCTATGGCATTCAGACCAGTGCGGCGATGGGGGAGGCGTGTGCGAGCTTGGCGCTGGGGCAGTCGTTGCCGGGGCATTTGCAGGACGCCGGATTAAGTGCGGCGATGCTGGCGCCGAGGAGCTGATCCGCCCCGGTGAGCCGTGGAACGTTTATTTGCAGCGTTCGGTGACAAAGGCGGTTGCTTCGGACTGCAAGGCGAATACGCGTTGCGGTGCTATCCGCGCTTCGATTCGCGGCTGTACCGGGCTATGCGTGGACAGCAGCTTGTTCGTGATGACTTCGTACTTGTAGGCAGTTTCCGGATCGTCTCCATACATCAGCCCATCCGTCTTGCCAGCATGGAAGGCAATCATGCCGATGGCGTCGATATTGCACTCATTGGCGAGCGCTTCGAGATAGTGACGGGCGGTCGAAAGATAGGCTTCGGCCGCCTCCGGGTGTTCAAGTACATACGCGGAGCTGCCTAGCGCTTCCTCGGCGCCGGAGGACGCATAGATGTATCTGGCTGGAGCATATCCGTGACCGGCAGCCAGTCTTAGCCATGCGGCCCTGCCATCGAGTTGCTGCTGGCTGATGTCCTTGCAGGTGGCGGAATAGGTGCTGTTGTCATCGGCGAGCTTTGCGCTCGAGCAGGCGGCAAGACTCGCGTACAGCAAGGTGGCGGCATGGTCATCGCCGGCTTTGGCTTTGCCGACGAGGGTGTCCAGATGATCTTTCAGCAGCCCGGCAGGCGGTATGAAGGAATCGATATGCTTGATGCGATGAAAGGCCGGGTTGTCGCCCGGATCGGACGCCGCTATCGCACAGGCGGATACGCAGATGGTGATCAGTGCGGCGATCAGGCTCGCAAACGGCTTGCTCATTTCGTTCCCGGTCTCGATTCGAATTGGGAGGCCGGGTGAGATTCCTCGATCCTGCTGGGATCGCTAAGCATCAGTGTTGCATTTTCAGACAGCACCCAAGTTTGATTGCGGGACAATCTCAACGGTGGTGCCCGGGTTCGTCATCGGCAGACAAGCTGCCGCCGAATCAAGGTGGAGAGCAGGCCTTGCCAGGAGCTGAAGTCGAGACCGCGCATGGGGCTACGCTTCCTTGGTGGTCACCTGGCGATTTGCCCTAGCGGGCAGGGCGAACACGCGCGCGTGCAGTGCCAGCAGCCGGTCGCGCACGTTTACTGCCAGCCCGTCTTCGATATAGCGCCTGGAAACCGCGGCCACCAGCAGCGGCACCGGCACGATCAGGATCGCGTACGGCCAGGTCGTGGTCAGTTTCTCCTGTCCTGCCAGGATGAAGAGCTGGGTGATCACGCTGAACACGATGTAGTGCAGCAGGTATAGCGAGTAGGACAGGCCGCCGAGCCAGACCAGGAAGCGCGGCACGCGCGGCTCGGCGTTTTTATAGGTCAGCGCCATCACCGCGAACATCAGCATCAGCGGCGCGCCCCAGCGGATCGGGCCGTGGATCCAGTTCGGCGCGGTACGCCACGAGGTGGCGACGATCAGCGCGATGCAGGCCACGATCAGCGCGTCGGACAGCATCGAACGCGGGATGCTCAGCTTCGACTGGTACAGCAGGCCGATCAGCACGCCGGCCGCGAACTCCCACACCATCGGATTGGTGAGCTGGCCGGCCAGGGCGCTGCCGAGGTGGTAGTCGTTGCTGGCCAGCAGCGACACGTAGCCGGCTGCCAGCCACGGCGCCAGCACCAGGGTCAGGCCGAGCCACGTGCTGAAGGCGATCCAGCGCGCCGAGCCGAACAGGATCGACAGGCCGAAGATCACGTAGAAATAGAACTCGTAGTTGAGCGTCCAGCCGATCGCATACGGCAGGCCCAGGTAAGGCGGCTGGTGGGTCGACACCGGCAGGAAGCACAGGCTGCGCAGGATGTCCGCCAGCGGCGCGATCGGCTGCGCGGTCGCGGCGAGGAAGGCGATCCACAGCAGCACCGCCACCGCATACACCGGCCACACGCGGGCGAAGCGCTTGATCAGGAAGCTGCTGGCGTAGCGCAGCGAGCCGTCCGCGCTGCGCGTGGTGTAGACCATGATGAAGCCGCTGACCAGGAAGAACAGGTCCACTCCCTGCGCCGCGGGCATGATGTAGTGCTCGACGAACGGGCGCCATTCGGTATCCAGCAGATAGCGGCGTGCATGCGTCAGCACCACCAGCAGGGCGGCGATGCCGCGCAGGGCCTGGATCCAGTCCAGCTTGTGTCGTTCCGCCATGGTGCGCCCGGAGGGTCGAATCATCGGCGGATTTTAGACTTAAGGCTGTCTGAATCCACAATCGATTTCAGCGTATTCCGAAGCGGCGGCCGACCTATTCCTCCGGATCGAAGTTCAGCGCGAGGCGCAGGGCGATGGCGAGCGCGATGCCGGCGGCTATGCCGATGAGCACGGCGCCCGCCAGGTGGTTGGTGGCACAGGTCACGATCATCACGGCAACCAGCGCGACCGCACCGATGACCAGCCTTACCTGTTTCGGGCTGAGCCCGTGCTTTCCGGCGATTGAACGTTGCGCTTTCATCGTCGATGCCCCGACTGCCGCGAGGGCGCGGCTGATCACGGCTACATCTTGGCGCCGCGGCGGCGCGGCGCGGCCTAGGCGCAGGCCGAAATGGCGTCCGCGACACTGCATTTAGGACGGGAGGAGTACGTCGCGTCCGGATGGTCGCCGCGCCAGCTCGGGGCAGGCCTGCTGCCGCTGGCCAGATGGACGTCCAAGCGGAGCCGGGCGCGCTATCCTGTGCGCTCCCCCAGAGCCCGCCCGCGCGGGTGCGAAGTCCGGGCCGTGGCCCGTAACATGGCTAAATTCATAGGGTTGCAGCGCTGATGTTGCTGATGATCGACAACTACGACAGTTTCACCTTCAACCTCGTCCAGTACCTGGGCGAGCTGGGACAGGAGGTGAAGGTGGTGCGCAACGATGCGCTGGACGTGGCCGGCATCCGTGCGCTGCGGCCTGCGCACATCATGATCTCGCCCGGGCCGGGCACGCCGGACGATGCGGGCGTGTCGCTGGACGTGCTGCGGCAGCTGGCCGGGGAGATCCCGGTGTTCGGCGTGTGCCTGGGGCATCAGGCGATCGGGCAGGCCTTCGGCGGCAAGGTGATCCGCGCCAAGCAGATCATGCATGGCAAGACTTCGCCGGTGCGCCACCGCGGCCGCGGCGTGTTCGCCGGCCTGCCGGACCCGTTCGAGGCCACGCGCTACCACTCGCTGGTGGTCGAGCAGGGCTCGCTGCCGGAGTGCCTGGAAGTAACGGCGTGGACCGAGCATGCGGACGGCTCGCTCGACGAGATCATGGGCCTGCGCCACAAGACCCTGCCGATCGAAGGCGTGCAGTTCCATCCCGAATCGATCCTCACCCAGCATGGCCACGACCTGCTGCGCAACTTCCTCGGCCTGCCGCTGAAGCTCGCCGCATGAACGGTGGCGGGCGCAGCATCACCATCACCCCGCAGGAAGCGCTGCAGCGAACCATCGAGCACCGCGAGATCTTCCACGACGAGATGATCGAGCTGATGCGCCAGATCATGCGCGGCGAAGTCAGCCCGCTGATGACCGCGGCGATCATCACCGGCCTGCGCGTGAAGAAGGAAACCATCGGCGAGATCACCGGCGCGGCGCGCGTGATGCGCGAGCTGGCGGCGAAAGTCGAGGCCGAGCCGCATCCGCATTTCGTCGATATCGTCGGCACCGGCGGCGATGGTGCCTCCAGTTTCAATATCTCCACCGCGTCGATGTTCGTCGCCGCGGCGGCGGGCGCGCGCGTGGCCAAGCATGGCGGGCGCAGCGTGTCGTCCAAGTCGGGCAGCGCGGACGTGCTGGAGGCGCTGGGTGCGGCGATCGACCTGTCGCCGGCGCAGGTGGCGCAGTGCATGAGCGAGACCGATATCGGCTTCATGTTCGCGCCCAACCATCATCCGGCCATGAAAGTTGTTGCGCCGGTGCGCAAGGAAATGGGTGTGCGCACCTTGTTCAATATCCTGGGGCCGCTGACCAACCCGGCCGGCGCGCCGAACATCCTGATGGGCGTGTTCCATCCGGACCTGGTCGGCATCCAGGTCCGCGTGCTGCAGCAGCTGGGCGCGAAGCACGCCCTGGTGGTGTGGGGCCGCGACGGCATGGACGAGATCTCGCTGGGCGCGGCCACCCTGGTCGGCGAGCTGCGCTACGGCGAAGTGCGCGAGTACGAAGTGGAGCCGGAGGACTTCGGTCTGGCCATGGCCTCCAGCCGCAACCTGCGGGTGGACAACGCGGCCGAGTCGCGCGCCATGCTGCTGGAGGCGCTGGAAGGGCGCCGCGGCGTGCCGCACGATATCGTCTGCCTTAACGCCGGCGCGGCGCTGTACGCGGCCGACGTAGCGCCGTCGATCGGCGCCGGTGTCGAATTGGCGCGTGCGACCATTGCCAGCGGCGCGGCTCGTGCAAAAATGGACGCGTTCGTGACGACCACCCGCCGGCTCGCGGCAGCGTAGGCCGAACGCCCTAGGCGATCCGTCCGCGCGCGACGTAGGCTTGGCTTGTGTACCCTTGGGCCGCCGCGCACCGGCGCGTTTCCCCGACCCACGCTGACGCATCCAGGCCGACCCATGACCGACATCCTGCAACGCATCTTGACGCGCAAGACGGAGGAGATCGCCGAACGCAGCGCGCGCTTGCCGCTGGCGGAACTGAAGGCGCGCCTGGCCGATGCGGCCGAAACGCGTCCGTTCGCCGATGCCGTCGAGGCGAAGATCGAGGCCGACCTGGCCGCGGTGATCGCCGAGGTGAAAAAGGCCAGCCCCAGCAAGGGCGTGATCCGCGCCGACTTCGACCCCGCGTCGATCGCGCGCAGCTACGAGCGCGCCGGCGCGGCCTGCCTGTCGGTGCTGACCGACAAGGACTTCTTCCAGGGCAGCGAGGAATTCCTGCGCCAGGCGCGCGAGGCCTGCTCGCTGCCGGTGCTGCGCAAGGACTTCGTGATCCATCCGTACCAGGTGTATGAGGCGCGTGCGATCGGTGCGGACTGCATCCTGCTGATCGTCGCCGCGTTGGAGGATGCCGAGCTGGAGGATCTGTCGCTGCAGGCCGCCGAGCTGGACATGGACGTGCTGTGCGAAGTCCACGACGCCGAGGAACTGGAACGCGCCCAGGCGCTGCCGGTGCGGCTGATCGGAGTGAACAACCGCAACCTGCGCACCTTCGAGACCACGCTGGACACCTCGATCGAGTTGCGCGAGCTGATGGACTACAACCGGATCCTGGTCGCCGAATCGGGCATCCACACGCCGGAAGACGTCGAGCGCCTGCGCGACGCCGGCATCAATGCGTTCCTGGTCGGCGAGGCGTTCATGCGAGCGCAGGACCCGGGCGCGGAACTCCAGCGGCTGTTCGCAGCGCAGTAAGGCTTATGACGTTCACCGGGGAAACCTCCACCTCGCCGGAGACGGCGGGCGACGCGACCGCGCTGCCGCGCACCGTGCTGTTCGATTTCGACGGCGTGCTGTTCCACGGCGACAGCTTCCGGGTGTTCATCACCGAACGCTACGCGCGGGCGCCGCTGCGCAAGCTGCTGGCCTTCGCCAACCTGCCGTGGATGCTGCTGGTGTGGCCGCTGTCCTGGCGCACGGTGGTGCGCAGCCTGGTGCATATCGGCCTGCTCGGCGTCGGCGAGCGCCGCTATACGGCGGAGGCGCAGGCCTTTGCCGCGGTGCTGGTGCGCCGGCCCAGGCAGTTCTATCGCGACGGCCTGCAGGTGCTGCGCCGGCACCAGGCGGCCGGCGACCGGGTGATCGTGGTGACCGGCTGCGAGCGCACGCTGGCGCGCGGCATCCTCGACCAGCTGGGGCTGGAAGGGCTGGAGCTGCTCGCCTCGGAGTTCAAGCCCGGGCCGTTCGGCATGCGGGTGAAGTTCCACAACGTCGGGCGGCGCAAGCTGGAGCGGCTGACCGCGCACGGCGTGCGCGAGTGGCAGCTGGCCTACAGCGATTCGCTGGCCGATATCCCCATGCTCAAGGGCGCGGGCGAGGCGGTGCTGGTCAATGGCACGCCCCAGGTGTGCAAGCGGCTGGAGCGGGCGCTGGGCCGTTCGGTGACGCGGGTGGAGTGGTTCTGAGCGTCGGCGCGGGGTCTTGTGGACCCGCTTCCAGGTGATTATGTTAGCGCTTACATATCACCGCCAGGCCAGCACCATGTACCTCTCCACCCTCGCCGAGCTGGCGCTCGGCAGCCGCCTGAAGGCGCTCAGCGACCAGTTCTACGGCGCGGCCGACGAGGTCTACCGCGCCTGCGGCGCCTCGATCGAATCGCGCTGGTTCCCGGTGTTGCGCTATCTGTGGGAGAACGGCCCCGGCACGGTAGGTGAGGTGGCGGCGGCGATCGGCCAGACCCATTCGGCGGTCAGCCAGTTGGTCGACAAGCTGGACGGGGCCGGCATGGTCCGGCGCGAGCGCGACCCGCAGGACGGCCGCCGCAGCATCCTGGTGCTGACTGACGAGGCGCGCAAAGCGCTGGGCACGCTGGGGCCGATCTGGCAGGCGATCCGCCGCGGCGTCACCGCTTCGCTGGGCGAGGAGGGCGAGCGGCTGCTGGCGGCCCTGGCCGCCTGCGAGGAGGCGCTGAAGCAGCGCCCGATCGTGCCGGCGATCCTGGCCGAACACACCGCGCTGAGCGCGCAGCCGCTGGAAATCGTGCCCTACGAGCCGGCTCTGGCCGGCGATTTCTACCGGCTCAACGTGCAGTGGCTGCAGCGCTATTTCCGGGTGGAGGAGATCGACCGCCAGATGCTCAGCGACCCCGAGCGCTACGTGCTGGCCCCTGGCGGCACCGTACTGTTCGCGCGCATGGGCGGGCAGACCATCGGCACCTGCGCGCTGCTGCACGAGTCGCCGGGCGTGTACGAGCTGTCCAAGATGAGCGTGGACGAGAGCTTTCAGGGCCTGGGTGCCGGGCGCAAGCTGCTGGACGCGGCGATCGCCGAGTTCCACCGCCGCGGTGGCCGCGAGCTGTTCCTGGAATCCAACAGCAAGCTGCGCACCGCCCTGCGCATGTACGAGCAGGCGGGCTTCGAGCTGCAGCCGGCGATCCGTGCCGGCTCGCACTACGAGCGGGCGGACGTCTACATGGTCTACCGGGCTCCGGCGGCGCGCCTGGCCGGCTGAGCGGTTGCCGAAACGAACGAACCCGGCCTGGGCCGGGTTCGTCGGGATCGAACGGTGGCGGGGTGCTCAGCGCGTGCCGCGCACCACGATGGTCTTGCCGGCCACGTCGATCATGCGCTGCTCTTCCAACTGCTTGAGCACGCGGCCCACCATCTCGCGTGAGCAGCCCACGATACGGCTGACTTCCTGGCGGGAGATGCGGATCTGGGTGCCGTCCGGGTGGCTCATGGCGTCCGGCTCCTGGCACAGGTCCAGCAGGGTGCGGGAGATGCGGTTGGTCACGTCCATGAAAGCCATGCGGCTGACCTGGCGGGAGGTGCGCAGCAGGCGATGGGTGAGCTGGGAGCCGATCGCGAACAGGATCTTCGGGCACTCCTCGCGCAGCGGGCCTTCCATCAGGTGGAACAAGCGCTCGTAGCTGATTTCGGCCATTTCGCATGGGGTGCGGGTGCGCACCATGGACTCGCGCTGGGCCTGTTCCACGAACAGCCCCATCTCGCCGATGAACTGGCCGCGGCTGAGGTAGGCCAGGATCAGTTCGCGGCCCTGCTCGTCCTCGGTGCAGACCGCCAGCGAGCCGTCGACGATGTAATACAAGGTGTTGGCCGGGTCGCCCGGGCGGATGATCGCCGTCTTGCCGGGGTAGCGGCGACGGTGGCAGAGGGCCAGGAAGCGCTCCATGGACGCCGGGTCGGGCGCGAAGTTGGCGGGAGCCTGGGAGCGTTCAAAAGCTTGTTGGAGTTGATATTTGAGTTGCGCCACGATCTGTCCCAGCTTGGAGGGCGGCAGCCACCGGGCCCCGGAGGGCGGCAGCTGGACTACGGTTCGTTCTTCTGATGACCCCGCGGCATTATGGCAAACCAGCGCAGCCTGCCAAGGTTCAGTTCCGCCTTATTTTGTCGCATACTTCACGGTCCTTCGGTCACGGCGTTGTCGCCGGCCGGTCATAAGGGTCGCGGAGGCTTACGTCTTCGCGCCGTTTTTCTTTTCTTGCGGGGACCCTTGTCGCTAACCCGCCTCTGCTGCTGGCCGCCCCCCGGCCATGGAGAGTCGCCGTGGTGAAACCCCTCCCGCGCCTGCGTCTGCAGGGCTTCAACAACCTTACCAAAGCCCTGAGCTTCAATATCTACGATATCTGCTATGCAGTGTCGGAAGAACAGCGCCAGCGCTACATCGAGTACATCGACGAGCAGTACGACGCCGACCGCCTGACCCAGATCCTCACGGACGTGGCGGAGATCATCGGCGCCAACATCCTCAACATCGCCCGCCAGGACTACGACCCGCAGGGCGCGTCGGTGACCATCCTCATCTCCGAGGAGCCGGTGGTGGAGAAGCTCGGCCGCGACACGATTTCCGGTGCCGTGGTGGCGCACATGGACAAGAGCCACATCACCGTCCATACCTATCCGGAAACGCATCCGCACAACGGCATCGCGACCTTCCGTGCGGATATCGACGTGGCCACCTGCGGCGTGATCTCCCCGCTGAAGGCGTTGAACTACCTGATCGACAGCTTCGAGTCGGACATCGTGATCGCCGACTACCGCGTGCGCGGCTTCACCCGCGACGTGAAGGGCAAGAAGCACTTCATCGACCACAAGATCAACTCGGTGCAGGACTACCTGGCCAAGCACATCCGCCAGAAGTACGAGATGTTCGACGTCAACGTGTATCAGGAAAACATGTTCCACACGAAGATGCACATCAAGGACTTCGATCTGGATACCTATCTGTTCGAGGCCCATGCGGACGACCTCTCCTTCAAGGAACGCCAGCGCATCGAGTCGCTGCTGCGGCGGGAGATCGAAGAGCTGTTCCACGGGCGCAACCTGATGTGACGCACACGAAAAACCCGCCGGAAGGCGGGTTTTTCTTGAGGGGATGACACCCGCCGGAAGGCGGGTTTTTCTTGAGGGGATGACACCCGCCGGAAGGCGGGTTTTTTTCTTGAGGGCGCCGAGGTGGCTGCGGTCAGATCCGGTACGCCACCTTCTTCATCACCATCGAGCTGAGCTGCATCAGGCCCGGGATCGGGAACGGCAGTTCGATGCCGCCGCGCTCCTTCGCGTTCTCGGCGTGGCGCACTTCGTCCTCCTGCATCCGCGCGAGCACGGCGCGCGAGCGCTGGTCCTGCTCTGGCAGCGTCTGCAGGTGTTCTTCCAGATGGGCCTCGACCTGGCGCTCGGTCTCCACCACGAAGCCCAGGCTCACCGGATCGCCCGCCAGCGCAGCCACCGCGCCGATCGCATAGCTGCCGGCGTACCACAGCGGATTGAGCAGGCTGGGGCGGCTGTCCAGTTCCTTCAGGCGCTCGGCGCACCAGGCGAGGTGGTCGGTTTCCTCGGCGGCCGCGTGCAGCAGGTGCTCGCGGTTGGCCTCGCTGCGGGCCAGTGCGGCCTGGCCGTCGTAGAGCGCCTGCGCGCAGACCTCGCCGGTGTGGTTGATGCGCATCAGGCCGGCGGCGTGGCGGCGTTCGGTATCGTCCAGCTCGGCCTCGTCGATGCCGGCGGAGGGCGAGGGGCGTGCGGCTTCGGGGTTGCCGGCGACCGTTTCGAGGGCGCGCTCCAGGCCGACCAGCAGGCGGTCGAGCGGCGACAGGGTGCGGACATTCATGGCGGCCTCCATCAGGGTTCCAGTTGCTGCGCCAGCAATACCAGCGGGTGCTGGTGCGGCCAGTGGTGATCATGCTGCATGCCTGCGGCCAGATGCAGGCGACAGCCGATATTGGACGACAACAGCCGTTGCGGCGCCAAGGCGGCGACCTGTCGCAGGGTGTCGTCGCGCAACCGCGCGGCACGCTCGGGGAATTCGAGCATGTGGGTGCCGGCGGCGCCGCAGCAGTGCGGTGGCTTGGGCAGCGCGGCGACGTCCAGTTCGGGTACGCGCCGCAGCAGGCGCAGCAGTGCGTCGTCGCTGCGGGCGACGTTGCTTTGCGTGCAGGGCAGATGCACGGCGACGCGTGTGGCCAGCGGGCGGAACGACAGGCGCTCTGCGCGCGCGGCAAGCAGCGCGATCGGATCGGCCACGCGCACGCCGGGCAGGGCGTGGCGCAGCGTGCCGATGCAGCCGGGGGTGATCGTCACCAGATGAGCTGCCTTGGCGCTTTGCCAGGCGGCGCCGACCTGCGTCGCTGCCTGTTCGGCCTTCGCCGTGTCGCCGCCGTGCAGATCCATCGCCCCGCAGCAGAACGCGGGAAGTTCGACGACGCGATAGCCGGCGGCGCGCAGCAGTGCGAGCGCGGCGCGTTGCGCATCGGCATCTTCGACGCTGGCGATGCAACCGGGGAACAGGGCGACGGTGTCGGTGTCCGGCGTTTCAGCCGATGCGGGTTGCGCGACATAGGGCGCCGGCAGCGGGTTCGCTGGCCACAAGGCGAGGGCGCTGCGCCATGCCGACTGCGCGGGCAGGCATGTCGCCAGCAGCGATTTCCAGCGCGTGAAGCCCACTCGGCCCAGCACCCGTCGCAGCCGTCGCCAGCGCGCCGGATCGCGGACCAGTCCGATTTCCCGCTCCGGACGCCTCGGCGCAGGCCCGAGCAAGGCGCGCGTTTCCACCAGCAGCTCGCCATAGCGCACATGGGCCGGGCACACCTGCTCGCAGCCCATGCAGCCCAGGCAGTGGTCCAGGTGTTCGCGCAGCTCCGCGGTCGGCGCGACCTGTCCCCGCGCCAGCGCCGCGGCGATGGCGATGCGCCCGCGCGGCGATTCGGCCTCGTTGCGATCCAGCGCATAGGTGGGGCAGACGGGCAGGCACAGGCCGCACTGCACGCACTGGTCGGCCAGTGCGGCGATACGTGTAGGGGGCTTTTCTTCGGACCGGTTCATCATGCTATTATTGCCAGCTCGCAGCCCGCCGACGGTGGGCTTGCGCGATCGATGCAAGCTCCGCTATCATCTCGCGCCTTTGCACCGCCGATTATGCCAACCGCCCATGTGGCGGCAGACTAGGTATTCCGAAATGAAAACGTTCAGCGCCAAGCCGGAAAGCGTCAAGCGCGATTGGTTCGTGATTGACGCGACTGACAAGACGCTCGGTCGCCTCTCGACCGAGATCGCTCGTCGTCTGCGCGGCAAGCACAAGCCGGAGTTCACCCCGCACGTCGATACCGGCGACTACATCGTCGTGATCAACGCCGAGAAGGTGCACGTCACCGGCGCGAAGCTGGACGACAAGATGTACCACCGTTTCACCGGCTACGTCGGCAACCTGAAGACCACCAGTCTGAAGGACATGCTGGCGACCCATCCCGAGCGCGTCATCGAGATCGCCGTGAAGGGCATGCTGCCGAAGAACCCGCTGGGCCGTGCCATGTACCGCAAGCTCAAGGTCTACGGCGGCGCCGAACATCCGCATACCGCACAGCAGCCGCAGGCGCTGGAACTCTAAGGAATCATCATGGCGATCCAGCAGAATTACGGCACCGGCCGCCGCAAGACCTCCGCCGCTCGCGTGTTCCTGCGCAAGGGCAAGGGCGACATCGTGGTCAACGGCAAGCCGCTCGATCAGTTCTTCGGTCGTGAGACCTCGCGCATGATCGTGCGTCAGCCGCTCGAACTGATCGAGGCCACCGACAAGTTCGACGTCCTCGTGACCGTCGCCGGCGGCGGCATCACCGGCCAGGCCGGTGCGATCCGTCTCGGCATCGCCCGCGCACTGATCGAATACGACGAAAGCCTGAAGAGCCAGCTGCGCAAGGCCGGCTTCGTGACGCGCGACGCCCGTGAGGTCGAGCGTAAGAAGGTCGGTCTGCACAAGGCCCGTCGCGCTACCCAGTTCTCGAAGCGCTAATTCCCTTTCGGGGTTTCGTTTCAACGATGCAGCGCATGCAGGTCAGAGCGCGCCGCATCGGTAGAATGTTGGGAGATCGTCTAACGGTAGGACAACGGACTCTGACTCCGTTTATCTAGGTTCGAATCCTAGTCTCCCAGCCAAGTACGGAAAGCCCCTGGTGACCCCAGGGGCTTTTCTTTTGCGCGTCTGCCGTGCGAATTCCGCCGCTGCATGCGGCTTCGGCAACCCTCCTATAAGCCGCCGATCGACGGCCGCCCACCGTGATGCCGCGCACATCTGCGTCAGCCTGGCTTCGTCACTACGGCCTATCGCCCCTGGCTAGCTGCCGCGTGCAGGTGCCGGGCGTAGCTTGGCTCGCCGATCCCGCGCATCGGGCGCGAAAGGAGGCGAACATGGCTACGCAAAAGAGGCAGGCCCTGACGCTGGAGGGGCTGGTGGAGAAATACGGTGTTGCCGCGCTCGCGGCGCTGCGCAATCCGGCGCTATGGGATGTGATCGTGCCGATGGGCGGGCCGACCAGGAACGGTGCGCTCAGCGCCACCGCGAAAAAGCAGTTGCAGAGCGAGTTGAATGCCGTCTACGGCGCGCTGCTCAACAATGCGAAGGCTGGCGATGCGGTGTCCGGCGCATTCGCCGCGCATGTGGCCATCAGCAAGGCGGCGATCCACTGAAAGCGAAGCCGCGTCCGCCGGTGCGGGCGCGGCTCGCCGCAGGCTTACATCTCGCGGTCGCCGATCAGCACCACGTCCGCCGCGCGCTGCGCGAACAGGCCGACGGTGACGATGCCGGGGATCTGGTTCAAGTCCTTCTCCAGCGTCACCGGATCGGCGATCTGCCAGCCGTGCACGTCGATCACCCAGTTACCGTTGTCGGTAACCACGCCGTCGCGCCACACCGGGTTGCCGCCGCGCTTGACGATCTCGCGGCCGACCAGGCTGCGCGCCATCGGGATCACTTCGATCGGCAGCGGGAACTTGCCCAGCAGCTCCACGCGCTTGCTGGAATCGATGATGCACACGAACTTGGCGCTGGCCGCGGCGATGATCTTCTCGCGCGTCAGCGCAGCGCCGCCGCCCTTGATCAGGCGCTTGTACGGATCGCATTCGTCGGCGCCGTCGACGTAGATCGACAGCGGGCCGGTGGCGTTGAGCTCGAGCACCGGAATACCGAGGCGCTTGAGCTGCGCGGTCGACTGCTCGGAACTGGACACCGCGCCCTGGATGCGATCCTTCAGGTCGGCCAGCGCGTCGATGAAGAACGCCACGGTGGAACCGGTGCCGACGCCGACGATGCCGCCATCTTCGACGTAGCGGATGGCGGCTTCGCCCGCCAGGCGTTTTTCGTTGCTCATGGTGCAGTCCAGAGAGTGGGGAATTATTCGAGCGTGAGGATATGGCGCCACTCAGCGGCAGCCACCGGCATCACCGACAGGCGGTTGCCCTTGCGCACCAGCGGCATCTCGACCAGGGCGGGGTCGGCCTGCAGTTCCTTCAGCGAGAGGGTGCGCTTGAGTTTCTTCACGAACTTCACCTCGACCAGGATCCAGCGCGGGTTATCGCGCGAGCTGGCGGCATCGAAGTAGTGGCTCTTGGGGTCGAACTGGGTCGGGTCCGGATAGGCCTCGGTGACCACTTCGGCCACGCCCACGATGCCCGGCTCGGCGCAGTTGGAGTGGTAGAAGAACACCTTGTCGCCCTTGCGCATGCCGTCGCGCATGTAATTGCGCGCCTGGTAGTTGCGCACGCCGTCCCAGGCCTCCTTGCCCTTGCGCTTGAGGTCGTCGATGGAAAAGGTGTCCGGCTCGGACTTCATCAGCCAGTGGTTCATGCGTGGGTGTCTCCGTTGCCCGCCGCGTCGGCGTGGCAATCGATCAGTTCCTGGTCGGTGGCGATGTAATCCAGTTGCACGTCCCAGGCGGCTGCTTCGATCGCCGGCAGTTCCTGGAAGGCATAGCCGATGCCGACCAGCAGGGGCTCGGTCGGGCGGGCCTGGTCCTGCAGGAAGGCGAAGCCACGGTCGTAATAGCCGCCGCCGTAGCCCAGGCGGTGGCCGCGGCGGTCGAAGCCGAGCAAGGGCAGCAGCACGAGATCGAGCTGGAACGGCTCGAACAGCTCGGTCGGGTCGACCGGTTCGGGGATGCCGTAGCGGTTCGGCTGCACGTCCTGGCCGGCGCTCCAGGGCGCGAAGCGCAGGCGCTTGCCGGGGCCGATCACCGGCAGCATGAACTGCTGCCCGCGGGTGGCCAGGGGCGGAATCGCCAGGTTCAGCGGCAGCTCGCCGTTGGTTGCCCAATAGCCGGCGACGCGGATGTCGGTGTGGTATTCGGGCAGCAGCTCCAGGCTGCGGCGCAGCCCCTGGGCGGCGGCCATGCGCTGGGGCGGGGAGAGCTCCCGGCGGCGTTCGGCCAGCCGCTGGCGTAGCTCGCGGCGCTGGGCGGTGGCGTCCACGTCTGAGGTCTCCTCAAGAGAACGCCCGCAGCGCAAGCGCTGCGGGCGGTTTCCGCGGGCCCGGCCGATGTCGGAACAAGCTCGGCCGTAGCGGTAAAAAGGTGGCGTCCACCGCGGTGCCGCTGCCCACCAAACGACCTTGATCCACGATGGATCAGGTGGGAGGGCTACATGGCCTCAAGGCTTTCCGCACGCAGCGGACATGCACAACAGCCGATGAAAAGCCGACCCGGGGCCGTATTTAGGAACAAGGCAAATGTAAGAGTGTGCTGGCGCACACCGCAGTAAACGCCGAGGACTATTTTAGTTGCGCGTCGAGGGCGGCTTCAAGCCTTCGACGCATCGCCGCCAGCGAATCGCCCACGCTCTGGTCCGCCCCGCTGTGCTGCTTGCGCAGGGCCAGGAACTCGTGGGTGATGCTGATCGCTGCCAGCACCGCCAGGCGATCGAAGCCGGGCGTCTTGGCGTTGGCGCGCAGTTCGCGCATCTTGCGGTCCAGATAGGCGGCCGATTCCAGCAGGCCCTCGCGCTCTTCCGGCGCGCAGGCGATCAGGAATTCACGATCGATCAGCCGCAGCGCGACCGGTTCACTGGAAGTGGTCATCTGGGTGCTCAGCCGTTGTTCTCAAGTGCCTTCAGGCGCTGGATCATCGCCTCGACCCGACTGCGCGCCTGCTCGTTGCGGGCCATCAGGCCGGCGCGCTCGCCGGCCAGCTGTTCCTGGCTGTGGCGCAGGCTGCGGTTTTCCTCGCCGAGCCGGCGCACCGTTTCCAGCAGGCGGTCGACCTGCTCGCCTAGCGCGGCAAGTTCCTGCTTGACCGGATCGTTGAACGGGGCGCTGCTCATGCGCGGAACTATAGCAGGAGGTCCGGCCGTGTCAGCTGCCGGCTCCGGCGCATTTGCGGACGGTGCATTAAACTGCGGCATTGATCCCGAAGGAGTACTTCCATGGCGCCTGCCGAGCTGATCGGTCACGAGGAACTGGACGGCGTCGCGGCGCGCCTGAAACTGGCGGTCGACGCCAGCGAACTGCACGGTTCGCTGTGCGGCTACCTCAGTGGCGGCGGCCGGGTCGCCAGGGATGCCCTGCTTTCCGTGTTGCAACTGGATGGCGAGCAGGTCACGGCTTCCGCCAACGACCAGGCCCTGCTCGAGCGCCTGGTGCGCCAGAGCGAACAGGAACTGGCCGATCCGGAACTCGGCTTCGAGCCGCTGCTCCCCGCCGATGACCGTCCGCTGGAAGAACGCGCCGAGGCACTGGGCGACTGGTGCCGCGGCTATCTCGGTGGCTTCGGCCTGGCCGGGCCGGAGAAGTTCGGCAAGCTCTCCGAGGAGGCGCAGGAGATCCTGCGCGACCTGAACACCATCGCCGCTTCCGAATTCGAGTTCGGCGAAAGCCGCGACGATGAGGACGCGCTGATCGAACTGCACGAATTCGTGCGCGTCGCCGCGATGCTGCTGCACGCCGAATGCGTCGGCGGCCGCAACAAGCCCAATAGCGACACCGTGCATTGAGCATTGCGCAGGACGAATACGCCCGCCGCCGCCGGCAGCTGATGAAGATGGCCGGCGAGGACGCGGTGCTGCTGGTCGCCGCCGCGCCCGAGCGCATCCGCAATGCCGACGCCGCCTGGCCTTACCGCCAGGATTCGGACCTGCACTACCTGGCCGGTTTCCCCGAGCCGGACGCGGTGCTGGCCCTGCTGCCCGGCCGCCTGCACGGCGAGGTGGTGCTGTTCTGCCGCGAGCGCGACGAGGAGCACGAGCGCTGGCACGGCGAATCGATCGGCACCGAGCGCGCCGTGTCCGAGCACGGCATGGACGACGCGTTCCCGATCGACGACATCGACGACATCCTGCCCGGGATGATCGAGGGCCGCGCCCGCGTCTATTGCCACTTCGGCCGCGAGCCGGAATTCGACGCCCGCCTGCTCGGCTGGATGCGCCGCCTGCGTCAGTT
This sequence comes from Dyella sp. 2RAB6, assembly GCF_052115385.1. Classification (NCBI taxonomy): domain Bacteria; kingdom Pseudomonadati; phylum Pseudomonadota; class Gammaproteobacteria; order Lysobacterales; family Rhodanobacteraceae; genus Dyella; species Dyella sp. 2RAB6. Next base: position 216,159 of record NZ_JBFRGP010000003.1, read on the forward strand.
GCGCGGCGGCGGCGTGGTGCCGAAGGAATTCGTCGCGCTGGGGCATCTGCTGCACGACCTGCGCCTGTACAAATCGCGCGCCGAACTGCGCCTGATGCGCAGCTCCGCCGCGATCGCCGCCGAAGCGCATCTGTCCGCCATGCGCATGGCCTTGCCGGGCCGGCACGAATACGAAGTCGAAGCCGAGCTGGTGCGCACCATGCGCAGCCGCGGCGCGGTGCCGGCGTTTTCGCCGATCGTGGCCGGCGGCGCGAACGCCTGCGTGATGCATTACCAGGCCAACCGCGCGCCGCTGCGCGACGGCGACCTGCTGCTGATCGACGCGGGTGCGGAACTGGATTGCTACGCCTCGGACATCAGCCGCAGCTTCCCGGTCAACGGCCGCTACAGCCGCGAACAGCGCGCGCTCTACGAAGTGGTGCTCGCCGCGCAGCAGGCGGCCATCGACGAAGTGCGGCCCGGCCGCCCCTTCAGCGCCGCGCACGAGGCGGCCGTACACCTGCTCACCGAAGGCCTGTGCTCGCTGGGCCTGCTGCCGGGCGATGCGGAAACGGCGATCGCCGAAGGCAGCTACAAGCGTTTCTTCCCGGCCAAGACCGGCCACTGGCTGGGCCTGGACGTGCACGACGTCGGCGATTACCGCATCGACGGCGAGCCGCGCATCCTGGAGCCGGGCATGGTGGTGACGGTGGAGCCGGGCATCTACGTACCGCCCGGCGAGCGTTCGGTGCACGAGCGCTGGCGCGGCATCGGCATCCGCATCGAGGACGACGTGGCGGTGACCCGCGACGGCAACGAGGTGCTTACCGCCGCGGTGCCGAGGGAAGCCGAGGCGATCGAGGCGCTGCTCGCCGAGCGTTGACCCGCGGCACAGGTTGGGGTGAGCGCAGCGAACCCCAACATGGCTACCGTGGTACGCATCGCAACGTTGGGGTTCGCTGAGCTCATCCAACCTACCGCTTGTCCTCGCGCTGCTGTGCCTCATCCGTCGCACGCACCTCGTACCACATCGCATTGAGGATGCCGAAGGCGCAGGCCAGGCCCAGGCCGAGAATCCAGCTGAAATACCACATGGTCCGCTCTCCTTAATCAGTAGCCGCGGTGCGTGCCGCGCACGTGTTCGAGGGTCACCCGGCCGCGCATCACCCGGAACACCCACGAGGTGTACAGCACGATCAAGGGCAGGAAGACCGCGGTGGCGCCGAGCATCAGCAGCAGGGTGCTGCGGCTGGACGAGGCGTCCCACACGGTGAGGCTGGAACGCGGGTCGAGGCTGGACGGCAGCAGGAACGGGAACAGCGCGAAGCCGGCCGAGAGAATGGTGCCGATCACCATCAGGCTGCTGCCGAGGAATCCGGCCACGCCTTGCTTCGCCACCTGCCACTGCAGCACCAGCGCACCGGCGAAGGCCGCGACGGGTGCCGCCCAGAACCACGGATGGCGCATATAGCTGGCGAACCAGCTGCTGCCCATCGCGACCTGCTTGAACAGTGGATTGGACGGGCCGCCGGACACCACCTCGCTGGCGATCGCATAGCCCGGAATGCCGTAGGCCAGCCAGATGCCCGCGCCCACATACAGCACCGCCCAGGCCAGGCCGATCCAGCGCGCGATGCGCGCGGCGCGAGTGGCGATGCTGCGGTCGGCCTTGAACGCCACCCAGGCGGCGCCGTGGGTCAGCAGCATGGCCAGCGAGACCAGGCCCGCCAGCAGCGCGAACGGATGCAGCAGCTCGAAGAAGCTGCCGTGCCAGCTCATGCGCAGGTCGTCGTCGAAGCGGAACGGCAGGCCCAGGAACAGGTTGCCGAAGGCCACGCCGGTGAGCAGCGGCACCGTCACGCCGGAGCCGACCAGCACCCAGTCCCACAGGTCCTGCCAGCGCGTGTGCGCGATCTTGCTGCGGAAGTTGAAGCCCACCGGCCGCAGGATGAAGGCCAGCAGCACCAGCGCGATGGCCAGGTACATGCCGGAGAACGACACGGCATACAGCATCGGCCAGGCCGCGAAGGTGGCGCCGCCGCCCAGCACGAACCACACCTGGTTGCCTTCCCAGGTCGGCTCGACGGTTTCCAGCAGCACGTGGCGTTCGTCCGCATCGCGGCCGAGCACGCGCAGCAGCGCGGCGGTGCCGAAGTCGTAGCCGTCGGTGACGGCGAAGGCGATCAGCAGGATGCCGAGCAGCGCCCACCAGATCACCCGCAAAGTATCGAGATCGAACATGGCCTGGGCTCCTTCAATCTTGCACGGCGGGATGCAGCGACGGATCGCGCGGGGCGATGGGCCAGATACCCAGGCCATCCGGTCCCTTGCGGGCGAACTTCAGCATCAGCACCACGTCCACCACCGCCAGCGCCGTATAGAACAGCGCGAAGCCGCCGAGCGAGGTCCACACCTGGCTGGCGCTGACGCTGGACACGCCCAGCGCGGTCGGCAGGATGCCTTCGATGGCCCAGGGCTGGCGGCCGTACTCGGCCACGATCCAGCCCAGCTCCGCCGCCACCCACGGCAACGGCAGGCTCCACAGTGCCAGCTTCAGGTACCAGCGGTTGCGGTCCAGCCGGCGCCGGCTGGACAGCCAGAACGAATAGCCGAACAGCGCGATGAAGTAGAAGCCGCAGGCCACCATGATGCGGAACGACCAGAACAGCACCGGCACGTTGGGGATGGTGCTGTCGGCGGCTTTCTGGATGTCCTCCGGCGTGGCCTTGCGCGGGTCCTCGACGAAGTGCTTCAACAGCAGCGCATAGCCGAGGTCCTTGTCGTGCGCGGCCAGGATCTCCTTGGCCTGCGCGTTGTTGCGGTCCTCGCGCAGCACCAGCATCGCATCGTAGGCCTGGATGCCGGTGCCGATCTTGCCCTTGGTCTCCTCGACCAGGTTGTTGATGCCGGGGATCGGCTTGTCGATCGAGCGTGTGCCGATCAGGCCCATCACCCATGGCACCTGCAGCGCGTAATGCGTGGTGCGGTTCGGCACATCCGGAATGCCGAATACGGTGAACGCGGCGGGCGCCGGTTCGGTTTCCCACATGGCCTCGATCGCGGCCATCTTCATCTTCTGGTTCTCCGATACCGCATAGCCGGATTCATCGCCGAGCACCACCACCGACAACGCGGCAGCGAGGCCGAAGCTGGCGGCCACCGTCATCGAGCGCTTGGCGAAATCCACGTTGCGCCCGCGCAGCAGATACCAGGCGCTGATCGACAGCACGAACATCGAGCCGAGCACGTAGCCCGCGCTCACCGTGTGCACGAACTTGGCCTGCGCCACCGGATTGAAGAACACCTCGGCGAACGAGGTCACTTCCATGCGCATGGTTTGCGCATTGAAGGCCGAGCCCACCGGATTCTGCATCCACGCATTGGCCACCAGGATCCACAGCGCCGAGAGGCTGGTGGCCAGCGCCAGGAACCAGGTCACCAGCAGATGCTTGACCGGCGAGATGCGCGTCCAGCCCATGAAGAACACGCCGATCAGCGTGCCTTCCAGGAAGAACGCCATCAAACCCTCGATCGCCAGCGGCGTGCCGAACACATCGCCGACGTAGTGCGCGTAGTACGCCCAGTTCATGCCGAACTGGAATTCCATGGTGATGCCGGTGGCCACGCCCATGGCGAAGTTGATGCCGAACAGCACGCCCCAGAACTGGGTCATGCGTCGCCACACTTCGCGGCCGGTCATCACGTAGACGCTCTCCATGATGGCGAGGATCCACACCAGGCCCAGGGTCAGCGGTACGAACAGGAAGTGATAGAGCGCCGTCAGTGCGAACTGCATGCGCGACAGGGTGACGACATCGGAGTCGATGATCATGGGTGGCCTTGGCTCGCGGCGGAAGACGGAGCGGCCGGCGCGAGCAGGTGCTCGATCGCGGCCGGGCGGGTATCGGGACGGGGATGCGGCGCGATCGCCACCCACCAGATCAGGGTGAGCAGCACGATCTTGGCGATCACGATGAAGATCAATTCGCGGGCCAGCCGACGTAGCGCTGGACGCGGCGGCGCGCGATGGCCGGATTGGGTCGACGGCGTTGACATCCGAGCTTCCCCTGCATCAGCTGCAGGGCAGGATACGCCGCGTTCCTGTCGATGTCGCGCGAAGTATTGACGCGCGGCAGGCGGCCGCAGGCGCCTGATCTGGATCAAGCGCAGCGGGGCCGGAGCAGGGCTCAGCCGCGTCCCTCGTCCTCGCTGTCGTCCGTGCCGTCATCCTGGCTGCCGCTGCTGCGCAGCGGAATCCGCGAGCCGTCCTGCATGATCAGTACGCCGCCATCGATGATCTCGCTGTCGGCATCTTCGGTGACGAAGCGCGCGACCACGGTGCCGTTGCCGCGCTCGCCGTTCACGTGGAAGGCGAAGGTTTCCTCGTCGGGTTCGGCGCTGGTCATGCTCCAGTCGAACTCGCTGTGGCGGATGCTGCCGATGTGTTCGGCGATGACCGGGTCCGCCGCCATCGCCACCACCGCCTGTTTCTCGAACTCCAGCCAGCCCCACCAGGCCAGCCCGCCGACCGCGGCGACGATGCCCACGACCAGGCCCACCAGCAGCACCAGCCACAGCGGCGTGCGCTGGCGCCGCCGTACAGGCGGCGGGAGCGGGGCGGGGCCGAGCGGCGGCGCGGGGTCGATGGCGTGGTTCATGCGTGTGCGAACGCGTCGCGCGTGAGGTTTTCGGGCTCGCCGGCGGTGCAGGCCACATCGTCTTCGATGCGGATGCCGCCGTAGGGCTTGAACAGTTCGATACGTTCCCAGTCGATGTCCTTCGCCACCGGCTGGCCGCGCAGTTCGTCGAGCAGCATGTCGATGAAGTACAGGCCCGGTTCGATGGTGACCACCATGCCCGGTTCGAGCGTGCGCGTCATGCGCAGGTACGGGTGCCCCTCGGGGCGCGGGATGCTGCCGCCGCGCTCGCCCTGCTGGAAGCCGGCGACGTCGTGCACCTGCAGGCCGATCGGATGGCCCAGGCCATGCGGGAAGAACGCGGCGGTCACGCCGGTTTCCACCGCGCGCTCGGCGTCCATGCGGATAAAGCCGTGCTCGCGCAGCACGCCGGCCAGCACGTGATGGGCGTGGACGTGCAGCTCTGGATAGCTCTGCCCCGCACGCACCTTCGCCGCGAAGGTGAGCTGCGCCGCTTCGACGCTGTCGATCAGCGCCTGAAATTCGTCCTCGCCGCGGCCGGCGTAGGTGCGGGTGATGTCGCTGGCGTAGCCGAAGGCATTCGCGCCGGCGTCGATCAGGAACGAGCGGTGGTAGTCCGGCGCAACCCGGTCGAAGTGCGTGTAATGCAGCACCGCGCCATGCTGGTTGAGCGCGACGATGCTGGCGTACGGCAGCTCGGCGTCGATTGCACCGGCCGCCGCCAGATAGGCCTGGTGGATACCCAGCTCGCTCGCGCCCGCACGGAACGCCTGCTCGGCGGCGCGATGCGCGCGTGCGCCGATGCGGCTCGCTTCGCGCATCAGTGCCAGCTCATAGGGCGTCTTGTACGAGCGGTGCCAATGCAGGATGTCGAGCAGGTCCTGCGGGTTGTTCGGCCCGATGCTGGTCAGTGCCGGTGACGCCGGCGCGATCACCGCGCGCCGCGTCTGCGCACCGGGCAGCTGCGCGACGGCTTCTTCCGGCGTGCGCACGATGGTGATGTCGAAGTGCTCCACCCAATAACCGCTAGGCGCCTGCGGCACCACGTGCCAGTAGTCGCGCGGCTGCAGGAACACCAGCCGCGGGCGCTGCCCCGGCGTATGCACGATCCAGCTGCCGGGCGCATCGATCAGCGGCAGCCAGTGGCGGAAGTGCGGGCTGGCGACGAAGGGGTAGTCCTGGTCGTCCAGGAACTTGCGCGGCGGCAGGCCGGCGGCGATCGCCAGATGCTCGTGGCCGGTGAGCGCGAGCGCCCGGTCGGCGTGCTGGCGCACCGTGGCCAGGTGCTGGGGGTAGAGCGGGGCGAGGCGGTCGATCATCGGGCTTCCTGGCTTGAGTCCGCCGCGTGGGGCCGCCGCGGACAGCTGACCGCCGCATGATCGCGCGGGCGCGCGCCCGCCGCCAGTCCGTGCGCTACGGGCGGTCGTGGCGGGTGGCGGACTTCGCCGTGCCGCCGATGCCGGGATTGAAGCAATTGCAGGGATCGAGCTGCGCGTAGAAGCCGGCCAGCGCGGGCTTCGCCTTGTACAGATGCCCGACGTTGTGTTCGGCCGGATACTCCGCGCCGCGCTGGTCGAGCAGTTCGAGCATCTGCTGTTCGAGCGCGGCGCAATCGTGGCCCTTGGCGACGAGGTAATCCTGGTGAAACACATGGCACAGGAAGTGCCCGTAGTAGAGCTTCAGCCGTATCGACGCTTCGATGTGGGCCGGCAGCCGTTCGAACCAGTCGCGGTCGTTGCGGCGGAGGGCGATGTCGAGCGCGACGATGTCCTCGACCTCGTGCGGATGCAGCGCGCGATAGCGAACCGCCGCGCTGGCCGCCGCGAATCGATGCAGGAAGGCCTTGTGTCCTTCTTGCTCGGTGCATTCGAAATACGCGCCGTCCGCGTTGGCGAAGTGTTCGGACAGGAAGCGGCGCGCCTCGTCGATGCCCTTGGCCGGCACCTTGAGCAGCAGGTGATGTTCGTAGCGGTCGCGATACGTGCCCAGGCGCTGCGGCAGGTGATCCGGCAGGCGTTCGCTGATCCATTGCAGCGCGCGATCGGCCATGTGCACCGGCAGGAAGCCGAAGCGATCGAACCAGGCATCGCAGCGCGTTTTAAGGTTGAACAGCAGCGGCATGCGCTCGGTGCCGAGCCAGTCGATCGCCAGGAACAGGTCCTTGCCGTACCTGCGCGCAATGTCGAAGGCATCGCGATGCATGTATTCGGCGGCGATCGGCAGCTGCTCGAAGTTCGCCAATATGTGACGACGAAGTTCGGTCAACGCGGCCGTGTCGTTGCTGCCGATATAGAACACCTTGGCGCCTTGCTCCACCGCGAAGGTATCCAGCCGCACTGCGAACACCATGATCTTGCCGGCGCAGCCGGAGGCCTCGAACAACCGCCGCGGATCGGCGTTGAAGCGCGCAGGCGTGGCGGCGTCGATGGCGTGGACGTGGGTGGCGTAGGCGTGATCGGAGGCCGCCGCACCGGCCTGAATATCCGCGTTGCCGAAGGCGCCGGCCTCGATCCGCGAAAGGATCTCCTCGGGCGCGCCGCCAAGTTCGATGCCCAGGTGATTGACCAGGCGCAGCGCGCCCGCAGCGTCGACGGCGGCGAAGATCGCCATTTCCGTATACGCCGGCCCGCGCTGCACCAGCGCGCCGCCGGAGTTGTTGCAGATGCCGCCCAGCACTGAGGCGCCGATGCACGACGAGCCGATCACCGAATGCGGCTCGCGCCCCAGCGGCTTCAAGGCGCGTTCGAGCTGGTCCAGCGTGGCACCGCCGAGGCAGACCACCTGGCGGCCGTCGCGGATGAGATGGACGCGGCGGATGCGCGTGGTGCTGATGATGACGACGTCGCGGTCATAGTCGTCGCCGTCGGGGGTGGAGCCGCCGGTCAGCCCCGTATTGGAAGCCTGGCTGATCACGATCGCCCGCGCATCGACGCAGGCGGCCAGCGCCCGCCATTGCTGCACCAGGCTGCCGGGCCGCACCACCGCCAGCACGCGCCCGCCGCCGAAGCGGTAGCCCTGGCGATAGCGGCGGGTCTTGGTGTCGCCGGTGAGCACGTGGCGCGCGCCGACGATGGCGCGCAGCGATGCCAGCAAGGCCTCGGGAGAGAGGTCGGCGCGGGCGGCACTCGATGACATCAAGCCCGTCCCTGCTGCGGCGACACTCCCATGCGCGCCGTCAAGGTCAGCATGGCGCCCGCCAGCAGCGCCACGGCCACTACCACCATGCCGCCATTGGTGCTGTGCGTGAGGTCCTTCATCCAGCCGATGATCGAGGGGCTGACGAAGCCGGCGAGATTGCCGATCGAGTTGATCATCGCGATGCCCGCCGCCGCGGCGGTGCCGGCCAGCACGCTGCTCGGATAGGTCCAGAACACCGGCATGGTCGACAGTACGCCGGCCGTGCCGACCGACAGCGCGACCAGGCCCAGCGACAAATTGCCCGCGCACAGCGTGCTGGCATACAGGCCCAGCGCCCCGGCGATGCCGGCCGCCGCCAGATGCCAGCGGCGCTCGTGGCGCCGGTCGGAGCTGCGCGCGACCAGGATCATCGACACGACGGCGACCGCATAAGGAATCGCGCTGAGCAGACCGACGTCCAGCGCATCGTCGACACCCGCCGCGGCGATCAGTGTCGGCAGATAAAAGCTCACGCCGTAGAGACCCATCATGCAGCAGAAGTAAATGCCCGCCAGCTGCCACACGCGGTTGTTGGTCAGCACGTCGCGCAGCGGCGCTTCGGCGCCAGCGTGGCGGTCGGCGGCCATGTGGTCTTCCAGCAGTCGCTTCTGCCGCTCATCGAGCCAGCTTGCCGTGCGGATGCTATTCGGCAGCACGAACGGCGTGGCGATACCCAGCAGCAGCGACGGCACCGCTTCCAGCAGGAACAGCCACTGCCAGTTCGCCAGCCCGTGCACGCCGCCGAACGCATGCATGATCCAGCCCGACAGCGGGCCGCCGATCACGCCGGCGATCGGAATGCCGATCATGAAAAGCGCATTCATCCGCCCGCGGCGCGCCGATGGATACCAGTACGTGAGGTACAGCACGATGCCTGGAAAGAAGCCCGCTTCCGCCACGCCGAGCAGAAAGCGCACCACGTAGAAGGCCATCGGCGTGGTGACGAACATCGACGAGGCCGACACCAGCGCCCAGGTCACCATGATGCGGCTGATCCACAAGCGCGCGCCCAGCCGGTGCAGCAACATGTTGCTCGGCACCTCGAACAGGAAGTAGCCGATGAAGAACACGCCGGCGCCAAGCCCGTACACCGATTCGCTGAAGCGCAGGTCGCTGAGCATCTGCAGCTTGGCGAAGCCGACGTTGACGCGATCCAGGTAGGCCGCGACATAGCAGATGAACAGGAACGGCAGCAGCCGCAGCGTCACTTTGGCGTAGGTAGCTGTTTCCAGCTCGGGTGGAGCATGCGTGGGCATGGCGAGGTTCCTGAGGCGTGCGCGATGGAGGATCGCGCACGAGTTTGGTGGTTCGCAGCAGGTGCGCACCACTATGACGCAGCAGGAAGGCTCACTTTGGGATTATTCGCACCGAACGGAGTCAATCCGTCCCACCAGGCAGGGCCAGCCACGCTTCCAGCAGGGCAGCGTCGGCCGGGCTGATCGAGACGATGCGGAAGCCCGACCAGACCTGGCCGGGGGTGGCGGCGTCGTCGTGCCATTGCTCCTGGATCCCCAGCTCGATGCTCAGCGGCGAGGTATTCATCGCCGGAAAACTGAGGCCGGGCAGGCCCAGGCTGACCTGGTACACGGCTTCGTTGCGCGGCGTCTCCGGGCCGATCAGCAGCAGGCCGGTGGCCGACAGATTGCCGAGGTGGCCCAGCGCACGGTCGTTGATGACGTCGGTCACCGCCACCGTGTAGTTGGCGCGCTTGCGCAGCGCGCGGCGCTGTTCGATCGCGCTGGCGGGTGTGTTCACTGGCGGCCTCCGGCATGTGCGGCGGCGGGCCGCAGGTTCTCCATCAGTGCGCGCAGCGCGCGGTCGAACAGGTTCTCGCGCGGATTCACCGCTTCGCGGATGCGGCCCCGCACGAGGTCGCGCGCGAGTTGTTCCAGGGTCAGTTCGTCGCCGCGCGAGCCACGCCGGGTAACGAACAGGCAGCGCCCGGATACGGTCGAGTACCAGGCCAGTTTCTGCGTCCTGGCGAGCTGGCCGGCGTCGTCGAAGAAGTCGAACCAGGTGCCGAAGGGCAGGGTGAGCACGTGCGCGTGCATGCGCTGCTCGTCCTCATCCAGCGGCGCCGCGGCCTTGGCCGGCGCGGTGGGCGCGGCGGCTTCGGCGGCCTGGTGTTCGCCCAGGCGCTGGTGCTGTTTCAGTTTCAGCGCCACGCCGGTGGCGGACAGGCCGTCGTCGGTGGCGTCGTCGTCCTCGTTGCCGAGCAGGCGCCGCGCGACCTGGGCGGCTTCTTCGGCCTGCATGCCGATCTGCTGCAGGCCGGTCTGGATGTCGTCGAGCAGCCGATTGCGGTCCTCGACCGGCGCCAGCCCCAGCAACTGGTCGGTGATGCGCAGGCGTGCGGTGAAGGTGTCGCTCTCCTCGCCGTTGCGCAGCAGGGTCAGCGCCAGCACGTCGGACCAGGCGCGTTCGAGCAGGGTGCGCACGAGGCCGCGCGGCGGCGCGGCTTCGAAGCGTTCGGACATCAGCTGCGCGGCGTGGCGGCGCGCGTGCTCCAGCCGCTCGCGGCCCTGCATCGCTTCCACCTGGCGCCGCTCGGTGGCCTGCGCCTTGCGCGACAGCAGCGAGAGATGGTGTTCGATATCGGTCAACAGGCTGGCGTACAGCGTGGCGCTGGGCGGCTCGCGCTGCGCGCGCTCGGACAGTTGCGCCAGCTTGGTGGCGAGGGAGCGGTCGACTTCGTTGTCGCCGCCGTCCAGCCAGTCGTGCGCGGCCTCGGACATCGCCGCCAGCAGGCGGCGTGCGGGATGCTCGCGCTGGTCGAACACGTCGTGGTCGGCCAGCGCCATGCGCAGCAACGGCACTTCCCATTCGCCCAGCACGCGTTGGGCGTGGCTGCCGCGCTGCATGGTGCCGGCCATCTGGTCGAACAGCAGGGCCACCAGCTGCACGGTGTCGTCCTGCCGCGCGCTGAGCGACAGTTTCGGCGTGGCGTGCTCGGTGCCGGCATTGAGCAGGGCCAGCAATTGATCGCGCAGGCGCGTGGCCTGGCCTTCGGCGCTGACCTGCTGCGCCGCGTGGGCCAGCGGCAACTGCAGCGCCGCCAGCAGCTGCTGCAGCTGCTCGTCGCTCAGCGCCTGGCCCGCGGTTGCGGGCAGCGGCGCGACGGCGCGTTGCAACGACAGCAGTTCGCGCAGCATGTCGAGCATGTGCTCGCCCAGCTCCACCGGCGGCGCGCCCATCGCGGCGGGCATGCTGCCGGGCGTGGCGGGGGTGGGAATGCGCAGTCCGCGGCCGTCGCCCGGACGGGCCACGCGATAGGCGTGCAGGTGCGGCAGGATGCCTTCGCTGGCCAGGTGCTGGTTGACCGTCTCGTACAGCGAGGCCAGGTGGCGCACCACCATATGGTCGAACGCGTCCAGCAGCAGCAGGCGATGGCGCACCGGCAGTTCCCAGTCGCGCAGGGCGTCGAGGAAGGAGTGCGACAAGGCCTGTGCGCCCAGCGGCAGATCCTCGCCTTCCAGCGGCGGCAGGCTGCCGAGCGCGCCGTAGCGGTAGCTCAGTTCGAACAGCGCCGGCGCATGGCGCGCTTCGCTGCGCACGCCGGATTGCTCCAGCGCGGCGCGCTCGTCGTCCTCGCCGTCGTCCAGCAGCGACAGGGTCAGCGGCGCGCTGTCTTCGGGCTTCGGGCCGATCCGCTCGAAGCGCCTGGCGACTTCGGTGAAGAAGCGTTGTTCCAGCATCTCGCGGTGGCTTTGCAGCCGCTGGCGCACGCTCATGTGGACTTGCTGGTCCAGATGATTGCGGGCCTGCTCGGCCTGGGCGAACAGCTTGTGCTCGGCGTCGAGCAGGCAGGCGCGCAGCGGCGCTTCCAGCCAGCTGTCGCAAAGTGCATGGGTTTCCCCGATCAGCCGGCGCGCGCGCGGGCTCCAGGCCCCGTGGCCGTCAGTCTGGGCGCCCTGGCCGGGCGCAAGCGATTGGCGTCGACCCTGTTCGACATCCATGGCAGTTCCGCCGTTTTCCCCTGTGGACGGGGGGCAGTCTAGGCTCGCGGCGGCGGCCCTGCCATCGGCCGAAGGTGCAGGCCGGTCGCCCTAGGGACGCTTCTGATCAGTCCAGGAAGGCGGCGATCACGTCGTTGAGAAAGCGCTGGCCCAGCTCGGTGGTGCGCAGCAGGGCCGGATCGTCCACCAGCCAGCCGCGCTCGCGGCAGCGCGCCAGGGCGGGGGCGATCTGTTCGGCCGGCAGGCCGGTGCGCGAGGCGAAGTCGGCCATCGGCACGCCGTCGACCAGGCGCAGCGCATTGAGCATGTATTCGAACGGCAGCTCGGCCACGTCCACCGCCTGGTCGCCGCCGATGCGGCCGGGGCCGCCGGCCGCGTCCATCCAGGCGCGCGGGTGGCGCGTCTTCCAGCGGCGGCGCACCGCGCCGGCGGCGGTGTCGCTGAGCTTGCCGTGGGCGCCCGCGCCGATGCCCAGGTAATCGCCGAAGCGCCAGTAATTGAGGTTGTGCACGCAGCGCCGGCCAGGGCGCGCATAGGCCGAGATCTCGTACTGGCCGTAGCCGGCGGCGGCCAGCGCCTGCTCGCAGGCTTCCTGCATCGCCCAGGCGTGGTCGTCGTCCGGCAGCGGGGGCGGGTTGGCGGCGAAGGCGGTATTCGGCTCCAGCGTGAGCTGGTAGTGCGAGATATGCGTGGGCGCCAGGGCGACGGCGCGCGCCACGTCGGCGAGTGCGCCGTCAAGCGTCTGCTCGGGCAGCGCGTACATCAGGTCCAGGTTGATGTTGGCGTAGCCGGCGTCCTGCGCGGACTTCACCGCGGCCTCCGCTTCGGCGGCGGAATGGATGCGGCCCAGGCGGCGCAGCTTGTCGTCGTCGAAGCTCTGGATGCCGAACGACAAGCGATTGACGCCGGCGGCCAGATAGCCGTCGAAGCGGCCGTGTTCCACCGTGCCGGGATTGGTTTCCAGGGTGATTTCCGCGTCGTCCGCCAGCGGCAGCCGTTCGCGCACGCCGCCGAGGAAACGGTCGATCAGCTCCGGCGCGAACAGGCTGGGCGTGCCGCCGCCGAAGAAGATGCTGTGCACCGTGCGGCCGTGCAGCGCGGCGGCGAAATCCGCGCGGTCGGCGTCGAGATCGGCCAGCAGCAGATCCACATAGCGCTCGTACGGCGGCGGCTCGCCGCGCAGGCCGTGCGAGTTGAAGTCGCAGTACGGGCACTTCTTCACGCACCACGGCATGTGCACGTACAACGACAGCGGCGGCGCGAGCAGCGGCATGCTCAGGTCCGGTCGCGCTGCCAGTCGGCCAGGCGCGCGTGCAGCACGGCGAGCGCCTGGCCGCGGTGGCTGAGGCGGCTCTTGGTGGCCGCTTCCAGCTCGGCCGCGCCCTGCGTCATGCCATGCGGCAGGAACAGCGGGTCGTAGCCGAAGCCGCCGGTGCCGCGCGGCGCGGTGAGCACGCGGCCGTGCCAGCGGCCCTCGGCGATCAGCGGCGCCGGGTCTTCGGCGTGGCGCACCAGGGCCAGCACGCAGATGAAGAAGGCGCCGCGCTGTGCGTCGGGCAGGCCGTCCAGTTCGCGCAGCAGCTTGGCGTTGTTCGCGGCGTTGTCGCCGTGCGTGCCGCTGTAGCGCGCCGAATACAGGCCCGGCGCGCCGCGCAGGTGGTCCACGCAGATGCCGGAGTCGTCGGCCAGCGCCGGCAGCCCGGTCGCCGCGGCGGCGTTGCGCGCCTTCAGCAGCGCGTTCTCGACGAAGCTCAGGCCGGTCTCGTCCGCGTCGGCCACGCCCAGGCTGCCCTGGGTGACGACTTCCAGGCCGACGTCGGCGAACAGCCGGTTGAATTCGGCCAGCTTGCCGGGGTTGCTGCTGGCCAGGACGATGCGCTTCACGATCAGCCCTGTGCCAGCGCGGCGCGCTGCGCGGCGACCAGTTCGCCGATGCCCTTTTCGGCCAGCAGCAGCAGGCTGTCCATTTCCTCGCGGCGGAAGGCGTGACCCTCAGCGGTGCCCTGCACCTCGATAAAGCCGCCGCCGTCGTTCATCACCACGTTCATGTCGGTGTCGCAGTTGGAGTCCTCGGCGTAGTCGAGGTCCAGCACCGGCAAGCCCTGGTAGATGCCGACCGAGACCGCGGCGACCGCGCCGAACACCGGGTTGCGGCGCAGATTCTCGCGCTTCATCAGTACGTTGACCGCGTCCACCAGGGCCACGTAGGCGCCGGTGATGGCGGCGGTGCGGGTGCCGCCGTCGGCCTGGAGCACGTCGCAGTCCAGGGTGATCACGCGTTCGCCCAGGGCCTGGCGGTCCACGCAGGCGCGCAGGCTGCGGCCGATCAGGCGCTGGATTTCCTGGGTGCGCCCGCCCTGGCCGCCGCGGGCGGCCTCGCGCTGGGTGCGGCTGGTGGTGGCGCGGGGCAGCATGCCGTATTCGGCGGTGACCCAGCCCTCGCCCTTGCCGCGCAGCCACGGCGGCACACGGTCTTCGACGCTGGCGGTGCATAGCACGCGGGTGTCGCCGAAGCTGACCAGCACGGAACCTTCCGCGTGGCGGGTGAAGTGGCGTTCGATGGTGACGGTGCGCAGCTGGTCGCTGGCGCGGCCGCTCGGGCGGCTGACGGCATTCATGGGTAGCGGTGGCCTGATTGGGCAAGGCAGGGCAGTAGAGTTTACCATTGCGCCCTTTCCGGCCGCCCGCGGCTGCAGATAAGGCTCCTTCCATGATCCGCAGCATGACCGCCTACGCCTTTGCCGAGACCACCGGTCCGGTCGGCACCCTCAGCTGCGAGCTGCGCACGGTCAACCACCGCTACCTGGAACTGAGCCCGCGCCTGCCGGATGACCTGCGCGTGTTCGAAAGCGCCCTGCGCGAACGCATTGCCAACCGCCTGTCGCGCGGCAAGGTCGACCTCACCGTGCGCCTGCGCAGCGAAGCGCGCGGCGATGCGCTGCAGGTCAACCACGCCGTGCTGGGCAAGCTGTCCGAGCTCTCGATGGACCTGGAAGCGCGCTTCCCGCGCCTGCAGATCGAGTTCACCGAATTGCTGCGCTTCCCGGGCGTGCTGCAGCAGGCCGAGGTCGACCAGGACCAGTTGCAGGTCGCGCTGTACGGCGTGCTGGACGACGCCCTGGACGCGCTCACCGCCACCCGCGAACGCGAGGGCGCCAAGCTGGGTGAGATCCTGGGCGAGCGGCTGGACCAGATCGACCGCATCGTCGGCGAGGTGCGCGGCTGGATGCCGCAGATCCGCGCCGGCCTGCGCACGCGCCTGGAGCAGCGCCTGGCGGACCTCAAGCAGCCGGCCGATCCCGGCCGCCTGGAGCAGGAACTGGTGCTGCAGATCACCCGCGTCGACGTCGACGAGGAACTGGACCGCCTGGCCACGCATATCGCCGAAGTGCGCCGCGTGCTGGGCCTGAAGGAACCGGTCGGCCGCCGCCTCGATTTCCTGATGCAGGAATTCAATCGCGAGGCGAACACCCTTGGCTCCAAGTCGATCGACGCGCGCAGCACCAATGCGGCGGTGGAGCTGAAGGTGCTGATCGAGCAGATGCGCGAGCAGGTGCAGAACATCGAATGAGCACGAGCGACACCGCCAGCACACTGGAAAGCCCGCTCCTGGAGGGCACGCTGTTCGTGGTCGCCGCGCCTTCGGGCGCCGGCAAGTCGACCCTGGTCAATGCGCTGCTCGAGCGCGAGCCGGCGATCTCGCTGTCGGTCTCGCACACCACGCGGCCGCCGCGGCCGGGCGAGCAGTACGGGCGGCACTACTACTTCGTCGAGCGGGTGGAGTTCGAGCGCGAGATCGCCGAAGGCATCTTCCTGGAACACGCCGAAGTGCACGGCAATCTCTACGGCACCTCGCGCACCACGGTGTCCGACCTGCTGCGCCAGGGCCGCGACGTGCTGCTGGAGATCGACTGGCAGGGCGCGCGGCAGATCCGCAAGAGCAAACCCGATTGCGTCGGCGTGTTCATCCTGCCGCCGTCGCGGGTGGAACTGGAACGGCGCCTGCGCGGGCGTGCCTCGGACAGCGCGGAGGTGATCGAGCGCCGGCTGCACAATTCGCGCGAGGAAATCGCGCATGCCCACGAGTTCGACTACATCATCGTCAACGACAACTTCGACGATGCGCTGGGCGACCTGCAGTCGATCGTGCGCGCGGTGCGCCAGCGCAGCGAGCTGCAGTGGCGCCGGCACGAGACGCTGATCGCCGAACTGCTGGCATGAGGGCTGGGCTGGCGGCGCGCCTGAACGGCAGGCATCAAACCAAGGCGCGGCGCGGCTTCGCGTAGCCTTCATGGCCGTCTTCGGCTAATTTGGGCGTCTTTCCCCTGGCCACTTCGCCCATGACCGACTCCGTTCGCGCCAAGCCAGACGACAGCGCCATCGTGCGCGTCCGTGGCCTGACCACGGTGCTCAACGGCAAGACCATCTTCGATGCGATGGACCTGGACATCCCGCGCGGCAAGGTCACCGCCATCATGGGCCCCAGCGGCACCGGCAAGACCACCCTGCTCAAGCACATCACCGGCCAGATGCGCGGCCAGGCGGGCGAGGTGTGGGTCGACGGCCGCAACGTGTCGGCGCTGCGCCGCGACCAGCTGTTCGAGCTGCGCGAGCGCATCGGCTATCTGTTCCAGAATTCGGCCCTGCTGACCGACTTCGACGTGTTCGAGAACGTGGCGTTTCCGCTGCGCCAGCACACCGAACTGCCGGAAGTGCTGATCCGCAATATCGTCCTGACCAAACTGCAGGCGGTCGGCCTGCGCGGCGCCGCCAAGCTGATGCCGACCGAGCTTTCCGGCGGCATGGCCCGGCGCGTGGCGCTGGCGCGCGCGATCGTGTTCGACCCGATGCTGATCCTGTACGACGAGCCCTTCGTCGGCCTGGACCCGATCGCGCTGAACCAGGTGCTGAAGCTGATCCGCACGCTCAACCAGACGCTGGGCATCACCAGCGTGCTGGTGGCGCACGAGCTGGCGGCGGTGCAGCAGGTGGCCGACCACGTGTATCTGATCGCCAACGGCAAGGTGGTGGCGCAGGGCGATCCCAAGGCGATCGCCAGCGACGGCTCGCCGTGGACGCGGCAGTTCTTCGGCGGCGAGGCCGACGGCCCGGTGCCGTTCCAGTATCCGGCCGGCGATTACGCCGCGTCGCTCGGCTTCAAGGGGGGTGCATGAGCGCGCCACGCGACAATATCGTCACCCGCTCGCTGGCCCAGATCGGCGACTGCGGGCTGTTCCTGCTGCAGATCCTCGCGGCGATCCCGCGCAGCCTGCGCCACTCGCGCGAGACGGTGCGGCAGCTGTGGTTCGTCGGCGCGATGAGCCTGATCATCATCATGGTCTGCGGCCTGTTCGTCGGCATGGTGCTGGGGCTGCAGCTGTACGACGTGCTGTCGATCTTCGGCGGCACCTCGGCCACCGGCACGGTGGTGGCGATCGCCATCTACCGTGAACTGGGGCCAGTGGTGACGGCGCTGCTGTTCGCCGGCCGCGCGGGCACCTCGGTGACCGCGGAGATCGGCCTGATGCGCGCCACCGACCAGATCGCCGCGATGGAAATGATGGCGGTGGACCCGATCGCCTACGTCGCGGTGCCGCGTTTCCTCGCCGGCGTGATCGCCATGCCGCTGCTGTGCTGCGTGTTCTGCGCGCTGGGCATCTTCGGCGGGCACCTGGTCGGGGTGAACTGGCTGGGCATCGACAACGGCACGTTCTGGTCGAACATGACCGCCACCGTCGACCTGGTGAAGGACGTGGTCAACGGCGTGCTGTGGAAGAGCATGGCCTTCGGCGGCGTGGTGTCGCTGATCGCCGTGTTCCAGGGCTACACCACGCCGCCCACCAGCGAGGGCGTGGCCTATGCCACGACGCGCACCGTGGTGGCTTCGTCGATCGCCATCCTGGCGCTGGACTTCGTGCTCACCGCCTTCCTGATGTGACTCCCATGACTACGCCACTGACTGTTGCAACCATCCATTCGCCTGTGAGGATCGTGCCGTGAGCCAGAGACCGTCCTATGCCGTCGGCACCGGCCTGTTCATCGTGCTCGGCTTCGCCGCGCTCGGTTACCTCGCCACGCAGACCACGTCCGTAGCCAACACCAGCCGCGGGCCGAGCTACACGGTCGAAGCGCACTTCGCCAACATCGGCCAGCTCAAGGAGCGCGCGCCGGTGAAAGTGGCGGGGGTGCGCATCGGTCAGGTGCAGTCGATCGTGCTCGATCCGGGCAAGGAGACGGCCGACGTGAAGCTGGCCATCGAGCAGCGCTACGACAAGATCCCCGCCGACTCGGTGGCGACCATCTTCACCAGCGGCCTGCTCGGCGACCAGTACGTGGGCATCCAGTACGGCAGCTCAGGCAAGCCGCTGGCCAACGGCGGCACCCTGGCGCTGACGCGCCCGGCGCAACAGCTCGAGGAGATGCTCGGCAAGTTCTTCGGCGCCGGCGGCGCGGCCGACAACCTCGGCGGCAGCTATACCGTGAAGGCACGCTTCACCAACGTGGGTGCGCTGTCCGCCGGTGCGCCGGTGAAGATGGCCGGCGTTGCCATTGGCAGCGTCAAGTCGGTGCAGGCCGATCCGGTCAAGCTGGACGCCCTGGTGGAGCTGTCGATCGACAAGAAATACGGCCAGATTCCGGACGATTCCGCGGCTGCGGTATTCACCAGCGGTTTGATCGGCACGCAGTACGTTGCGATCCAGCCCGGCGGCTCGCCGGACGCGCTCAAGGAGGGCGACGAGCTGGTCCTGACCCAGTCGGCCCTGCAGCTCGAAGACCTGATCGGCAAGTTCCTGGTCAACGGCTCGGGCGACAAGAAACCGGATGGCGCCCCTGCTGCTTCCTCTTCCTCCCCGGCCGGCAAGCATTGAGCCGCCCGCCACTTCTTTCAGGAGTTTCACCATGATGCTGCGCAGTCTGGCCCTCGCCACCGCCATCGCATTCACCGGCGTCGTCGCCGCCCCGATCCACGCCCAGGCCGCCGCCCAGGCGCCGGCCGCCAGCCAGACGCCGCAGCAGGTCGCGCAGACTATCGTCGACCAGCTGGGCAAGGCCATCAATGGCCACCAGGCGGAGCTGAAGAAGGACAAGGAAAAGCTCATCTCGGTGATCGACGATGTGTTCCTGCCGCACTTCGACATCGACTACGCCTCGATCCTGGTGCTCGGCCAGCACGCCCGCGAGACCACGCCGGAGAAGCGCGCCGAGTTCGCCCGCGCGTTCTACAACTCGATCACCCACCGCTACGCCGAAGGCCTGCTCAGCTACACCCAGGGCCGCGTGAAGGTGTTGCCGTTCAGCGGCGACCTCAACGACAAGCGCACCGTGGTGCGCACCCAGGTGGTGCTGGACGACGGCAAGACGGTGTCGGTGGACTACGCATTCCGCAAGTCGCGCGAAGGCGACTGGAAGGCCTACGACGTGATCATCGAAGGCATCTCGTACATCACCAACTACCGCAACCAGGTCGACGCCGAGATCCGCAAGGGCGGTCTCGATAACCTGATCACCGACCTGAAGAACAAGGGCGCCGACGCGCTCAAGAACATGGACAAGGACGGCAAGCAGGGATGAGCGCCGCCACCTTCCAGGTGACGCGTGCCGCGCCGGATGCCGTGCAGGTATCCGGCGCGCTGACCTTCGCCACGGCGGCGCAGGCGTTGGCGGCGATCAATGCGGCGGCGGCCGAGGGCTGCCGCCAGGTCGACCTGGCCGGCGTCAGCCAGAGCGACAGCGCCGGGCTGGCCTGCGTGCTGGCGGTGCTGGCCGATGCGGTGGAACATGGCCGTCCGCTGGCGCTGCGCAACGTGCCCGAGGGCATGCGGGTGCTGGCCTCGGTGTGCGAAGTGGACACGCTGCTCGCCTGAGCCGGCGCGCCCGTATTGCGGCAAAGAGAAAGGGGCCTTGCGGCCCCTTTTCGTTGGATCAGTTCTGGCTGGGCTTCTGCGCCGCCGGCTGTTCCTGGGATTGCTTCTGTTCCCACTGGTGCTGCTCGTTGAGCAGTTCGTCCGGGTCGAAGTTCTTTTCCTTCAGGCCCTGCATCTGCTCGATCACGTCCGCCGGCGGGTTGCCGTCGTAGATCTGGTAGATGCGCTGCTGGCGGTAGGCGTCGCGCAGGAACACGTAGGGATCGTAGGCCGACTTCAGGAAGCTCTCGGCATCGATCGCGCGCGAGCGGATCGTCACCAGGTACAGCACCTGCGGGATGTAGTACTGGCCGTAATGGAACTGGTGGTTGCGCGAGAAATAGCTGAGCGGATCGAAGAAATAGCTGTCCACCGGCAGGCGCCAGACGTCGCGCACGGTGGTCGGGCCGACGAAGGGCAGCATCAGGAAGTCGCCTTCCGGTACGCCCCAGCGAGCCAGGGTGATGCCGAAATCGTTGTCTTCCAGCGGCAGGCCGAGCTGGCTGGCCGGGTCGAAGAAGCCGCCCACGCCCAGGGTGAGGTTGACCAGGAAGCGCCCCGTGCTGCGCGCGGCTTGCATCGGCCGGGCCTGAAGCAGGTCGTTGGCCACCGTGACCGGCATCTTGATGTTGGTGAAGAAGTCGCTCACCGCCCGGCGCACCGGCGGATTGGTAACCTTGCGGTAGCCGACGGCGACCGGGCGGATCACCGCCTGGTCCAGCGAGTCGTTGAACGCGTATACCTTGCGGTTGAACTGCTCGTGCGGGTCGTCCGTGCGCGGCTTGGCGATGCTGCAGCCGGCCAGTAGTGCGACCGCGGCCAGGGGGATCAGGCGCAGCAGAAGGAGTCGGAGGGGGGAAGACATCGGCGTCGGGGGTCCTGTCCGCTGCGGAAGTTAAGAAGCAACGATTAAGTGTACTGCCTGGTTTTTATATTGTGTACAGCGGGCGAGTCTCGCCGGTGGGCGCTGCAGGCTGGCTGAACCGGGCATGATACGACCATGCTGCATTGCCAGGAAAGCGCCCCCTGGCTACACTGGCGACCTATAAGTCGCTTTATTCCCTAAGGATTTCACATGGCACGCATTACCGTGGAAGACTGCCTCGAGGTAGTCGACAACCGTTTCGAGCTGGTGCTGATGGCGACCAAGCGCGCCCGCCAGCTGGCCAAGGGTGCCGAGCCGGCAGTCAATCCCGATCACGACAAGCCGACCGTGGTGGCCCTGCGCGAAATCGCCGACCGCCGCATCGACCAGACCACCATCGACGAGATCGACCGCGCCGAGCGCGAGCGCGCCGAGCGTGAAGCGCTGGAATGGGCCGCGGCCGAAGTCGACGACGACCTTTCCAAGGGCGGCGACGACTGATGGACGGCGCCGGCTGTAAACCTCGCCCCGCACGCGCCGGCTCCGCCGGTGCGCTGCGCGGCTGCGGGAAAGCCGGCGCATCGCTTCACCCCAGCTCGCTTGCTGCGAGCTGTTGTCGCGAGGTGGCTGCCTGAGCGGCGGCCAGCGCCCTGTGAGCGCGACTACGCATCCCGACTCCGCGGATACGTCGTCCTTGCCCCCCTACGTGCTGGCGCTCAAGGAGCGCATCGCCTATCTGCCGCCGGACCAGGTCGCGCGCGTGCTGCGCGCCTACGAGGTCGGCGCCCAGGCGCATGAAGGCCAGGCGCGCAAGAGCGGCGAGCCGTACATCACGCATCCCGTGGCGGTCGCCGGCATCCTGGCCGAGCTGGGCCTGGACGCCGAGACGATCATCGCGGCGATCCTGCACGACACGCTGGAAGACACCGCGCTCAGCCGCGCGGAGCTCGCCGGCGAGTTCGGCGAGACCGTGGCCGACCTGGTCGACGGCGTCACCAAGCTGGACAAGATGCGCTTCCGCAGCCGCCAGGAAGCGGATGCCGAAAGCTTCCGCAAGATGCTGCTGGCGATGGCGCGCGACCTGCGCGTGATCCTGATCAAGCTGGCCGACCGCCTGCACAACATGCGCACGCTCGGCGCCAAGGATGCCGAATCGCGCCGCCGCATCGCGCGCGAAACGCTGGAGATCTACGCGCCGATCGCGCAGCGCCTGGGCATGAACAAGTTCAAGGCCGAGCTGCAGGACCTGGGCTTCCGCGCCCTGCATCCGGACCGCTACCGCGTGATCAGCGAGCGCATCCGCGCCGCGCTGGGCAACCGCCGCGAAGCGATGGGCAAGATCGAGGCCGCGCTGTCCACGCGCCTGGCCGGCGAGCACCTCGCCTCGCGCGTGATCGGCCGCATCAAGTCGCCGTGGAGCATCTATTCGAAGATGCGCAACGAGCACAAGAGCTTCGCCCAGCTGATGGACGTCTACGGCTTCCGCGTGGTGGTGGACACCGCGATGAGCTGCTACGTCGCGCTGGGCGCGGTGCACTCGCTGTACAAGCCGGTCGACCGCCGCTTCAAGGATTTCATCGCGATCCCCAAGGCCAATGGCTACCAGTCGCTGCACACCGTGCTGCTGGGGCCGTTCGGCGCGCCGATCGAGGTGCAGATCCGCACCGCGGAAATGGACTCGGTGGCCGAGCGCGGCGTCGCCGCGCACTGGGCCTACAAGACCGACAGCGGCCCCGCCAACAGCGCGCAGGCGCGTGCGCGCGAGTGGTTGTCGTCGCTGGCGGACAGCCAGGCGAATACCGCTTCGTCGTCCGAGTTCATCGAGAACGTCAAGATCGACCTGTTCCCGGACGAGGTCTATCTGTTCACCCCGCGCGGCGACATCCTTTCGCTGCCGCGCAATGCCACGGCGCTGGATTTCGCCTACGCGGTGCATACCGACGTCGGCGACCACGCGGTGGCCGCGCGCGTCGACAAGAAGCTGCTGCCGCTGCGCACGCGGCTGGAATCCGGCCAGCTGGTGGAGATCATCACCGCGCCGTCGGCGGTGCCCAATCCCGCCTGGCTGGAATCGGTGGTCTCCGGCAAGGCGCGCACGGCGATCCGCCAGTACCTGAAGCATCTGCAGCACGAAGACGCGGTCGACTTCGGCCATCGCATGCTCGATCGCGCGCTCGACGCACAGGGCTCCAGCCTGGATGCGATTCCGGTCGCCGTGCTGGACCGTTTCCTCGACGCCGCCAAGCTCAAGCGCCTGGAAGAACTGCTCGCCGACATCGCCCTGGGCAACCGCATGCCGGACGTGGTCGCCGGCCAGCTGCTGGCCGCGCGCGGCAAGCAGAAGGGCGCCGCGACGCCGACGCAGCATGCGGTGGAAAAGATCCGCATCACCGGCGCCGAGCGCGGCGTGCTGAGCTTCGGCAACTGCTGCCATCCGCTGCCGGGCGACGAGATCATCGGTTATCTGTCGACCGGCAAGGGCATCGTGGTGCACCGGATCGAATGCCCGAACGTGGTCGAGCTGCGCAAGTCGCCCGAGCGCTGCGTCGCCATCGAGTGGGACCGCGACGTGCAGGGCGACTATCGCGCCGAGCTGCGCATCGAAGTCATCAACCGGCCGGGCGTGCTGGCCACGGTGGCGGCGGCGATCGCGGCGGCGAATTCGAATATCGAGAACGTGGAGTACGTCGAGCGCGACAGTTCCGCGGCAACCCTGCTGTTCGCGCTGGAAGTAAAGAACCGCAAGCACCTGGCCGATGTGATCCGCCGCGTGCGCCGCACCGGCGTGGTGAGCGGCGCGTACCGCTATCCGCTTTAAGCCCCCGGCGGGCGTTCCGTTTTACACTTCGGGCTTTCCCCGTCCGAGGTTCTCGCGATGTCCCGCAGCATCATTTCCACCGACCAGGCACCGGCTGCGATCGGCCCGTATTCGCAGGCCGTGCGCGCCGGCAACACCGTGTACTTCTCCGGACAGATCCCGCTGGACCCGGCAACCGGCAACCTGGTGCAGGGCGATATCGCACTGCAGACCCGCCGCGTGTTCGACAACCTCAAGGCGGTGGCCGAAGCGGCCGGCAGCTCGCTGTCGGCGATCGTCCGCATAGGCATCTACGTCACCGACCTGGCCAACTTCGCCACCGTCAACGCGGTGATGGCGGAATATTTCCAGGCACCGTATCCGGCGCGTTCCACCATCCAGGTCTCGGCCCTGCCCAAGGGCGCCGAGGTGGAAGTGGACGCGGTGCTGGTGATCGACTGACCTGGCAGCGAGGCGTGCGCCGACACGTCGTGTCGCCATCGCCGCTACGCGCCGGCGAACGCCTCCGCTAGGCTTGCGGTGATGTCAGCTGCGCCTGCTTCCACTGCCACCGCTCCCGGCCTCGCGCCGGTCTCGTCGCTGCCCGGCATCGGCCCGGCGCTGGCCGCGACGCTGGCCAGGCTGGGGCTGGAGCGTGTGCAGGACCTGTGGTTCCACCTGCCGCTGCGCTACGAGGACCGCACCCAGATCAGCACCATCGCCGACCTGCAGGTCGGCGAGCGCATCCAGGTCGAAGGCGTGGTGGAAGCGGTCGAGCGCGGCTTCCGCTACCGGCCGCAGCTGAAGGTGGCGATCAGCGACGATTCGCGCGAAACCCTGGTGCTGCGCTTCTTCCATTTCCATCGCGCGCAGGCCGAGCAGCTGCGGCCCGGCGTGCGCCTGCTGGTCTACGGCGAAGTGCGCCACGGCGCGCAGGGGCTGGAGATGGTGCATCCGCAATACCAGCGCCTGGAGGGTGTGGCGGAGCCCGCCGTGGAAGAGCGGCTGACCCCGGTCTATCCCACCACCGAAGGCCTGGGCACCAAGCGGCTGGCCGGGGTGATCGCCAAGGCGCTGGCCTTGTTGCCGCCCGACCGCGAGCTGGAACTGATTCCGCCCGCGCTGGGCGCCGGCCATGGCCTGACCTCGCTGCGCGAGGCGCTGCTCTACGTGCATCGCCCGCCGCCCGACGCGCATCTGGGCCAGCTCACCCAGGGGCGCCATCCCGCGCAGCAGCGCCTGGCCTTCGAGGAACTGCTGACCCAGCACCTCAGCCTCAAGCGCATGCGCGCCGCGGTGAAGCAGCGCCACGCGCCGGCGCTTGGTGGCGATGGCGTCATGCGCAAGCGCCTGCTGAAAGGGCTGCCGTTCCGCCTCACGGGTGCGCAGCAGCGCGTCAGCGAAGCGGTGGCCAAGGACATGGCGAAGACGCATCCGATGCTGCGGCTGGTGCAGGGCGACGTCGGCAGCGGCAAGACCGTGGTCGCGGCGCTGGCTGCGCTCGCCGCGGTGGAATCCGGCCACCAGGTAGCCCTGATGGCGCCCACCGAGCTGCTGGCGGAGCAGCATCTGCGCAACTTCAAGCATTGGCTGCAGCCGCTGGGGATCGAGGTCGAATGGCTGGCCGGCAAGGTCACCGGCAAGGCGCGCACGCGCGCGCTGGAACGGGTCGCGGCCGGTGCGCCGGTGGTGATCGGCACGCATGCGCTGATGCAGGAAGGCGTGGAGTTCGCGCGGCTGGGCCTGGTGATCGTCGACGAACAGCACCGCTTCGGCGTGCAGCAGCGCCTGGCCCTGCGCGACAAGGGCCTGGAGGGCGACCAGGTGCCGCACCAGCTGGTGCTCACCGCGACGCCGATCCCGCGCACGCTGGCGATGAGTGCCTACGCCGACCTGGACGTTTCCTCCATCGACGAACTGCCGCCGGGCCGCACGCCGGTGCAGACCATCGCCATCTCCAATGCGCGCCGGGTGGACGTGATCGAGCGCATCCATGCCGCCTGCCGCGAAGGGCGGCAGGTGTACTGGGTGTGCACCTTGATCGAGGAGACCGAACAACTGCGCGCGCAGGCCGCGGAAGTCGCGCATGCGGAACTGTCGGCCGCGCTGCAGGACTGCAAGGTGGGCCTGATCCACGGCCGCATGAAGCCGAAGGAAAAGCAGGCGGTGATGGACGCGTTCAAGGGCGGCGAACTCGCCGTGCTGGTGGCCACCACGGTGATCGAGGTGGGCGTGGACGTGCCCAATGCCAGCCTGATGGTGATCGAGAACAGCGAGCGGCTCGGCCTGGCCCAGCTGCACCAGCTGCGCGGCCGGGTGGGCCGCGGCGCGGTCGCCTCCAATTGCGTGCTGCTGTACCAGCCGCCGCTGGGCATGCTGGCGAAGGAGCGCCTGCAGGTGATGCGCGATACCAACGACGGCTTTCGCATCGCCGAAAAGGATCTCGAGCTGCGCGGCCCCGGCGAAGTGCTCGGCACGCGCCAGACCGGCCAGCTCAGCTTCCGCATCGCCGATCTCTCGCGCGACGCGCACCTGCTGCCGGCGGTGCAGGAAGTCGGCGCTGAGATGCTGCTCCACCACGCGGGACAGGCCGAGCGGCTGATCGAGCGCTGGATCGGCGGCGCGGCGCGCTATGCGCATGCGTGAGGGCAGGGTGCGGCGGCTTTTGCGTTCCGTGCTCGCGCCGTAAGCTAACCGGCTCATCCGAGGACAGCCCATGACCAAGCCCCAGCTCCTGATCGACACCGACCCCGGCGTGGACGACGCGCTCGCGATCCTGATGGCCCATGCGCACGCCGACATCGCCGGCCTGAGCATCGCCGCGGGCAACGTGGGCCTGGGGCACACCGTGCGCAATGCGCGCACGCTGGTCGATCTGGTCGGCGGCGGCGTGCCGGTGTTCGCCGGTTGCCCGACGCCGCTGGTGCGCGGGCCGGAAGAAGATGCGGCCTTCGTGCACGGCATGGACGGCCTGGGCGATGTCGGCTTCGCCGAGCCCGCCACGGCGGCAGAAGCGGAGCAGGCGGCCCTGGCGCTGCTGCGCTTGACCCGCGAGCGCCCCGGCGAGCTGACCCTGGTGGCGCTGGCCCCGCTGACCAATGTCGCGCTGGCGCTGCGCCTGGATCCGACCCTGCCGCAGCGGGTGCGGCGCCTGGTGGTGATGGGCGGTGCGGTCACGGGGCTGGGCAACACCGGCAAGGTGCCGGCGGAATTCAACATCGGCTTCGATCCCGAGGCCGCGCACGTGGTGTTCGAGGCCTTCCCGCAGTTCGACCTGGTCGACTGGGAAGCCACCCTGCGCCATGCCTTCGACGAGCAGGAGTTCGACCAATGGCTGGCCGCGGGTGACCAGCGCGCCGAGTTCTTCGGACGCGTGTTCCGCACCGCCCGCGCCTTCAATGCCAGCAGCAAGCGCCGCGGCATCATCGCGGCGGACGCACTGGCGATGGCGGTGGCGATCGACCCGTCCATCGTCACCCGCAGCGAGGAGCGCCACGTCGCCGTGGAACTGGACGGCCGCCTTACCCGCGGCGCCACGGTGGTGGACTGGGGCGGCCGCCTGGGCCATCCGGCCAATGCCCGCATCGTGCTGGAGGTGGACCAGGAGCGCTTCGTGGCCATGGTGAGACGCGCGCTGGGCGCGGCCTGAGCGGCTCCGCCGGGCAAGTGGCTGACATGCTTGCCCTTGGCGGAAGGAGGCCGCTATAATGCCGCTCTTTCGCCCACCGCTTTGAGTCCGTCATGAAGCCCGATATCCATCCGAATTACCGCCCGGTGGTGTTCCAGGACCTGTCGTCCGACTTCGCGTTTCTGACGCGTTCGACGATTGCCTCCAAGGAAACCGTCAAGTGGCAGGACGGCAACGAGTACCCGCTGATCAAGGTGGATATCTCGAGCCATTCGCACCCGTTCTACACCGGCAAGCAGAAGACCATCGAAACCGGTGGCCGCGTGGACAAGTTCCGCCGCCGCTACGCGCAGAAGTAATCGCGCGACCGGTCAGCCGCGTTAACGGCTGACGGCAACGGTAAAGCCAGGTACACGGCATGGGGCGAGCGCAAGCTCGCCCCATGCTTTTTCGCGTCCACCATCCGACCATTCGCCAAGGGATGTTCGTTGGGTGATGTGTGATAATGGACGGCGTTGCATCGCGCCATCCCCAGCGCGGTGCGCCTAATTCCCCCGCCTGGCGCACCACCCCCGGTGACCGGCGGCGACATTCGCGAAGGAGGTTTCCGTGTCCGATACCAAGACCGTCAAGCTGGTGGATGAGTCGAACAACCGCAGCAGCGAGCT
Organism: Dyella sp. 2RAB6; assembly: GCF_052115385.1. NCBI lineage: Bacteria > Pseudomonadati > Pseudomonadota > Gammaproteobacteria > Lysobacterales > Rhodanobacteraceae > Dyella > Dyella sp. 2RAB6. The sequence goes on from NZ_JBFRGP010000003.1 coordinate 243,791, forward strand.
GCCCTTGCTGAGCGGCACGCTTGGCCCGGCATGTGTCGACATCGGCAACCTGTACAAGGACACCGGCCACTTCACCTACGATCCGGGCTACGGCAGCACTGCCAGCACCAAGAGCGCCATCACCTATATCGACGGCGACCAGGGCGTGCTGCTGTATCGCGGCTACCCGATCGAGCAGCTGGCCGAGAAGTCGAGCTTCCTCGAGACGGCCTACCTGCTGCTCAACGGCGAACTGCCGAGCAAGGGCGAGTTCGCCAAGTTCGAAGACGACATCACGCATCACACGATGATGCACGAGTCGCTCAAGGACTTCTTCAAGGGCTTCCACCACGACGCGCATCCGATGGCCATGCTGGCCGCTTCGGTTGCCTCGCTGTCGGCCTTCTATCACGACGACATCGACGTCGATAACGCCGACGACCGCAAGCTGGCCGCGATCCGCCTCATCGCCAAGATGCCGACCATCGCCGCCGCGTGCTTCCGCTATTCGATCGGCTGGCCGTTCCGCTATCCGCGCAACAACCTCGAATACGTCGACCGCTTCCTGCACATGATGTTCGAAGTGCCGAGCGAGCCGCTGACGCTGAGCCCGGTCGCCGCCAAGGCGCTGGACCTGCTGTTCATCCTGCACGCCGACCACGAACAGAACGCTTCCACCTCCACCGTTCGCCTGGTCGGTTCGACCGGCGCCAACCCGTACGCCTCCATCGCTGCGGGTATCACTGCGCTGTGGGGTCCGGCGCACGGCGGCGCGAACGAAGCGGTGCTGAAGATGCTCGAGGAGATCGGCACTGCCGACAAGGTCGAGTCCGCGGTCAAGCGCGCGAAGGACAAGAACGACAACTTCCGCCTGATGGGCTTCGGCCACCGCGTGTACAAGAACTTCGACCCGCGCGCCAAGATCATCCGCGAGATGACCCACAAGGTGCTGGGCGAGCTGGGCGTCAACGACCCGCTGCTGGAAGTGGCGCTGAAGCTGGAAGAGGCGGCGCTGAAGGACGACTACTTCGTCGAGCGCAAGCTGTACCCGAACGTCGATTTCTACTCGGGCATCATCTACAAGGCGCTCAACATCCCGACCGAGATGTTCACCGTGATGTTCGCCATCGCCCGCACCGCCGGCTGGATCGCCCACTGGATCGAGCAGCACGAAACCCCCGGTGCGCGCATCGGCCGTCCGCGCCAGATCTACACCGGCGCCGACGTGCGCAACTACGTGGCCGCCGACAAGCGCTGAGCGCTTAAGGCAAGCTACACGAAAACGCCCGGCTTGCCGGGCGTTTTCTTTTTTGCAGGAACGGAAAGGTCAGCGCAGCGCCGCCGTCAGCTTGCGTTCGAAATCGCTGTTGTCATCGCCCTCGGCGACCAGGGCTTCCACGGTGGGCAGCGAGGCTCGCTGCATGGGTTTTTCGTCGATGCGGTCCAGCGGCGGCTGGCGCAACGAATCGACCGGCAGCACGGTGAGGTCGAACGGCAGTTCGTCGGCAGCGAACAGCAGCACCGAGTATTCGGCCTGTTCGTCGCGGCTGAGGCGCAGGCGGCGCGTCTGCGTTTCCACCGGCACGCCGTGTTCGCGCAGACGCAGGATGACCGCTTCGGGATCGTCGCTGAATACGTGCAGGCACACGGCCGAATGGCTGTCCGCGGTGCCGTCCAGCACCGCACCGACCAGGCGCGGCTCGTAGTCGCCGAGGAAGCGCATGGCTTCCACGGCCGCCTCGCGGCGTTGCTGCAATAGCTGTGGCTGGCTGTGTGCCTGGAAGATGCGCTGGTGCTCGCGCAATGCCTCTTCGATCTCGTTGTTGCGCGGCAGGGCCTGGGTGTCGAAGATGCCAAGCCGCTCGGCGGCCTTGAGTTTGGCGTGATGAAAATCGCGGATGCCGTGCTCGCTCATGAGGCGCGCGGCCTCCTGGGCGATACGCAGGCGGTTGCGCTGGACGCGGTCCTGCGCGTGGATGCGGTGATGCTCGCCTCGAGCCATGATCCTGGTCCCTCCTGGTCGTAGGTTGGAGGTGCGGCCGTTCTGACGGCCTCGCGGCGAAGCGGGTGGACCGGGGCCACCCGCCTGTCGCGTCAGAAGATGTCGTACGCGTGCTGCTGGTCGGGATCCTCCTGCTGCTGGCTGGCCTGCTGGCGCAGGCGGTCCACGTCTTCCACCTTGAACATTTCCGGCATGGCATTCGGATTGCCGGGTTCCGACGGCAAACCGCTGGAGCGGTCGATCTGTACCGTAGTGACACCCGGCGGCATCGACAAGGTGGCGGAGGGGCGGTCTTTCAGCGCCGCACCCATGTAGTCCATCCAGATCGGCAACGCCGCCTTGGCGCCGAATTCGCCACGGCCGAGCGAGCCGAAGTCGTCGAAGCCTACCCACACGGCCGTGGAGAGGTCGCCATTGAAGCCGACGAACCAGGCGTCGCGGTGCTCGTTGGTCGAACCCGTCTTGCCGGCCAGGTCGTCGCGCCCCAGTGCCATCGCCGCTGCGCCGGTGCCGCGCCGGATCACGTCCTTCATCAGCGAGGTGACCAGGAAGTCGTTGCGCACATCGATCACCTGCGGCGCCAGCACCGGCGGGTGGGCGCCTTCATGCGCATCCGCCGGCAGCACCGCGCCGCCCACGCTGCCGGCGCCAGCCGGGGTGACGGCGGCGACCGAGTTGGCCGGCGCAGCCGCGCTGGAGGAGGGCGGGCCCGGCGGGCGGGTGTCGAGCAGGCGCTCCTGGCAGGTGCGGCAGGCGCGCGCCGGGTTTGCCAGGTAGATCGGCTTGCCGTCGCGGTCGTCGATCTCGCTGATGAAGTACGGCGTCACCAGGTAGCCGCCATTGGCGAACACCGCATAGCCGCGCGCCATGCCCATCGGCGAGACGGAGGCGGTGCCCAGCGCCATCGAAAGGTTCGGCGGCAGGGCGTCGGGCGAGAAGCCGAAGCGGGTCACGTAGTCGCGCGCATAGCGCACGCCGATCGCATCGAGCAGGCGCACCGAGACCAGGTTCTTCGACTTCACCAGCGCTTCGCGCAGGCGGATCGGGCCGTCGAACTTGTCATCGTCGTTGGAGGGCGTCCACAGCCCGTCCGGGCGCGACGGGTCGGGCAGGGCCAGCGGCGCGTCGTTGACGATCGAGGCCGGGGTGAAGCCGCGATCGAAGGCCGCGGAGTAGATGTAGGGCTTGAAGCTGGAGCCAGGCTGACGGGCGGCCATCACCGCGCGGTTGAATTTGCTGCGCAGGAAGTTGAAGCCGCCGACCAGCGCCTGCAGCGAGCCGTCCTCCGGGTTCACCGAGGCCAGCGCGCCCTGCACCTTCGGGATCTGCGTCAGCTCCCACTCGCCCTTGGCGTTGCGCGCCACGCGGATGATGTCGCCGCGCTTGAGCACCGCGGCCACGTTCTTCGGCGGGGCGCCGACGCGGGTTTCGTTGACGTAGGGGCGGGCCCAGCCCACCGCGTCCTGGCCCAGCTGCACCTGCTCGTGGCTGGACAGGTAGACCATCGCCTCGCTGGCGCCCACGCTGCTGACCACGCCCGGGCGCATGCCGGCGATGTCGGTGTAGCTGGACAGGATGCGGTCGAAGTCCTCGTTGCCGGCGTTGTCGGCCAGTTCCTGGTGGTCCTCGGGGCCGCGCCAGCCGTGGCGGTGGTCGTAGTCGATCAGGCCGGCCCGCATGGCGTCGACCGCGGACTGCTGGCGGGCGCTCTGCACGGTGGTCTTGATCACATAGCCTTCGGTGAGGGCGTCGTTGCCCAGCCGGTCCAGCGCCTGCAGGCGGACCATCTCGGCCAGGTAGGGGGCGTCGACCTCGATCGGCGGCTCGTGCGGGAACGCGTTGCTCGGCTCCGCCAAGGCCTGCTGGTACTCGGCCTGGGTGATGTAGCGGTTCTGCAGCATCTGCCCCAGCACCCAGTTGCGCCGGGCGAGGCCGCGCTTGGGGTTGTTGATGGGATTGACCACCGAGGGCAGCTGGAAGGTCGAGGCGATCATCGCGCACTCGGCCACGCTCAGCTGGTCCAGGGTCTTGCCGTAGTAGTACGAGGCGGCCGCCGCCACGCCATAGGAGCGGTGGCCGAGGAACATCTTGTTCAGATAGAGCTCGAGGATCTGGTCCTTGCTCAGCTCATTCTCCATGCGCAGGGCGATGAAGATTTCGGTGAGCTTGCGCGAATACAACTTCTCGGGGCTGAGGAAGAAGTTTCGCGCTACCTGTTGGGTGATGGTCGAGCCGCCGGGGCCCTTGTCGCCGCCGGAGACGATCACGTGCCAGCCCGCGCGGGCGATGCCGTGCCAGTCGACGCCGGGGTGGCGGTAGAAATCGCCGTCCTCGGCCGACAGCACGGCATGCTTCAGGCGATCGGGCACGGCGGCGATGCCGACGGGGATGCGCCGGGTTTCACCGAAAGTGGCGATCAGCTTGCCGTCCGCGGTCAGGACGCGCAGCGGCACCTGCATGTGATAGTCCTTCAGGACCGCCACCGAGGGGATGCGCGGCGAGACCAGCCAATACGCCACACCGACCGCGGCAACCGCCAGCAGTAGCCCGGTGAAAGCAAGGATCAGCACCCAGCGCAGCAGACGCTTGAGAATTTGCATGGTGTGGATATTGCGAGACCTGAGTCAAAACACGGCACAGTATAGATGTAGCACCATTTGCTTAACGGTACCGGCTGGCAGATTCCCACCTGCGGGTCACTGTTACGTCACAAAAAAGGCCGGGACGTGATTAGCGCTAATTGTGGATGCCGTCACGTCAAAACAGTCGAGATAGTTCGTGTAGGCCGTTGCCAATACGTTAATTTTTGGATTTAATGCCGTCGCGCACTCACCACACTAAAGACGGTGCAGGCGTCCAGGGGCAAGGGGGAAAATCGTGGGGCTCTTTACACCCAAGAAGCCGCCGCTGATTGGCGTCGACATCAGTTCGACCGCCGTCAAGCTGCTGCAGCTCAGCCAGGCCGGTGGCCGCTATCGCGTGGAGCATTACGCGGTGGAGCCGCTGCCCCCCAATGCCGTGGTCGAAAAGAACATCGTCGAAGTCGAGGCGGTGGGCGAAGCGATCCGGCGCGCGGTGGCCCGTTCGGGCACCAAGTTCAAACACGCCGCCGCGGCCGTCGCCGGTTCCGCGGTGATCACGCGCATCATCCCGATGTCCAGTGACCTGTCCGAGGAAGATCTCGAAGGACAGATCCAGGTCGAGGCCAACCAGTACATCCCGTATCCGATCGAGGAAGTCAGCCTCGATTTCGAGGTGCTGGGCCCGGTGCGCGACAACCCCGAAATGAACAACGTGCTGCTCGCCGCATCGCGCACGGAGAACGTCGACATGCGCGTCGCCGCGCTGGATCTCGGCGGCATCAGCGCCAAGGTGGTCGACGTCGAAGCCTTCGCGATGGAGAACGCCTTCGCGATGGTGGCCGACCAGCTCAACGTCGGTCGCGATGCGCTCGTCGCGGTGATCGACATCGGCGCGACCATGACCACGCTGTCGGTGCTGCGCAACCAACGCACCATCTACTCGCGCGAGCAGGTGTTCGGCGGCAAGCAGCTCACCGACGAGATCATGCGCCGCTACGGCCTGTCCTACGAGGAAGCCGGCCGCGCCAAGCGCAAGGGTGGCCTGCCGGAGTCCTACGAGTCCGAGGCGCTGGAGCCGTTCAAGGAGTCGCTGATCCAACAGATCAGCCGCCTGCTGCAGTTCTTCTTCGCAGGCAGCGAATACAGCAAGGTCGACCAGGTGGTGCTCGCCGGTGGCTGTGCCTCCATCGAAGGCCTGTGCCCGATGCTCGAAGAGCAGCTGGGCGTGTCCTGCGTGGTCGCCAATCCGCTGGCGCGCATGTCGCTGTCGCCGCGCGTGCAGGCGCAGCAGCTGGCCCAGGATGCGCCGGCGCTGATGATCGCGGTCGGCCTCGCCATGAGGAGCTTCGACTGATGGCACGCATCAACCTACTGCCCTGGCGCGCCGAGCGTCGCAAGCAACGCGAGCGCGAGTTCTTCATGCAGCTCGGCGCGGCGATCGTCGCGGCGATCCTGTTCATACTGGTGTGGATGACCTGGATGGACCAGCGCATCGGCAACCAGAACGAGCGCAACGACTACCTGCAGGGCGAGATCAAGCAGCTCGACGAACGCATCGCCAAGATCAAGGATCTGGAGAAAGTGCGCGAGCGCCTGCTGGCCCGCAAGCAGATCATCGAGCAGTTGCAGGCCAACCGCTCGCAGATGGTCCATCTGTTCGACGAACTGGTGAAGACGATCCCCGCCAGCGCGCGCCTCAGTGGCCTGAAGCAGAATGCCGAGTCGATGGCTCTCGACGGCGTGGCCCAGTCCAATGCCAGCGTCGCCGAATACATGCGCAACCTCGAAGCCTCGCCGTGGATGGGGCACGCGGACCTGCGCAAGACCGAGAACACCCACGGCGATTCGCGCATGCCCTATGTGTTTGGCCTCGATGTCGCGCTCAGCAAGCCCAGGCCCGAGGAGGGCGCGGACGCCGAGCACGCACCGGTGCAGCCGGCCGGCGCCGCCAGCGCCGCGACTCCCGCCGCTCCGGCAGCGGCCGGCAGCGCAGCCCGCCAGGCCCTCGGCTCGGCAGCGCAGGCGCTGACCGCTCCGCCGGCCAAGCCCGCCCAGCAGCCACCCCAGCAACCCAGCGCTGCACCGCAGGCGCCCAAGCCGGCGAACGCGCCGACCAGTGCACCTGCCAACGGGGGGGGCAAGCCATGAGTTTTCTGAGCGATCTGCGCAACCTCGACCGCAACAACATCGGCGGCTGGCCGAAGTCGGCCAAGATCACCTTCATCGTGGTGCTGTTCGCCCTGGTCAGCTTTATCGGCTGGTACGCCATCATCAGCAACCAGCAGGACGAGCTGACCCAGCTCGCCGGCAAGGAAGAACAGTTCAAGCAGGAATTTGCCCAGAAGCAGGCCAAGGCGGTCAACCTCGAAGCGCTGCAGCAGCAGCTCGACGAGATGCAGGACATGCTGCGCCAGCTGCTGCGCCAGCTGCCCAGCCGGACCGAGATGCCTGAACTGCTGGTCGACATTTCCCAGACGGCGTTGTCGGCTGGCCTGGAGACCGAGCTGTTCCAGCCGGGCGCCGAGATACCCAAGGACTTCTACGCCGAGAAGCCGATCCAGCTGCGCATGGTGGGCAACTACCACCAGTTCGGCACCTTCATCAGCGGCGTGGCCTCGCTGCCGCGGGTGGTGATCCTGACCCTGCACGACGTCTCGCTCACGCCCAAGGACAAGGGCGGCACGCTGGTCCTGCAAGGCACGGTCAAGACCTATCGCTATCTGGAAGACGACGAGAGCGCCGAAGCCAAGGCAGCCAATGCCAAATCGGCCGGCGCCAAGACCGGGGGGCAGAAATGAGCAACATCACAGCCCTCCGCGCTGCCCGCATCGCGCTGGTCATCGGTGCCGTAATGATGCTGGCCGGCTGCACGCGCGGCATGTCGGACCTGCGTGACTGGGTCTCGCAGGAGAAGCAGAAGAAGGGCGCGCCGATTCCGCCGCTGCCCGTCATCAAGACCTTCGAGACCTTCCTCTACAACGACCAGGACCGCCGCGACCCGTTCAGCCCCAGCACCGCTGAGCTGGACAACGGCGCCTCCAACGGCCCGCGCCCGGACCAGGACCGCACCAAGGAGCCGCTGGAAGCGTTCGCGCTGGACAGCCTCAAGATGGTCGGCACGGTCGGTACCGCCAGCGGCATGGAAGTGCTGATCAAGGATCCCACCGGGGTGATCCACCGGATCCACCGTGGGGAATACCTGGGCCAGAACTACGGACACGTCACCGCCATCGCCGAAGACCATCTCGAAATGGTCGAACTGGTGCCTAACGGCAACGGCGGCTGGATGGAACGCTCAGCCAGCATCGCGCTTGGCGAGAAATAAGAATCACAGGGGCTGATGCAATGACGAACCTCAATCAACCAGTCCAGGGCCGTGTCATGCGCCATGCGAGTCGTCGCTTGTTCACCGCACTGCTGATCGCCGGCCTCGCCTGGTCTGGTATCGCGGCCGCCGCGACCAACACCCTGCGCGAGATCAGCTACGACACCCTGCCCGGCGGCAAGGTCGAGCTGCATCTGAACTTCGCCCAGGGCCCGGTGCCCGAGCCGAAGATCTTCACCACCGGCAACCCGCCACGCATCGCCATCGACCTGCCCGACACCGAGAACTCGGCCGCGCGCCATCTCGATATCGGCAAGGGCTCGACCATGGGCGTCTCGGCGATCGCTGCCGGCGGACGCACCCGCGTGGTGGTCGAACTGGTGCGCGACTCCTCGTATCGCTCGCGCGTCGAAGGCAACAGCCTGGTCTTCACAGTCAACAACGGCACCGACGCGCAGACCACCACTACCGCCTCCAACATCGACCCGTCCAAGGCGCTGCCGTCCTCGGCCGCCGGTCCGGCGGTGTCGAACATCGACTTCCGCCGCGGCCCCAACGGCGAAGGCCGCGTGCTGATCAACTTCAGCGGCGCTGGCGCCAATGCGGACATGAAGCGCGAAGGCGACAAGGTGGTGGTCAACCTCGACCACGTGAACCTGCCCGCCAACCTCGCGCAGCGCCTGGACGTGCTGGACTTCGCCACGCCGGTGCAGTCCGTCACCACCAAGGCTGGCACGCGCGGCGGCGCCCGCATGGAGATCGCGGTCAAGGGCAACGTGGAGACCTCGGCCTACCAGACCGGCGACCAGTACGTGGTCGAAGTCGCGCAGAAGAAGGTCGCCCCGGGCACCGGTCCGGACGGCAAGCCGCTGCGCGGCCAGGAGCCGACCTACAACGGCAACCGCGTCACCTTCAACTTCCAGGACATCCCGGTCCGCTCGGTGCTGCAGCTGATCGCCGACATGTCCGGCCAGAACCTGGTGGCCTCCGATACCGTCGGCGGCGCGATCACCCTGCGCCTCGTCAACGTGCCGTGGGACCAGGCGCTGGACGTGGTGCTGCGTGCCAAGGGCCTGGACAAGCGCCGTAACGGCAACGTGATCTGGATCGCCCCGCAGGATGAGCTGGCCAAGTATGAGCAGGGTGTGGCCGAGGCCCGCCTGAAGGCCGAGGACACCGCCGAGCTGGTCACCGACTACCTGCCGATCAGCTACGGCAAGGCGCAGGACATCGCCAAGCTGCTGACCCAGGGCAGCATGGCCGGCGGTGGCAGCGGCGGTGGTGGTGGCGGCGGTGGCGGTCGCGGCTTCTTGTCCTCACGCGGCAGCGTCTCTTTCGACGAGCGCACCAACACCCTGCTGATCAACGACAGCCCGCAGAAGATCCGCGAGCTGCGCGAACTGATCGCGGTGCTCGATCGCCCGGTGCAGCAGGTGCTGATCGAGTCGCGCATCGTGGTCGCCACCGACACCTTCACCCGCGAGCTCGGCGTGAAATGGGGCGTGCAGGCCACGCACACCACCGACAGCGGCAATGTCATCTCGACCAGCCCCACCGGCGACAATTCGGCAGGCCTGGGCATCAACACCAGCAACGTGCGCAACCAGTACGCCTACGATCTGCAGAACTGGATCGCTGGCGGCCGCGTCGGCAACCCGCCGAAGCCGGGCACCATCACCTATCAGACCGGTGGCAACAGCGGCTACAACGTCAACCTGCCGGTGGCCAACCCGGCCGGCCAGTTGGGCCTGGCGATCCTGGGCCGTAACTACCTGGTCGACCTGGAACTCTCGGCCGCCCAGACCGAAGGCCGTGGCGAAGTGATCTCCAGCCCGCGCGTCATCACCGCCAACCAGCAGGAAGCGGTGATCCGCCAGGGTCAGGAAATCGGCTACGTCACCTATCAGAACTCCGGCAGCACGGGCGGCGCATCGCCAACCGCCTCCGTGCAGTTCAAGGACGCCGTGCTGGAACTGAAGGTCACCCCGACCATCACCGCCGACAACCGCGTCTACCTCGCGATCAACGTGAAGAAGGATGCGCTGGCGGCATTCGTCGACACGCCGAACGGCAAGGTGCCGCAGATCGATACCCGCGAGATCAACACCTCCGTGCTGGTGGACAACGGCCAGACCGTGGTGCTCGGCGGCATCTACGAGATCACCAAGCAGAACACCGTCACCAAGGTGCCTGGCCTCGGCGACATCCCGGGCATCGGCGTGCTGTTCCGCAAGACCTCGCGCCAGAACGACAAGGCCGAGCTGCTGATCTTCGTGACCCCGCGCATCCTGAGCGACAGCCTGCGCTGAGCGGAGCACACGAGCGAACGGAAAAGGGCGGCCACGAGCCGCCCTTTTTCTTTGTGCGGACCACCAGGCATCGGCCGAGCTGTGCCATCAGTCGCGCCCCCGCCATCGCGCCGGCTCGCTAAACTTCCGGCAAGTGCCGCTGTCTGAAGGCGGATCAAGCCGGATGGAAACCTGATGGATATGCCCGAGAGTCAACCGTCGTCGCGGCTGCAGCAGGCCTTCGCGCAGCTGCGCGAGCAACTGCAGCAGAGCATCATCGGCCAGCCGCATCTGATCGATTGCCTGCTCATCGCGCTGCTTGCCGACGGCCACCTGCTGGTGGAAGGCGCGCCGGGCCTGGCCAAGACCACCGCGGTGAAGGCGCTGGCGGGGCGGGTCGAGGCGGATTTCCACCGCGTGCAGTTCACCCCGGACCTGCTGCCGGCCGATCTCACCGGCACCGACATTTTCCGTCCGCAGTCGGGCAGCTTCGAATTCGAGCGCGGCCCGCTGTTCCACAACATCGTGCTGGCCGACGAGATCAACCGCGCCCCGGCCAAGGTCCAGTCCGCCTTGCTCGAAGCGATGGCCGAGCGCCAGATCACCGTCGGCCGCAGCACCTGGCGGCTGCCCGAGTTGTTCATGGTGATGGCCACGCAGAATCCGATCGAACAGGAAGGCACCTTCGCGCTGCCCGAAGCGCAGCTCGACCGCTTCGTGATGCACGTGACCATCGGTTATCCGGACGCCGCCTCGGAGCTGGCGATCCTGCGCCTCGCGCGCGAACAGGCGCGGCGCAGCCTGCATCCGCAGCCCGAGCCGCCGCCGACGCTGAGCCAGTCCGACGTATTCGCCGCGCGCGACGCCGTACTGGCGGTGCATATGGCGCCTGCGCTGGAGTCGTACATCGCGCAGCTGGTGCTGGCCAGCCGCGACGCTGGTGCCTACGGGCCGCAGCTCAAGCGCTGGATCGCCTGGGGCGGCAGCCCGCGCGCGACCATCGCGCTGGACCGCTGCGCACGCGCGCACGCCTGGCTGGCCGGCCGCGACTACGTGCTGCCGGAAGACGTGCATGCGCTTGCCCACGACGTGCTGCGCCATCGCATCCTGCTCAGTTACGAAGCCGAGGCGGAAGGCATCCGCAGCGACCAGGTGGTGACGCGCCTGCTGGAGCTCGTGCCGTTGCCGTGAGCGCCGTGTTGCCACCCACCGCGGACGGCGACGGACGCGCCAGCGTCGCCCTGGCCGAACTGCTCGCCTTGCGCGCCCGTGCGGCGCGCAAGCCCTTGTCGCCGCGCCGCAGCCACGCCGCGCCGGCCGGTCCGCAGGCCAGCCGCGTGCATGGCCGCGGCATGGACTACGCCGAATCGCGCGCCTACCAGCCTGGCGACGACGTGCGCCGGCTCGACTGGCGGCTCACCGCGCGCAGCGGAAAACTGCATACCAAGCTGTTCCAGGAAGAACGCGAAGGACGCTTGCTGGTGCTGCTCGACACGCACAGCAGCATGCGCTTCGGCACCCGCGTCCGCTTCAAGTCGGTGCAGGCGGCGCGCGCCGCGGCGCTGGCCGGATGGCTGGCCGTGCGCGCCGGCGAGCGCGTCGGCGCGCTGGCTTTCGGCGAACGCCGGCATCAACTGCGTCCGCAGGGCAGCACGCGCGGTGCGCTCGCGCTGTGCGGCGCGCTGGCCTCGTGGGATGCGGAACGTGGTCCGGCCTCCGCTGCCGAGCCCCTGTCCGAAGCGCTGCTGCGCGCCGGCCGGCTGATGCACGGCGCCAGCCGCGTGCTGCTGATCAGCGACGGGCTCAGCACCGACGAGGCCGCCAAGGGCCGCCTGATCGACCTGGCACGCCACACCGACGTTGCCGTGCTGATCGTCGGCGACGTGCTGGAGCTGGCTTCCGCGCCGCCCGGCCGCTACCCGCTCGAACACGCCGGCCTGCGCCGCGAAGTGGTGCTGGTGGGCGATCGCCAGCGCCGCGATTTCCAGCAGGCACTCGGTGCCGGGCAGGCCAGGCTCGCCGCGCTGGCGCGCTCGCTCGGCCTGCCGCATCGCGTGATCGATACCACCGTCGATCCGCTCGACACCGTCGCCGCGCTGCTGGCCGGCGTCAAGGCGGGCGCATGATGCCCGCCGCCACGCCGCCGCCGGATGGCCCGGTCCTGCGCGATATCCATCTGCCGCCAGCGCCGCCGTTGTGGCCGCCGGCACCCGGCTGGTGGGTGCTCGCGGTGCTGCTGCTGGCGGCGTTCGCGCTGGGCTGGTGGCTGCTGCGCAAGCGCCGGTTGCGGCGCGAACGCATCGCCGCCGCGCTGGCCGGCATCGATGCGCTCGAACAGGCCCATGCGGATCGACCCCAGCGACTGGCGGCGGAACTGCACCAGCTGCTGCGGCGCGCGGCGCGCGTCTACGATCCGGCTGCTACGCATCATCGCGGCGAAGCATGGCGTCAATGCCTTGCCCGCGTGCCGGTGGATGCCGCCACGCTGGATCGATTGACGACGCTGGAAGACGCCATGTTCCGTCCCGCCACGCCCCATGCGGAGGTCGCCGAGGCGGCCGCCGCCACGCGTCGCTGGCTGGCGCTGGCGTTGCAGCCGCGGCGTACGAAACGGCCGCTGGTGGTGCAGGAGGCCGCTCATGCTTGAAGTGGCCTGGCCGTGGATCGCCTTGCTGTTGCCGCTGCCGTGGCTGCTGTGGCGCTGGCTGCGTCCGGCCGCGCCGGGCCAGGCGCTGCATCTGCCGCATCCGCAGCTGCGCCTGGCGGCCGTGGCGCAGAACGCCGGCCAGGGCGGCCGCATCTGGTGGCTGGTGCTGGCCTGGATCTGCCTGGTCGGCGCCGCGATGCGGCCGCAATGGGTGGGGCCGCCACAGGCGCAGCAGCGCAGCGGGCGCGCGATGATGCTGGCGGTGGATCTGTCCGGCAGCATGCGGCTGGAAGACATGAAACTCGCCGGCCAGTCGGTCAGCCGCTTCGGCGCGGTAGAGGCAATCGCCACCGACTTCATCGCACGCCGCAGCGGCGACGAAATGGGCTTGATCCTGTTCGGCACGCGCGCCTTCCTGGTCACGCCGATCACCTACGACCTCGGCGCGGTCAGCGCGCAACTGCAGGGTTCGATGGTGGGCCTGGCCGGCACCGAGACGGCCATCGGCGATGCCGTGGCGGTTGCGGTCAAGCGACTGTCGGCCCTGCCGGAACAGGCCCGCGTGCTGGTGCTGCTCACCGACGGCGTCAACAACGCCGGCAGCATCGCGCCGCTCGATGCGGCACGCGCCGCCAGGGCGGCGGGCGTGCGCGTGTACACCATCGGCATCGGCGCCACTGAAATGCGCGTGCCGGATTTCTTCGGATCGCGCGTGGTGAATCCGTCGGCGGACCTGGACGAAGGCATGTTGCGCACGATGGCCACGCAGACCGGCGGCCGCTATTTCCGCGCCACCGATACCAGCGAGCTGGCCGCCGCCTATCACGCGATCGACACGCTGGAGCCGATGCCGCAGCACGGCCCGGAACTGCGCCCGCGCTACGAACTGTTCGGCCGGCCGCTGCTCGCCGGCATGCTGTGCTTCCTGTTTGCCGTCGTCATCCCGGCGCGCCGGCGCAGTGCGGGGGCGGCGCCATGATGGCCTGGTGGCACGACTTCCACTTCCTGCATCCGTGGTGGCTGCTCGGCCTGCTGCTGGCGCCGCTGGCGTATGCGCTGGCCGCGCGCGGCGGACAGGAGCGGCGCGAGCTGGCGCGGCTGGTCGATCCGGAACTGCTGCCGCATGTGCTGTACGGGCAGGGCGGGCACAGCCGCTGGCCGGCGCTCTTGCTGGCGCTCGGCGCGGTGCTGGGTTTCCTGGCGTTGGCCGGCCCCGCCTGGGACCGCGTGGCCTCGCCGCTGTACGCCAATCGCGCGGCGCAGGTGGTGGCGGTCTCGCTGTCGCGGCACATGCTGGCCAAGGACGTCGCGCCCAGCCGCATCGACCGTGCGCGCTACAAGGCGCGCGATCTGCTCGCGGCGAACCGTAGCGGCCTCAATGGATTGGTCGCCTATGCCGGCGAATCCTTCAGCGTCGCTCCGCTGACCTCGGACGCGAATGCGCTGGACGACCTGCTCGACTCGCTCGCGACCGACACCATGCCCACCGACGGCAACGACGCCGCCTCGGCGATCGAACGCGCCGCCACGCAGATCCGCGCCGCCAAGGCCGGCACCGGCCAGATCGTGCTGATCACCGACAGCGCCGACGCCTCGGCGCAGGAAGCCGCGCGCAAGGTGCGCGCCGAAGGCATCCGCGTTTCCATCCTCGGCGTCGGCACGCCGCAGGGCAGCCCGGTGCCGGACGGCGACGGCGGATTGCTGCGCGATGCGCACGGCGACGTGGTGGTGACACGCCGCGACGACGACGCACTGCGCGCGCTGGCCGAAGCCGGCGGCGGCCGCTACGTGCCGATGAGCGACGACAACAGCGACGTCGCCGCGCTCAAGCCGCGCGGCGATGCCGGGCAGGACATCGTGCGCGCCGACGGCGAACACGGCGACGAATGGCAGGACCGCGGCCCCTGGCTGCTGCTGCCGCTGCTGGTGGTGCTCGCACTCGCGTTCCGCCGCGGCTGGCTGCTGCTGGTGCCGCTGGTCTTGCTGCCGCTGCTGCCGTCGACCGCGCAGGCCGGCAGTTGGAGCGACCTGTGGCGCCGCCCCGACCAGCAGGCCGATGCCGCGCTGCGCCAGGGCGACGCCAAGCGCGCCCAGGCATTGGCCCGCGATCCGTCGCTGCGCGCTGCCGCGGCCTACCGCACGGGCGACTTCGCCGGCGCGGCGACGGGCTGGCAGGACCGGCCGGGCGCCGAGGCGGCCTACAACCTTGGCAATGCGCTGGCCAGGCAGGGCAACTACAAGGAAGCCATCGAAGCCTACGACCGCGCGCTGAAAGCCGATCCCGCCCACGCGGATGCCAAGGCGAACCGCGACGCCGTCGAGGACTGGCTGCGCAAGCACCCGCCACAGGACCAGCCCAAGCAGCAGGACAAGCAAAAGAAGCACGGCGACGGCAAGGGCGGCGACAAGGACCAGGCCGGCAAGGGCGACGACCGGCCGGACGAGAAAAAAGAAGGCGAGCAGAAGTCCGGCCAGAACGAATCGAAAGACGGCGGCGGCCCCGATTCCAAGCGCGATGCCTCCGGCCAGTCCAAGCAGGACGGCAAGGCGCCCGAGAAACCGGGCCAGGGCGAAGCCAAGCCGCCTTCCGCCGAAGAACAGGCCGAGCAGCAGGCGCGCGCCGAACAGGCCAGGAAGGCGCTGAGCGCGCAGATGGACCAGGCCCTGCGCGAAGGCAAGCAAGGCGACCACGACGGCACCCACGAGTTGGGTGCGATGTCGCCCGACGATCCGCAGGCCAAGCTCCCCGCCGACGTGCGCCGCGCCCTGCAGCGCGTGCCCGACGACCCCGGCGCGCTGCTGCGCCGCAAATTCGAACTCGAATACCGGCGCCGCCATGGCGGCGCCGGGGAGGAAGATTGATGGCTTCGTCGCGCCTGCGCTGGTGGCTGTGCCTGTTGCTGTACTGCTCGCTGCCTGCGCTGGCCTGGGCCGCGCCGGTACGCGCGGTGCTCGATCGCGACACGGTGCAGCTCGGCGAGACGGTCACGCTGAACCTGAAAGTCGAGGGCGGCTCGGTCGGCACGCCGGATCTCTCCGTGCTCGATGGCGATTTCGAAGTGCTGGGCACGTCGAGCAATTCCAGCCTGAGCATCGTCAACGGCAAGCGCACCTCCGAATTCACCTATGGCATCGCGCTGCGGCCCAGGCATGTCGGCCGCTTGACCATTCCCGCGATCGCGCTTGCCGGCGGCACCACCGCGCCGGTGCAACTGGAAGTGACGGCGCCCGATCAGCAGGCCGCGGCGGGCGCAGGCAAGGATGTCTTCGTCGAAGCGGTGGCCGAGCCGCGCAACGCTTACGTCGGCCAGCAGATGTCCTACGTGGTGCGCCTGTATTTCGCCGCCAGCCTCAGCAACGGCGCGATGGACGAACCGCAGGCCGAGGGCGCGGAACTGAGCAAGCTCGGCGACGACAGCAACTACCAGGCCGAGCGCGGCGGCCGCCGCTACAACGTGATCGAGCGCCGCTATGCGCTGATCCCGCAGCGTCCCGGGCAGCTCCAGGTCGGTCCCGTCTCGTTCCAGGGCGAGCTGATCGACATGGCCGACCCGAACAGTTTCTTCGGCAGCACGCGGGCGATGTCGGCCGCGTCGGCGCCGGTGTCCGTCGACGTGCGCGCCGTTCCCGCCGCCGCGGGCAAGACCACCTGGCTGCCCGCGCGCGCCTTGTCGCTGGCGATGGAAGCGCCGCCCGAGCCCGGCCAGCTGCGCGCCGGCCAGCCGCTCAATCTCACCATGACGGTGCAGGCCACCGGCCTGCCGTACGAATCGCTGCCGGCGCTGAGCCTGCCGGCGATCGACGGCGCCACGGTGTATCCGGACAAGCCGGTCAACGGTACGCGCGTGGATGGCGCCTGGCTGGCGGGACGGCGGCAGCAGTCGTTCGCGGTGGTGCCGAGCAAGCCGGGCGAACTGGTGATTCCCGCGACCACGCTCACCTGGTGGAACGTGCAGACCGACAAGCCCGAGGTCGCACGCATTCCCGAGCGCCGCTACACCGTGCTGCCGGCGGTGGGCGCACCGGCGACGGCGGCTTCGGCCGCGGCGCCGGCAGTGACGGAGACGCCGGTCGCAGCGACTTCGACGGCGGGTGCCACGCCTTGGCGCTGGATCGCCCTGGGCAGCATCGGTCTATGGCTGATCACCATGCTGGGCTGGTGGGCGCTGCGTCGTGCGAAACCGGCCGCACGCCGGCCCGCGGCGAAACCCGCAGCCACCAGCGACCGCCAGCGCCGCGCCGCCTTTCTTGCCGCCGCGCGCGGCAATGACGCGGCCGCACAGGCGCACAGCTTGCTGGCATGGGCGCAGACCGAGCGTCCGGGCCTGGTGAACCTCGGCGCGCTCGCCCAAGCACTCGCCTCGGCACCCCAGCGCGAGGCCATCGCGGCGCTGCAGAAGCGGTTGTACGCGACCGATGGCGCCGCACCGTCCGGCGCAGCGCTGGCCGCCGCCTTCCGCGACGGCTTCCAGTGGCGCACGGCAGCGGCGCCGCCGGCCAACCCATCCGGCTTGCCGCCGCTTTATCCGTTCAAGCTGGACTGAGCGCCGCGCGGTACACCGCCGCCATGCGCGCGTCGAAACAGCACAGCAGCACGCGCAGGTCGCCGTGGTCGCGCAGGTCGTCGCGCAGCGCGGCGATCGCCACCGTTGCGGCCCGTTCCGGCGGATAGCCGTAGACGCCGCAGCTGATGGCGGGGAACGCGATGCTGGCGACGCCGCGTGAGCGGGCCAGTCGCAGGCTCTCCCGATAGCAACTGGCCAGCAGCCCGGCTTCGTCCTCGCTGCCGCCATGCCACACCGGTCCCACGGTATGGATCACGTAGCGTGCGGGCAGGGCGAAGCCCGAGGTGATGCGCGCCGCGCCGGTCGGGCAGCGCACGCCCGGCGTCACCTGCGGCAGTGCCCGGCAGGCTTCCAGCAGGGCGGGGCCGGCGGCACGATGGATCGCGCCATCCACGCCGCCGCCGCCGAGCAGGCCGGGGTTGGCAGCATTCACGATGGCATCTACATCGAGCTGGGTGATATCGGCGATGATGATTTCGATAGCCATGGCAATAAGCGTTATGTCGTGATGTCGTGGTTGGCGTGGTTTCGCAGGTTTTTGCGCCGTATGCTTGCCGCCGGGGCGCCCCGGAGGGGCGGAGGGTTCGGGAAACACATGAAGACTGAAGACATCTCGTTCGGCTATCTGCTCAACGACGTCACCTTGCTGTTCCGCAAGCATTTCGACCGGCGCGCAGTGAAGTTCGGCCTGACCCGCGCGCAGTGGCGCGCGACCAAGGTGCTCTACCACCGCGAAGGCCTGCGCCAGACCGAGCTGGCGGAGTTCCTCGAAATGGAACCGATCGCCGTGGGCCGCGTGATCGACCGCCTGCAGGCCGCCGGTTTCGTCGAGCGCCGCGCCGATCCGCGCGACCGCCGCGCCTGGCGCCTGTATGTCACCGAGCAGGCGCGCGGCGTGATCGCCGACATGGAGCTGATCGGCCGCGGCCTGCGCAAGGACGCCACCAAGGGCATCGAACTGCATGAAATGCAGCAGGCCATGGACGTGCTCAACCGCATCAAGGACAACCTGCAGGCGCTCGACCAGCCCGGCGATACGGAAGATCCTGCGGCCGCCTAACCTTACGCCATGCTTACGAGAACCATGCCAGTGCCATTGGTCCTTGTGAGACTTAAGGAATTCTCCCGGCATAGTACGGGTCTTTTTGGCGTGCACGATGCTGCCGTTCCTATAGTCCCGGCGAAGGATCGCGGGTTGGCACGCGCCGCGATTCCTGTGGAGGGAGCGCGCGCCGGCCGAACAAGCCTGAGAATCCCCCATGCCTTGGAAGAAACTGCTCCTGATCGTGCTGGCGCTGGCGCTGCTGGGCGTCGCCATGATCGTGTTCCGCGGCCGCCAGGAGGCCACGCCTGCGCTGGGCAAGGGCGGTAGCGGCCAGGGCGGCGAAGTGCCGGTCCAGGTCGCCACTTCCACCCGCAGCGACGTCGATCTCAGCCTGAAGCTGGTGGGCCGCGCCGAGGCGTTCTCCACGGTGACTTTGCGCTCGCGCGTATCCGGCCAGTTGCAGACGCTGGCGTTCAAGCCCGGCGCGCAGGTGAAGAAGGGCGACCTGCTGATCCAGCTCGACCCCAGCCTGTTGAAGGCGCAACTGGATCAGACGCGTGGCACGGTGGCGCGCGACCAGGCGCAACTGGTGAAGGCCCAGGCTGACCAGCAACGCTACAGCGACATGCTCGCCAAGGGCTTCGTGTCGAAGGCCGACTTCGACACCTTCCAGGCTAACCTGGGCATCGCCAAGGCGACGCTGCAGAGCGATCAGGCCGCGCAGGAAACCGCGCAGACCCAGCTCGACTACGCGCGCATCGCCGCGCCGTTCGATGGCGTGATCGGCTCGCCGCTGGTGTGGCCCGGCGCGCAGGTCACCGCGGACAGCACCGACCTCGTGGTGCTCAACCAGATCGAACCGATGCGCATCGCTTTCAGCATCCCCGAGGAAAGCCTCGCCGCACTGCGCGCCGCGCAGGCGCGCGAGCAGGTCGCGGTGCAGGCGGTCATTCCCGGCGACAAGGGCCAGCCGCTCGCCGGCGCGCTGGAATTCATCGACAACGCGGTGGACGCCACCACCGGTACCATCGTGGTGAAGGGCCGCTTCGAGAACACCGACCACCGCCTCACCGCCGGCCAGTACGTGCAGGTGACCTTGCCGACAACGCGCATCGCCAACGCGGTAAGCGTGCCGGTGGAAGCGCTGCAGAGTTCGGCCAAGGGCAGCTTCGTGTTCGTGCTCGGCCACGACGGCAAGGTGCAGCAGCGCTTCGTCACGCCGGGCCCGACCGCCGGCCCGCGGCTGGTGATCGACAAGGGCCTGGAGGTGGGTGAGCAGGTGGTGACCGAAGGCCAGATGCTGCTGGTCGACGGCGCGCGCGCCAAGGTCAAGGCGGGAGGCGGCTGACGCCATGAACCTGCCCGAGCTGTGTATCCGCCGCCCGGTGATGACCACGCTGCTGATGGCGGCGCTGCTGGTGTTCGGCATCGCCGCGTATCCGCGGCTGGCGGTGAACGAACTGCCGAACGTGGATTTCCCCACCATCAGCATCAGCGCCAGCTTGCCGGGCGCTTCGCCGGAGACCATGGCTTCGGCGGTGGCGACGCCGCTGGAAGCGCAGCTGTCGACCATCGCCGGCATCAGTTCGATGAGTTCGACCAGCGCGCTGGGTTCCACCAGCATCACGCTCACCTTCGAGCTGGACCGCAATATCGATGGCGCCGCGCAGGACGTGCAGTCCGCCATTTCCGCCGCGCAGCGCCAGCTGCCGAAGGAGATGACCACGCCGCCGACCTTCCGCAAGGTCAACCCGGCCGACGCGCCGATCCTGTTCCTCACCATGACCTCGTCGACCTTGCCGATGTCGCAGGTGGACGAATACGCCGAGACCGAACTGGCGCAGCGCCTGTCGATGGTCGACGGCGTGGCGCAGGTGAACGTGTACGGCTCGCAGAAATACGCCGTGCGCGTGAGCGTGGACCCGGCGCGCCTGGTCGGCACCGGCGTGGGCATCGACCAGGTGCAGGCGGCGATCGCCGCGGCCAACGTCAACCAGGCCACCGGTTCCCTGTACGGCACGCGCCAGCAGTTGCCGATCCGCAGCGAAGGCCAGCTGATGCGCGCGGACGCCTATAACGATGTGGTGGTGGCGTATCGCAACGGCGCGCCGGTGCGCATCCGCGACCTGGGCCGCGCCTTCGACAGCGTGCAGAACGACCTGGCCGCGAGCTGGTACAACGGCGAGCGCGCCATCGTGCTGGCGATCCAGCGCCAGCCCGGCGCCAACACGGTGGACACCGTGGACCGCATCAAGGCGCTGCTGCCGGGCTTCACCGCCGGCCTGCCGCCGTCGGTCAAGCTCAACACGCTGTACGACCGCTCGGTTTCGATCCGCGCCTCGGTCGACGACGTGCAGTTCACCCTGGTGCTGGCCGGCGTGCTGGTGGTGCTGGTGATCTACCTGTTCCTGGGCAATCTCTCGGCCACGCTGATTCCCGCCATCGCGCTGCCGATCTCGGTGATCGGCACCTTCGGCGTGATGTTCGGGCTGGGCTACAGCCTGGACAACCTCTCGCTGCTGGCGCTCACGCTCGCGGTCGGCTTCGTGGTGGACGACGCCATCGTGATGCTGGAAAACATCGTGCGCCACATGGAAGCCGGCCTGTCGCCGTACGAAGCTTCGCTGAAGGGCGCCGGCGAGATCGGCTTCACCATCTTCTCGATGACGCTGTCGCTGATTGCGGTGTTTATCCCGGTGATGTTCATGGGCGGCATCGTGGGGCGCCTGTTCCACGAGTTCGCGGTGACCATCAGCGTGGCGATCCTGATCTCCGGCGTGGTGGCGATCACCTTGACGCCGATGCTGTGCAGCCGGTTTATCCGCGCGCACGACCACGAGAACAAGAACTGGCTGATCGCCGGCTTCGACCGCGGCTTCAACGCCGTGCAGCGCGGCTATGCCGGCAGCCTGCGCTGGTGCATGGACCGTCCGCTGCTGGTGGTCGCCGGCTTCGTGCTGAGCCTGGCCGCGACGGCGCTGCTGTTCTACGTGACGCCGAAGGACTTCATCCCCGCCGGCGACACCGGCCAGCTGCGCGTCACCACCGAAGGCCCGCAGGACGTCTCATTCGACAGCATGGTGGCGCGCCAGCAGAAACTGGCCGAGATCGTCGCCGACGATCCGAACATCGCCGGCTACATGTCCAGCGTCGGCGCGGGCGGCCCGCGCAGCACGGTCAACAACGGTTCGCTGCTGTTGCTGTTGAAGCCCGCGCACGATCGCGAGCTGGGGCCCGATGGCATCATCCAGGAGCTGCGCAAGAAATTCGCGCAGGTGCCGGGCATCCGCACCTATATCCAGAACCCGCCGTCGATCCAGGTCGGCGGCCGCCAGTCCAAGGCGCAGTACCAGTACACGCTGCAGTCGATCGATCTGCCGCTGCTGTACGACTGGAGCGGGCGCATCACCCAGGCCTTCACCCTGCTCGACGGTTTCCAGGACGTTACCAACGATCTGGATCTCAACAGCCCGTCGATCATGGTCGACGTCAACCGCGACAAGCTCGCCACGCTGGGCCTGACCATGGCCCAGGTGCAGTCCGCGCTGGGTTCGGCCTTCGGCCAGAACCAGATCTCCACCATCTACGGCGCCGCCACCCAGTACTGGGTGATCCTGCAGGTGTCGCGCACCTTGCAGAACGACCCGGACGTGCTGTCGCGCCTCTACGTCACCTCCGCCAGCGGCACCCTGGTGCCGCTCGACACGGTGGCCACGTTCCGGCGCCAGCCGCAGGTGCTGACGGTGAATCATCAGGGCCAGCTGCCGGCGGTGACGGTGTCGTTCAATCTCGCGCCGGGCGTCAGCCTCAGCCAGGCGGTGCAGCGCATCGACGCAGCGATGGCGCGGATGGGCCTGCCCCCGACCATCAGTGGCAGCGTGCAGGGCACCGCGCAGGCGTTCCAGGATTCGATGCACGGCATGGGCCTGCTGCTGTTGCTGGCGGTGTTCGTGATCTACCTGGTGCTGGGCATTCTGTACGAGAGCTTCATCCACCCGCTGACCATCCTGTCAGGCCTGCCGGCCGCGGCGGTGGGTGCGCTGCTCACGCTGGTGATCTTCAACGCGTCGCTGGACCTGTTCGCCTTCGTTGGCATCGTGATGCTGATCGGCATCGTGAAGAAGAACGCGATCATGATGATCGACTTCGCGCTGGAGCGTCAGCGCGAGGAAGGCATGGCGCCGGCCGAAGCGATCTACGAAGCCTGCAAGGTGCGTTTCCGCCCGATCATGATGACCACCATGGCGGCGTTCGCCGGCACCTTGCCGATCGCGCTGGGCATCGGCGCCGGCGCGGAGACGCGGCGGCCGCTGGGCCTGGCCGTGGTCGGCGGCCTGGCGGTATCGCAGGTGCTGACCTTGTATCTGACGCCGGTGATCTATCTGTATCTGGACCGGGTGCAGACGCGGTTCTCGAAGAAGAAACCGGGGCCCATCGGGGCAACTTGAGAACGCTGGCGTAGGTTGGGGTGAGCCGCAGGCGAACCCCAACACGAGCACGCGCCGGCGCATCGATGTTGGGGTTCGCTGCGCTCACCCCAACCTACGCCCACGCCGATGCGGCGGCGAAAAAAAGCGGCCCGGAGGCCGCTTTTTTTGCCATGAAGCGAACGCTCAGTCGCGCGCGCCGTCGTTCTTGAACGCGTCCGGCGCCGAACCGAAGTCCCCATCGGCCTGTGCCGCCATGTACGAGAACGCGGCATACACCGCCACATTCTGCGCCAGCTCGCGCGGGTCGATCTTGTCCAGCGTGTCGTTGGCGGTGTGGTGGTAGTCGAAGTAGTCGGTGCCGTCCTGGGTCAGGGTCAGCGCGGCCATGCCCTTGGCGTGCATCTGCGACAGGTCCGAACCGCCGCCGCCCGGATGCTGCGGGTCGTAGGCCACGCCGACCGGCTCGATCACCTTGGCGATCTGCTCGATGGCGCCGCGCGCCGACGGCTTCACGCTGGCGGTCATGCGCCAGATCTTGCGCGCGCCGAAGTCGGACTCGGTGCCGAGCTGGTGCTTGGCCACTTCCGCGGCGTGCTTGTCGGCATACGCGCGACCGCCGAACAGGCCCATTTCCTCGTTGGCGAAGGCGATCACGCGGATGGTGCGGTCAGGCCGCTGCGGCAGGCTGAGGATCATCTTGCCCGCGGCCATGGCGATCGCCACGCCGGCGCCGTCGTCGATCGCGCCCGTACCCGGGTCCCACGAATCCAGATGACCGCCGATCGGCACGATCTGGTCGGGGTACTTCTTGCCGGTGATCTCGCCGATCACGTTGGCGCCGGTGTAGGTGCCGGTGATGCCGCAGTCCAGCTCGAGCTTGATGCTTACCGGCTTGCCGTAGGCGAGCACGCGGTCGAGCTGGTCCGCATCCGGCAGCGACAGCGCGGCGGCGGGAATGGCTTCCTTCGGATCGCGGAAGCCGGTGACGCCGGTGTGCGGCGTGCGGCTGTGCTCGTCGGTGCCGGCCGAACGCAGCAGGAAGCCGGCGGCGCCCATCTTCGAGGCGATCACCGGGCCGCCGGTGCGCACGCCGGAACCGATGCCGTAGTCGTGGCCGTCCTTGTGGCGCTGCATCTTGGCGTCGACGAAGACGATCTTGCCCTTGACGCTGGCCGGATCGGCCTTCTTCAGCGCGTCGAGGCTGTCGAACTTCACCACCTCGGCGGTGATGCCGCCCTTGGGCGTGCCGGCGGAATAGCCCAGCGCGATCACCGTCAGCGGCTGCGGGAACGGGCCGACGATGGCGGCATGCTCGCTGTGGCGCTCCCACAACGGGTAGGTGACGGTCTCGGTGTAGACCTTGTCGTAACCCAGCTCCTTGAACTTGGCCACGGCCCACTCGCGGCCGCGCTGGTCGTTCGGGCCGCCGGCGATGCGCGGGCCGATTTCGGTGGTGAGCGATTCGACGATCTTGTAGCCGGTGTCGTCGGCCATGGCCTTGTCGCGCAGCTGTTCGGCCGTCTTTACGGCGGACTGCGGAATGGTGGTGGCCTTGTCGGCGGCGCTGGCAGCGCCGACGGCGAGAGCAAGGCTGGCGGCGAGCAGGGTAAGAGGCAGGCGGCGCATCGGGGACTCCTCGGTGTAAACCCCGATTATCGCGCCGGCCCGCCGCGCCGCTTAGGCCAGAAGTCACGAGTGCGCTGCGCAACAGGCGCGAAATTCGCGCGTTTTCGTTGCGGCCGGCGCGGCCTGTCCGCATAGGCCCTGATTGCGGCCACAAAAAAGGGGAACCGCGGCTGCGGTTCCCCGGCCGGGCAGATTTACGGCTGCTGCTTCTTCAGCAGGTCGCGGATCTCGGTCAGCAGCGTCTCAGTCGGCGGCGGCGGGGCCGGCGCGGCTTCCTCGCGGCGGGTCAGGCGGTTGATCGCCTTGACCACCAGGAAGATGGCGAACGCGATGATCACGAACTGGATCAGCACGTTGATGAAGGCGCCGTACTGGATCGCGACCTCGGCGATCTTGTGTTTCGGATCGCTGTCGTCGCCGGGCTTGAGCACCCACTTCATGGCGGAGAAGTCGACGCCGCCAGTGAGCACGCCGATCGGCGGCATGATGATCTGGTCGACCAGCGAGGTGACGATCTTGCCGAACGCGCCGCCGATCACGACACCGACCGCCAGGTCGACGACGTTGCCGCGCATGGCGAAGTCCTTGAACTCTTTCAGCATGCCCATTGCTGCTCTCCCTCTTGCTTGATGTAGGTATTGCCCCCTGGGACGGGCGAGGCGCCGGCCGTTCCACGTACCGAGCTTGCCGCCGCCGATGTAGCGATGCCGTTTACACGATGCGGCCGTCCAACGTGGCGATGCCATCGAGCGAGGCGTGGAAGCTGTCGCCACGCTGTAGGGCGGCCACACCGGCTGGCGTGCCGGTAAAGATCAGGTCGCCGGCTTTCAGTTCGAACAAGCTCGACAGGATGGCGATGATGCCGGGCACGTCATGCACCATCTCGGCCAGCGTGGTCTGCTGGCGCAGGTTGCCGTTGATGGCCAGGCTCAGGCCGGTCGTCGCCGCAAGGCGCGCCTCGGCCGCCGGACGCAGCGCCGACACCGGCGCGGAATGATCGAAGCCCTTGGCTACATCCCAGGGATGGCTCTTGGCCTTGGCCAGCGCCTGCAGGTCGCGGCGGGTCAGGTCCAGGCCCACGCCATAGCCCCAGACCAGGTCGGCGGCGCGCTCGGCGGGGATCTCGCGTCCGCCGGCGCCCAGTGCCACCACCATCTCCACTTCGTGGTGCAGGTCCGTGGTGGCCTGCGGGTAGGGCACGTCGGCGCCGTCGGTGACGATGGCGTCGGCCGGCTTGCAGAAGAACAGCGGTGTGTCTTTTTCCACCGTGGCGCCCATCTCGCGGGCGTGCTCGGCGTAGTTGCGCCCGATGCAGAACACGCGGCGCACGGGAAAACGCAGGTCGCTGCCGTACACCGGCAGGCTGGGCTGGAGCGGGGCGGGGATCACATAGGCCATGCACGGAAGGGTAGCAGCTAGCCGGGGTGGCCCGGCAGGGATACGTGCCGTGTCAGCTATCGCCGTCCTGCGGACAGCGCTATACCCCTGTCGATTTCGGGCGGCGTCGTTCGACGTAAGGGAGAGAGCGGTCGCGCGGGGCCTCGTTGGCCCCGGATGACAGCTGTCATTGCCATCGGCTGATGAGGCGTTCTGCAATGTTTTGCGGCCATGCCTCATCGTGCCGGCCATCGGTAGCCGGTGGGAACCGGCTTTTGGGGAGCAGGTGTGAAGAACGCGGAATTGCTGAAGGAACTGCGCATCGAGCGGCATGAGCGCGAGGACCATGGTCAAGGTCCCGGGCGCTGGCCGTGGATCGTCGGCGGCGTGGTCGTGCTGTTGCTGGCGGCCGGCGCCGGCGGCTGGATGCTGTGGGGTCACCCCACCTTGGAAGTGAAAACCGCCGCCGCGGTCGCGCCCAGCGCGGCGGCCGGCCCCGGCGCCGTGCTGCAGGCCACCGGCTACATCACCGCGCGCCGCCAGGCCACGGTGTCGGCGCAGATCACCGGCACGCTGACCGAGGTGCTGATCGAAGAAGGCGACCGGGTGCAGAAGGACCAGGTGCTCGCGCGCCTGGACGACAATGCCTATCGCGCCGGACTCGATGCCGCCGAAGCCAGTGCGCGCGCCACCGAGGCGCAGGTGCAGCAACTGCAGGCCCAGCTCGACCAGGCCCAGCGCGACGCCGTGCGTGCCCACACGCTGGCCACCAGCGGCCTGGTGCCCAAGCAGCAGGACGAACAGGCGCGCACCCTGGTCAACACCACCGCGGCCCAGCTCAATTCGCAGCGCAAGCTCGCGCTCGCGGCGCAGGCGCAGGCGAAGCAGGCCAAGGTGAACTTTGACTACACCGTGGTGCGCGCGCCGTTCACCGGCGTGATCACGGTGAAGGCGGCCCAGGTCGGCGAAATCATCTCGCCGCTGTCCGCCGGCGGCGGCTTCACCCGTACCGGCGTGGGCACCATCGTCGACATGGATTCGCTCGAAATCGACGTCGACGTCAACGAGGCCTATATCGGCCGCGTGAAGTCGGCGATGCCGGCCGAGGCCGTGCTCGACGCCTACCCGGACTGGAAGATCCCCGCTCATGTGATCGCCATCGTGCCCGCCGCCGACCGCGGCAAGGCCACGGTGAAGGTGCGCGTGGCGCTGGATCAGAAGGACCCGCGCATCGTGCCGGACATGGGCGTGCGCGTGTCCTTCCTGGAGCAGGCCGCGCCGAAGCAGGCCGCCGAGGCGCCGAAGGGCGTGCTGGTGCCGGCCGCTGCGATCGCGCAGCGCGACGGCCACGACACGGTGTTCGTGGTCAGCGGCGACACCGCCCGCGAACACACCGTGCAGCCGGCGCCGCAGGCTTATGGCGAGATGCGCCTGCTGCCTGCGGGCGTGCAGGCGGGCGACACGGTGGTGCTGTCGCCGCCGGCGGAACTGAAAGACGGCATGCGCGTGAAGAGCGCAGCGAATCCCTGAAACGAATCCCTTTAAAAAACCGCTTGAGCGCGGCTGAGCCGCGCCACGACAACCTCGAAGGTCAACGCAGTTTCTGGAGAACAGGCATGAGCATGGGCACGCTGATCGAAGTCCGCGATCTTTCCAAGGTGTACGAGCGCGGCAAGCAGAAAGTGGAAGTGCTGCACCACATCAACCTCAATATCGCCGAGGGCGACTTCCTCGCGCTGATGGGCCCGTCCGGCTCGGGCAAGACCACCTTGCTCAACCTGATCGGCGGCCTGGATTCGCCGACCGGCGGCAGCATCGGCGTCGGCGGCCAGCGCATCGACCAGCTCGGCGCCGGCGCGCTGGCCAAGTGGCGCGCGGCCAATGTCGGCTTCGTGTTCCAGTTCTACAACCTGATGCCGATGCTGACCGCGCAGCGCAACGTGGAACTGCCGCTGCTGCTGACCAAGCTGTCGGCCGCGCAGCGCCGCAAGAACGCCGCCATCGCCTTGCAGCTGGTGGGCCTGGATGAGCGCTCCTCGCACAAGCCCAGCGAACTCTCGGGCGGCCAGCAGCAGCGCGTGGCGATCGCACGCGCGATCGTGTCCGACCCGACCCTGCTGGTCTGCGACGAGCCGACCGGCGACCTGGACCGCCAGTCCGCCGAGGACGTGCTGGGCCTGCTGCGCACGCTCAACCGCGAGCACGGCAAGACCATCGTGATGGTCACCCACGATCCCAAGGCGGCCGAGTACGCCAACCACACGCTGCACCTCGACAAGGGCACCCTGGTCGAGCAGCAGGCGCTGGCCTGAGGGATGCCGCGATGAAATATCTCCATCTCATCTGGGCCGCGCTGTTCCGGCGCAAGACCCGCACCATCCTCACCCTGGTCTCGATCGTCACCGCGTTCCTGCTGTTCGGCATGCTCGACGCGGTGCGCACTTCGTTCGACCAGGCCGGCCAGAGCGCGAACGGCGCGCAGCGGCTGCAGACCGGCTCGCGCCTGTCCTTCATCCAGACCCTGCCGTCCGGCCTCAACAGCCAGATCTCGCAGGTGCCGGGGGTGAAGTCGGTGGCGTATGCCAACTGGTTCGGCGGCGCCTATCAGGACCCGCACAACCAGGTCTTCAGCTTCGCCGTCAGCGACAACTATCTGGACCAGTATCCGGAAGTGGAAGCCAGCCCCGAAGCACGCAAGGCGTTCGAGAACTCGCGCACCGGCATCCTGGTGGGCGAGAAGCTGGCGCAGCGCTTCGGCTGGAAGGTGGGCGACAAGATCCCGCTGCAGTCGACCATCTTCCCGCTGCATGACGGCAGCAAGAACTGGAGCTTCGACATCGTCGGTACGCTCAAGGCCAAGGAAGCCAGCGCGGGTTGGTACGACCAGATCGTGCTGATGCACTGGAAGTACTTCGACGAAGGCACCGCGTACAACCGTGGCATGGTCGGCTGGTATGTCACGCGCGTCAGCGACGTGAACCAGGCCGATCGCGTGGCCAAGGCGATCGATGCGATCTCCGCCAACTCCGACCACGAGACGCGCACGCAGACCGAACAGGCCGCCACCGCCGCGTGGATGAAGCAGCTGGCCGATATCGGCCTGATCGTCGGCGCGATCATGGGCGCGGTGTTCTTCACCCTGCTGCTGCTGTCGGGCAACACCATGATGCAGGCGGTGCGCGAGCGCACCTCCGAGCTGGCGGTGCTGAAGACGATCGGTTTCACCAGTCCCTCGGTGCTGATGATGGTGCTGGCCGAATCGGTGTTGCTGTTGTTGATTGGCGGCGTGATCGGGCTGGGCCTTGCCTCGCTGCTGATCCCGGTGGTGGCCAAGGGCAGCGGCGGCATGCTCAACCTGCCCGGCGTGACCGGCGGCAGCTGGGTGCTCGGCCTGGGGATCATGGTGCTGATCGGATTGCTGGTGGGTGCGTTGCCGGCTGTCCGTGCGATGCGCCTGAATATTGTCGATGCACTGGCAGGACGCTGAGGAGCCGACGCCATGTCCAAATCCAAGAATTTCCTGTTCGGCTTCGGCCTGTTCGTACTGGTGATCGTCTGCCTGGCGGTGTGGATCAACCTGCCGCTGTGGATCGTCGGGGTACTGGTGCTGCTGTTTGCGCTGTGGATGGTTTTCACGCGGCGCGGCCAGCAAGCCGCCTCGGTGACCGGCGTGGGCATCAGCACGCTGCGCGGCCGGCTCGGTTCCTCCGCGGTGGTGGTGATCGGTATCGCCGGCGTGGTCGGCGTGCTGGTGGCACTGCTGGCGATGGGCGAGGGCTATGCGGAAACGCTGCGCAAGACCGGCAGCGCCGACACCGCCATCGTGATGCGCGGCGGTTCGGCCAGCGAAGTGATGTCGGTGCTCGACCGCGACAGCGTGGTGGTGATCCCGCAGATCGCCGGCATCGCGCGCAATGCCAAGGGCGAGCCGATCGCTTCGTCCGAAATCGTGGTGGCCGCGAACCTGCCGGTGAAGGGCGGCAAGGGCGCCGACGACGAAGGCAGCGTGCAGCTGCGCGGCGTGGGCGAGCATGCCTGGGAGCTGCGGCCCAACCTGAAGATCGTCGCCGGCCGCAAGTTCAATCCCGGCATGCGCGAGCTGGTGGTAGGCAAGGGTGCGCAGCGCCAGTTCGCCGGGCTGGAGCCGGGTCGCGAGATCAAGCTCGGCAGCCAGCAGTGGACGGTGGTCGGCGTGTTCGCCAGCGACGATGCGCTGGAATCGGAAGTGTGGGGCGATGCCCCGGTGGTGGCCGATACCTATCGCCGTGGCGGCAGCCGTGCCTCGGTGACGGTGAAGCTGGCCGATCCGAACGGCTTCAAGGCATTCGAATCCACCCTGGCCGCCGACCCGCGCCTGAAGGTCGACAGCAGCACCACGCTGGACTACTTCAGCAAGCAGTCCGAAGGCACCAGCAAGGTGATCCGCATCATCGGCATCACGGTGGGCCTGATCATGGCGATCGGCGCGATCTTCGGTGCGCTCAACACCATGTTCGCCGCGGTGGCCTCGCGTGCCCGCGAAATCGCCACCTTGCGTGCGATCG
Organism: Dyella sp. 2RAB6; assembly: GCF_052115385.1. NCBI lineage: Bacteria > Pseudomonadati > Pseudomonadota > Gammaproteobacteria > Lysobacterales > Rhodanobacteraceae > Dyella > Dyella sp. 2RAB6. Next base: position 274,201 of record NZ_JBFRGP010000003.1, read on the forward strand.
GTTTCCGCGGCCTGCCGGTGGTGGTGGCGATCATGCTGGAGACCATGCTGCTGGCCTTGCTGGGCGGCTTGATCGGCGGTGCGCTGGCCTGGCTGATCTTCAACGGCTATACCGCGTCCACGCTGGCGCAGGGCTCGGTGGGGCAGCTCACCTTCGAGTTCCACGTATCGCCGGCGCTGCTGTGGACCGGCGTGAAGTGGGCGCTGGCGATCGGCTTCGTCGGCGGCTTGTTCCCGGCGGTACGCGCGGCGCGCCTGCCGGTGACGACGGCCTTGCGCGAGCTGTGACGAGCGTTTGGTGATCGGAAAAAAGGGCCGCTTACGCGGCCCTTTTTTTATGCCTCCGGCGCGACCTGCACCGCTGCATTCGCTACGCCATGGCGGCCGAGCAGGCTCGACAGCAGGGCAATGACCGCCAGCGCGACGACGTTGCAACCGAGCCCGGTGGCGAAGGCATATGCATACGCCGCCGGATCGCGCGCCGCGCCGAGCGTGCTGTAGAACACGCCGCCGATCACCGCCACGCCGAGCGCGGCGCTGATCTGCAAGGCGGTGATCACCATGCCGGAGGCGAGGCCGGCGTGGCGCGCGTCCACGCTGCCGAGCACGGCGCGCATCAGCGACGGGAAGGCAAAGGCAAAGCCGAAGCCGATGCCGGAGACGATCAGTCCGGCCTCCAGCATGGTGGATGGCGCTTTGATGCCGCCGATGATCAAGGCGAAGCCGATCGCCTGCGCTGCCAGCGACAATGGCAACACCGCGCGACCGAGGCGTTGCATCACCGGCGCGGCTGTTACTGACGCGAACAGATAGCCCAGCGTGAACGGTAGCGTTGCGAGGCCGGTGTGCAGCGCATCGCGGCCGAGCCCTTGCAGGTAAGCCGCATAAGTGAACATGAAAGCGGAAGTCAGATAGAAACCCAGCGTGATCACGATGCCGAGCATGAATTCGCCATGGCGCAGCAGGCTCACGTCGACCAGCGGTGCGCCGCCGCGACGCGCGAGCCGTGCTTCGAAACGCAGGAACAGCACGAACAGCGCCAATGAGCCGCCGAGCATCGCCCACGTCCACAGCGGCCAGCCTTGTTCGCGACCTTCCACCAGCGGATAGACCAGCGCGGCGAGCGCGAGCGAGAGCAGCGCCATGCCGCCGAGATCGAGCTTCTTCGCGTGCGCCTCGCGCGATTCGCGCAGCAACAGCAGGCCGCCGGCGAACGCCGCGATGCCCACCGGCAGATTCACCAGGAAGATCCACTGCCAGCTCATGCCCCACCAGCCGGCCGCGATCAGCACGCCGCCTAGCACCTGGCCCAGCGTCGCGGCGAGGCCGAACGTCGCCGCGTACAAGGCCAGGGCGCGCGGTTGTTCGGCGCTGGGGAACATCACGCGGATCGAGGCGAGCACCTGCGGCGCCAACGCGGCGGCGGCCAGTCCCTGCAGCAGGCGTCCGACCAGCAGCGCATCCGCCGACCAGGCCAGGCCGCACAGCAGCGAGGCCAGCACGAAACCGGCGATGCCGATCAGGAACAGCCGGCGCCGGCCGAACAGGTCGCCCAGGCGGCCGCCGGTGATCAGGCACACGGCGTAGATCGCCGCATAGGCGGAAATCACGAACTGCGTCTGCGCGGCGCTGGCGTGCAGCGCGCCGCGGATCGAGGGCAGCGCCACGTTGACGATGAAGAAATCCAGCGGCGGCAGGAAGGCGCCGGTCAGCAGCACGGGCAATGCCAGCCAACGCCGCGGGTCGCCCGCGTCGGTCGGGGTCATGGCGGTCTCCTCGGAGGGGAAGGAGGTGGGGAATGACGTGGATGCTAGTCCGGGTCTAAGATAAGGAAAACTGATTGACGGATATTTCAATCATGACAATCGAAAATGGTTCGCCGATCCGGCCGCTGGACCTGGATGCGGTGCAGGCCTTCGTACTGGTGGCCGATCTGAGCAGCTTCACCCGCGCGGCCGAGGCGCTGGATACCACCCAATCGGCGGTCAGCCTCAAGCTGAAGCGACTGGAGGAACGGCTCGGGCGCCGCCTGCTGGAGCGCACGCCGCGGCGCGTGCGGCTGTCGCAGGAGGGCGCCGCGTTTCTCGATGCGGCACGCGATCTGCTGGAGGCGCATGAGCGGGCCCTGCACGGCCGCAGCGAGGCGCGCTTGAGCTTGCGCGTGGGGATCAGCGATCAATCGGCGGGCACCGAGCTGCCGCATCTGCTGGCAAAGGTCGGCGCCTATGATCGCTCGCTGCGCATCGAGGTGCGCATCGGATCTTCCGCCAGCCTGATGACCGCTTATGACAGCGACGAACTCGACGCGGCCATCGTCTGCGCTGCCGATGGCCGCCCGGGTGGCGAGTTGCTGTTTACCGAGCCCTACGCCTGGTACGCGCTGCCGGACTGGAAGCAGCCGTCCGGCGAGCCCTTGCGTCTGGCTGCACTGGCTGCGCCTTGCGCGGTGCGCGCGATGGCCTTGAAGACGCTGGACGATGCAGGCGTGGCGTGGACCGAGGTGTTCGTCGGCGGCGGTCTGCCGGCAGTAGTCGCGGCGACTTGTGCGGGTCTGGCGGTGGCGCCGTTGCCGCGGCGCGTGTGTCCGCCTTCGATCGTCGACGTGGGCGAGCAATTGGGTTTGCCGCGCATGCCATTGACGCGGATCGTGCTGCACCAGCGTGCCGCCGATCCGCGTACGCGCGAGGCGGTGCGCATTCTTGCTGCGGCCCTCAAAGCCAGCGTCAACGCAGCCTGATGCGTAGGTTGGAGTGAGCCGTAGGCGAACTCCAACGTGGCGCCCGGGTACATCGGGACATCCGTTGGGGTTCGCTGCGCTCACCCCAACCTGCGCTGCGCGTTATGGCATCACCGGGGGCACATAAGTCAGGGTCATGCCCAGCAGCCACAGCAGGCCCAGCACCAGCGGCACGTGCACCACCAGCTGGATGAAGGTGAAGCCCACGATGTCGCGCGCCTTCAATCCCAGCACACCCAGCAGCGGCAGCATCCAGAACGGATTGATCAGGTTGGGCAGCGCCTCGGCGGCGTTGTAGACCTGCACCGCCCAGCCCAGATGCACGTGCAGGTCGTTGGCCGCCTGCATCACGTACGGCGCTTCCACCAGCCACTTGCCGCCGCCGGAAGGCACGAAGAAGCCGAGGATCGCCGAGTACGCACCCATCACCAGGGTGAAGCTGTCGGTGGAAGCGACATGCACGAACAGCCCGGACAGGCGATGCGCCAGCGTATCGCCGCCCATGCCTGGCGCATGCGTCAGCAGTGCGGCGATGCCGCCATACAGCGGGAACTGGATCAGCACGCCGGCCGTGCTCGGCACCGCGCGCGCCACCGCGTTGAGAAAACTGCGCGGACGCCAGTGCAGCAGCAGGCCCACGGTGAGGAACAGGAAGTTGTAGGTGTTGAGATTGGCGATGGCCGTCACCGCCGGCTTGCTGGCGAATTCATAGCCGAGCCAGCCCAGCCCGAGCAGGCCGATCAGCAGCGACAGCAGCGGGCTGTATTCCAGCCATTCGCCGGGCCGCGTGCGCGGCGGCAGCGGCGCGGTGGCGGTGGTTTCGCTCACGCCGAAATCTTCCGCGGTGCGCGCGCTCGCGCCGGAGGGCGCGGTGAACCAGCAGATCACCAGCGACACCGCGATCAGCACGCCGGTCAGCACGATCGACTGCCACAGCAAGATGGTCTGGCTGAAAGGCAGCACGCCGGTGATGTTGAGCAGCCCGGGCGGCATGCTCTTGGGGTTGGCCTGCAATTGCGCGGCCGACGAGGAAAGCCCCATCGCCCACACCGCACCCAGCCCCAGATACGCCGCTGCGCCGGCGGCGCGATAGTCCATGCGCAGATCGGTGCGCCGCGCCAGCGCACGCACCAGCAAGCCGCCGAACACCAGCGAAAAACCCCAGGACAGCAGCGAGGCCAGCATGCTGACCAGGCCCACGTAGCACACCGCGCCGCGGCCGCTGCGCGGCGCGCGCGCCAGCAGGTCGATAAAGCGCGCGACCACCGGCGCGGTGGCGACGACATAGCCGCCGATCACCACGAAGGCCATCTGCATGGTGAAGGGAATCAGGCTCCAGAAGCCGTCGCCGAAGGCGTTGACGGTGACGGTGGGCGTGGCGCCGAAAGCGAGTGCGGCAGCGGCGACCAGGATCACGCCCAGCGCGGCGAACACCCAGGCATCGGGAAACCAGCGTTCGGCCCAGGCCGAACTGCGCAGGGCCGCGCGGGCCAGGGCACCTTCGTTGGTGTTTTGCATCGACGTTTCTCCCCGCGATGACGTGAGCCCCTCTCCCTCTGGGAGAGGGGTTGGGGTGAGGGTACGGGCGGAGTGAAACGTTGCACTCCGGCCGAACCCTCATCCGGCTGCCGCCACCTTCTCCCGGAGGGAGAAGGGTTCCTCCGTGAAGGTTGAGGTCAAGTCCAAACGCGAGGATGGTGAATCAGTGCCGGAGCAGCGGCAATACGATCTTGGTCGTCAGCCCTTCGCGCGCTGCTTGAACAGCGTGATGATCGCCACGCCGAGCAGGATCACCGCCATGCCGGCGATGTCGTACGGGCCGACGTGCTCGCCGGCCAGCAGCACGCCGAACAGCACCGCCACCGGCGGATTGACGTAGGCGTAGCTGGTGGCCACCGCCGGGCGCGCATGCTTGAGCACATAGAGATAGGCGCTGAACGCGATCAGCGAGCCGAACACCACCAGGTAACCGACCGCCAGCGTGGCGTGCAGGGTGGGATGCGCCGGCAGCCGCTCGCCGGTGCCGAAGCCGACCAGCAGCAGGGCCACGCTGGCGCACAGCATCTGCGCGGCGGTGTTCATCGGGCCGGCGGGCATGTCCTGGCGCTTGCTCCAGATCGAACCGAAGGCCCAGCTGGCGGCGGCCACGATCAGCGCGATCGCGCCGATGCGCGAAGCCGACAGGCTGCTGCCCAGGTTGAGCACCACCACGCCGGCGAAGCCAATCACCAGGCCGATGCTTTCGCGCCCGCTCGGCCATTGTCCGTACAGGCCGGAGAACAGCGCGGCGAACAGCGGCAGGCTGGCCACCGCCACCGCGGCGATGCCGGAGCTCACGCTCTGTTCGGCGAAGCACACCAGGCCATTGCCGAAGCCCAGCAGCAACACGCCGGTGATGGCGGCATTGCGCCATTGCCGCGCGCTGGGCATGGCCACGCCGCGCAGGCGCAGGAAGCCGAACAGCAGCACGCCGGCGCACAGGAAGCGGATGCCGGCGAGCAGGAACGGCGGATAGCTCGCCAGCGCGTAGCGAATGCCGAGATAGGTGGAGCCCCAGATGATGTACAGCGCGAACAGCGCGAGTGGAATCATCACGCGCGCGTCGGCGAATGGGCTTTGCGCCGCGGGAGCGGCGTTGGAGACGGACTGGTCGGTCATGGCGGGGAATGGCGCGAGAGAGTGGGCGCGGCAATCAGTCTACCGGCCCAGCAAGATAATGCGTGGCCCGGACGACGAGTAGCGAGCGGTTTGCAAGGCTAGCTTGAGCAGCGGTCAAGCCGGACCTGGATTTACCCGGTTCAGGCTCAGGCCGAAGCCCGCCGCCGTTCCTGCACCAGCAGCTCGCGCTTGCGCTCCACGCCCCAGCGCCAGCCGCCCACCGAGCCGTCCTCGCGCACTACGCGATGGCAGGGCACGATCAGGGCCACCCGGTTGTTGCCGCAGGCCTGGCCGACCGCGCGTGCTGCCTTGGGCATGCCCAGTTCCGCGGCGATCTCGCCATAGCTGCGCGTGCTGCCGGCGGGGATGCGGGTGAGGGCGTCCCACACGCGCCACTGGAAGGCGGTGGCGGCGATGTCCAGCGGCGGCAGCGCGGGGGCGGCGGCATCGGTCCAGCCGAGTTCGGTGGCGATGCGGGCGATCACCGCGTCCAGCCATTCCTCGCGGCCGGCATCGACCCGTTCCAGTTCGGCCTGCGGGAATTCGTCGCGCAGGCGGTGCTGCAGGTCCGCATCGTCGTCGCCCAGCGTCACCGAGCAGATCCCGCGCGCGGTGGTCGCCACCAGCAGGCGGCCGAGCGGGGTGTCGGTGGTGGTGTAGCGGATGCTGGCGCCCAGGCCGCCGGCACGATAGCTGGCCGGGGTCATGCCGAGCAGGCGGTTGCTGTGCTCGTAGACGCGGCTGCCGGAGCCGAAGCCAGCGTCGTAGACGGCATCGGTGACGGCCGCGCCGTCGCGCAGCGAGGCCTTGAGCTGGCCGAAGCGGCGCGCGCGGTGGTATTCGGCCGGGCTCATGCCGTAGCGGCGGCGGAACGCGCGCTGCAGATAGGTGGGGCTGAGTCCGGCGGCCTCGGCCAGGGCTTCCAGGCTGGGTGCCTGCTCGGCGTGCTCGATCAGGTCGCGGACGCGTTCGAGCGCGGCCTCGGTGCCTTGGCGGTGATTCATGGGAGCGGTGCGGATGTCCATGCCATCAGGCTAGCCATCCGGGGCGGGCGGGACTATCCGCTTCTTGCGCGGCGTCGCTCAGCGGGCCACGTGGTGGTGGGTCTGGTGCAGCACCACGAACTCGCCTTCCAGCACTTCCGGCTGGCGCGCATCCGCGGCGGCGCGCGGCGCGCCGGCGGAGGCATTACTCTTGCGGGTCCACTGGCGCAGGGCCAGCCACAGGCCGCCACCGACCAGCAACACGCCGGCCACGACCAGACCGAACACCAGCAACACGCCCACCAGCGCCACGCCGATCAACAGCGACAAGGCACGCACCAGCGGGTGGCGGGAACGACGCGGAGACGGCAGCGTGAAGCGCATGTGTTAAAAATCCGTGTGGTAAAATCAATGACTTACGTCCGTAACGATGCGGCTTTCACCCGCCAGAGACAAGTGCCGATGGATACAGCCACCCCCGCCCCGCCGCTCTGCCGCCTGGACGACATCCCCGACGGCGAAGCGATCGCCGTGGATGCCGCGCTGCCGGAAGGGGAGGAAAGCCTGATCGTGGTCCGCCACGGCGCCGCCGCGCATGCCTATCTCAATGTTTGCCCCCATGCGGGCCGGCGGCTGGACTGGGCGCCGGGCAAGTTCCTGGTCCGCGACGGCGTGCTGGTCTGCGCCGCGCACGGCGCCAGTTTCAACACCGCGGACGGCCTGTGCATCGGCGGCCCCTGCCGCGGCGAGCATCTGCGCGCGGTGGCGGTCGAAGTGGTCGAAGGCGACGTGCGGCTGGGTTGAATCAGCGGAACATCAGGTTGATCGCCACCAGGGTGATCAACAGCACCATCGCGGTCAGCGGCAGGCCCACGCGCAGGAAGTCCTTGCCGCGGTAGCCGCCGGGGCCGGCCACCATCATCAGGGCGGGATGGCCGGAACTGAGCAGGAAGGTGTTGGACGACGACACCGCCACGATCAGCGCATACGCCGAAGGGTTGCCGCCGGTGGCCACCGCCACGCTGATCGCGATCGGCACCATCATCACCGTCGCGCCCACGTTGGACATCACCTGCGAGAACAGCAGGGTGAGGACCGCCAGGCACAGCTGCAGCACGTACGGCGAGGCATTGCCCAGATGCTGCAGCACCTGTTGCGCCAGCCACGCAGCGGTGCCGGTGGCGTCCATCGACCAGCCCAGCGGAATCAGGCAGGCGGTGACGAAGATGGTCTTCCAGTTGATCGCCTTGTAGGCCTCGTCCATGTTCAGCACGCCGGTGAGCAGCATGCCGATGGCGCCGGTCATCATCGCCACCGAGAGGTCCAGGTGGGTGAACAGGGCCAGGCACTTGGCCAGCACGAAGAAGCCCACCGCCTGCCAGATCTTGCCGGGGCGCTGTTCCTCTTTCGGGATGTCGGTGACTACCACCAGGTCCTTGTCCTCGGAGGCGAGCCCCAGGTCGCGCCAGCTGCTGTGCAGTACCAGGGTGTCGCCGGCGCGCAGGCTGACCGCGCGCACGTCGTCGCGGAACACCTGGTCGCCGCGGTTCACCGCCAGCACCGAGATGCCGTAGCGCTTGCGCAGGCGCAGCTCGGCGACACTCTGCTTGATGAAGCGCGAGCTGGGCGGGATCACCGCCTCCGAAATGCCGGCGCGGCTGGAGTTGAACAGTTCGCCGAGCTGGCGCATGCGCGGCGACAGCTTGCACAGCTGGTTGTTGGCGAACTGGCTCAACTGGTCGCGCGGGCCGAGCACACCCAGCACCGAACCCACCCAGATCACATGGTCCACCGGCGGCGCCATGCGCGCCTCGGTGCCGCTCTTGATCGCCAGGATCAGCGGCGCGCCGTACAACTGTTCCACTTCGCCGATGCTCATGCCGACCAGCGGGCTTTCCGCGGTGACGGTGAGCTCGGCGGTCTCGCCGCCGATGCCATAGGTGTCGGCGAAGTAGCTCTCGGTGCGGCCCGGCGTCACCTTCAGGCGCTCGTCCTCGCGCTCGGGCAGCAGCTTGCGCGTGAACAGATAGAAGAACAGCACGCCGAACAGCGCCAGCGCGAGGCCCACCGGAGTCACGCTGAACAAGCCGAACTTCGGAATGGTGTGCGCGCCCGGCGGCAGGTTGGCGTTGGCGCTGGCGATCAGGTCGTTGAGCACGATCAGCGGCGAGTTGGCGATCAGCGTGGTGTTGGTCGCGGTCAGGATGCAGAACGCCATCGGCAGCAGCAGGCGCGACAGCGGCACGCCGGTGCGCGCGGACAGGCGGCTGGTGACCGGGATCATCAGCGCGGCCAGCGCCTGGCTGGGGATCACCGCGCTGAACAGGCTGGTGACCAGGTTGATCACCACGCCCAGGCGCGATTCCACGCCGCGCGCCATGCGCATCACGAAGTTGGCGGTGAGGCCGAGCACGCCGGCGCGGTCGAGCCCTGCGCCCATGATCATGATCGCGATGATCGCGATCACCGCGTTGCCGGCGAAGCCGTTGAATACGCGCTCGGAAGGAATCAGGCCGGTGAGGCCGATCACCACCACCACCAGCAGCGCCACCATGTCGGCGCGGATCCACTCCAGCACCAGCATCAGCATGGTGAAGCCCACCAGCCCGAGCACCAGGACCATTTCGGGGGTGAGCGAGAGTCCCACTAGCTGGCTTCCTGTCGGACCAGAGGACGAGGGTGGATGGCGTTGGGCAGTGCTTGCGTCACGCTGCGAAGACTCGTCCCTGTTTTTGTCAGCTTGCTCTGGTCGGCGAGTATAGGCGGTGCAACTGCTTTACTGGTGAATCGGAGCCGTCCTGGGGCCGGGCATATGTGCCTGGCGCGCTACTTACGGCGATACAGCAGATCCCATACGCCGTGGCCCAGCTTCAGGCCGCGCCGTTCGAAGTGGGTTTCGATGCGCCACGCCGGTTTCTCGGCGTACTGGCCGGGGCCGACGTCGTTGCGCCAGTCCGGGGCCGCTTCCATCACCTCGAGCATGTGCGCGGCGTAGGGCTGCCAGTCGGTGGCCAGGTGCAGCAGGCCGCCGGGTGCCATGCGCGAAGCCAGCAAGGCCACGAAGGACGGCTGCACGATGCGGCGCTTGTTGTGGCGCTTCTTGTGCCAGGGATCGGGGAACCAGATGCGCGCCTCGGCCAGCGTGCCAGGGGCGATCTCGTGTTCCAGCACTTCCACCGCGTCGTGCTTGTACAGCCGCACGTTGGCAGCGTCGCGCGCCGCCAGCGCATTCATCAGCCGGCCCACGCCCGGGCCGTGCACTTCGATGCCGAGGTAGTCGCGCGCCTGATCGTGCTCGCTGGCCCAGGCCAGCGCCTCGCCGTTGCCGAAGCCGATCTCCATCACCAGCGGCGCCTGGCGTCCGAAGCGCGCGGCGTAGTCCTGCGTGGCTTCGGCGTAGTCGATGCCGAAGCGCGTCCAGTGTTCGTCGAAGGCGCGCTGCTGCGCCGGCGTCATGCGGCCCTCGCGCAGCACGAAGCTGCGGATACGGCGCAGGTACGGCGCGCTGTCTTCGCTGTGCGCGCTCATGCTCAGCCGATGGTGCCGTCGAGCGGGCTCGACGCCGAGGCATAGCGCTTGCGCGGGATGCGGCCGGCGCGGAAGGCGGCGCGGCCGGCCTCGATCGCCAGCTTCATCGCATGCGCCATCAGCACCGGGTCCCTGGCGCCGGCGATGGCGGTGTTCATCAGCACGCCGTCGCAGCCCAGCTCCATCGCGATGGCGGCGTCCGAAGCGGTGCCCACGCCGGCGTCGACGATGATCGGCACCTTGGCCTGCTCGATGATCTCCAGCAGGTTGTAGCGGTTCTGGATGCCCAGCCCCGAGCCGATCGGCGCGGCCAGCGGCATCACCGCCACGCAGCCGATCTGTTCCAGGCGCCTGGCCAGGATCGGGTCGTCGCTGGTGTAGACCATCACGTCGAAGCCGTCGGCGACCAGGGTCTCGGCGGCCTTCAAGGTTTCCACCACGTCGGGGAACAGGGTGCGCTCGTCGCCGAGTACTTCCAGCTTCACCAGTTTGTGGCCGTCCAGCAGCTCGCGCGCGAGCCGGCAGGTGCGCACGGCGTCGACCGCGTTGTAGCAGCCGGCGGTGTTGGGCAGCAGGGTGAATTCGCTCGGCGGCAGCGCGTCCAGCAGGTTGGGCTGGCTGGCGTCCTGGCCGATGTTCACGCGGCGGATCGCCAGGGTGACGATGTCCGCGCCGGCGGCCTGGGTGGCGCGGCGGGTCTCGTCGAAATCCTTGTACTTGCCGGTGCCGGTGAGCAGGCGCGAGGCGTAGCTCTTGCCGGCGATGACCAGCGGATCGGCGACGTCGTGGGTCTTGGTGTTCATGGGGTCTCGACTGCGCGGAGGGATGGGCGGGGCATCAGCCGCCGCCGATGGCGTGCACGATCTCCACCTGGTCGTCCTCGGCGAGGACCCAGCGGATGTGCATGCTGCGGGGGACGATTTCGCGATTCACTTCCACCGCCACGCGGCGCTCGCCGTAGCCGGCTTCCTGCAGCAGCTGGGCGACGGTGATGGCGTTGGCGCAGTCGCGTGGGCTGCCATTGAGCATGATCTGCATCGCGCCATTGTAGCCGCTGCGGCGGCCATGCCCAAAAAGAGAGCCCGGCAGGTGCCGGGCTCGTGGGTGGCGCTAGTTCTGGTGTTCGTCCTTGTTGCGCGGCGGCGGCCGGTGCTCGCCGCCATGGTTCTGGCCCTGCGCCGGCTGCGGGCGGGCCTGCTCGCGCGGCTGCGCTTGCGGCTGCGGCGGTGGCGGCGGGTTGGGCCGCTCGAAGGCCGGGCGGGCTTCGCGCAGGCTGGGCTGCGGCATCGGCTCGGCGCGCTGCGGCGGGGCGCGTTCGATGCGCGGCTGCGGCTGCTGTTGCGGCTGCTGCGGTTCGCTGCGTTCCTGACGGAACGAAGGCTGCGGCTGGGCCTGGCGGAAGTCGCGCGGGGCGGTGTTCTCCGGCATGGGCTGCGGGCGTTCGACCCGACGCTCATCCGGGCGATTGGGCTGCTGCTCGAAGCGGGGTTGACGCGCCTCCGGTGCGGCGCCCGGTTCGTCGCGGCGGTTGAAGCGCTGCACGTCGGGCAGGGCGCGCGGCTGCGGGGTGGCTTGCGGCTGCGGCTGCGCCTGGCGGGCGCGGTCCTGCTCGGGATTGGTCACGAAGCTCACGCCGGGGCGCGGGTTGTTGCCATTGGGCATCGGCTGTCCGCCGTCGCGGCGGTTCTGCCAGGCGGCACGGTCGCCCGCGTCGGGGTGGGCGAAACGGGCGGAGGGCAGTTCGTTCGGACGCATGTCCGGGCGTGCATTGGGCACGTTCGCAGCGTTGTCCGGACGGCCGTTGGCCTCGAAGCGGCGTGGCGTGTTGTCGGCAGGCGCGGCCGGGTTGTCCGGGCGGTTGCCGACCGGCGGCAGGCGCGCCGGCACGGTGGCGGCGGTGTCGCGGCCGGGCATCGGACGGTTGACGCCGCTGGGGCCCACCGGGCCGGTGCTGCCGAGCACGCGCACGTTCGACGGCGGCGCGACCGGCATGCCGGGGCGCTGGCCGAAGCGGTTCGGGCGTGCATCGTCCGCCATTGGGCGCGCGGCAGGATTAGCCGGCGGCGCACGGCGCGCGACCACCTCACGTTGGAAACCCGCTTCCGGCAGCGGCCGCGCATTGGCCGCGCGCGGCGGCGCGAAGCTGGCGCGCGTCGGCTGGATCGCCACGCCACGCGCCAGTACCGGCGCCGCGGCGAAGCGGCCGGGATCGGCCTGCACCAGGTTGCGCCGCACGTTCTGCGCGCTGGCGAAGCTGCGGCCCGGCACGGCGCTGAAGGCGTGCGGCACGCCGCGGTTGGCGTAAGCGACGTTCGGCGCCGGGCGCCCGTTGCGGAAATAGTTGTACTGGTTGTTGATGTTGTTGATTACCGTGGTGCGATTGACGTTGTGCACATAGATATTGGTGACGTTGACGTTGGTGTAGTAGTTGCGGCTGGCGCGATACCACGGGTTGTAGACCTCGCGCGGGCCGAGCGGGAACCAGCCCACCGGCGCGCCGCCACCGATGCCGATCGACACATTCCAGTTGCCGCCGCCGACGAAGGCGACCAGCGCCGGCGCATACACCGGGCGCACCGCGACCGGCCCCGGCACCCAGCCCCAGCGACGGCCGACGAAGGCCCAGCGACCGTAGTGGAACGGCGCGAAACCCCACGGCGCATCGTCCACCCAGGTCCAGCCCCACGGTCCGACCCAGGCCCAGTGGCCGTCGCGGTACGGCGCCCAGTCCGCGGCCACCTGCGACGGGTACCACACGGCGCCGTAGTCGGGATCGGTCTGCCAGTCACCGTGATTGTCGAGGTCCTGGTAGCCGACCACGTCGTCCGACACATAGCGCCGGCTTGGCGAATTCGCATAGCGCTGGTCGCGCTGGTAGCACCAGTCGTCGAAGGCGTCGCCGCGGTTGCCGATGTCCTCCAGCGTGACCTGGGTCAGCGCGGCGTCGCCGATGACATAGCGCGTGCCGGCATTGACCATGCGCTGCGCATTGTTCTCGCCGTACAGCGTGGCCTGGCCGCGGAACACGGTGACATCCGTGGTGTGGCCGTCGCGGTCGATATCGACGCGGAAGGTGCCCGGCTGATTGATCACCAGCGCGGCGGTCGGCGTGTCGATCTCGTAGCTCTCGCCCTCGCCGAGGTTGCGCACGGCCAGGTTGAGCGTGCCCTGGGTCAGTTCCACCTGGGCGACCTGGTCGTTGAGGTCGAGCAGGCCGAAGTCGGTGTTCTGCGCGATGCGCAGGCTGCCGCCGCCAAGCTCCAGTTCGGCACGGCCGTCCGCACCGCTGGACAGGCGGTCGCCGCTGGTCAGCGGGCGGTTGAGGCTGGCGTCGCTCCAGTCCTGCGTGCCGGTTGGGAGTAGTCCCAGATCGCCGGACTGATAGGAAAGCCGCGCCACGCGCGAAGGCGGATCGCCGCCGTCGCTGTCCGGCGGCTGCGACTGGGCCTGGACCAGGCCCGCCGCGCACCACAGCGGCGCCAGCAGGAGCAGCGCCAGCGCTGCCCGCGGCCAGCCGCGTGTCATGAAGGAAGAGGGAAGACGCATGACGTTCTCCAGAGCGTTGCGCGTTGATGACGTCCGTAAAAACGCATGAGGATGGCCGGACGCCGACGGCCCGATTATGTGCATGCGGCGATAGGCGCCGCGCGCAAGGAATTCGTTCATCCCGCCGAGCGATTCAGCCGGCCGCCATCTGCGGTTCACCGCGCGTTAGGACGCGGCGGCCGGGCGCCCGCCGCCGGGTTGTTCCCAAGCGCACGGCTCCCGGTTACCATCCGCCGTCGATGCGGGTGTAGCTCAATGGTAGAGCTGTAGCTTCCCAAGCTACTGACGAGGGTTCGATTCCCTTCACCCGCTCCATTCCCGCCCTCGCCCCACCGAGCCCCTCTCCCGAATCAGTGCGCTGAAGATGGCGGATGCGATCACACTCGGCTGGCGGGAGCGACTGGCATTGCCGGACCTCGGCATTCACTCGCTCAAGGCCAAACTCGACACCGGCGCGCGCAGCAGTGCGCTGCACGTCGAGGAACTGGAAACCTTCGAACGCGACGGCGCCACCTGGCTGCGCTTCGTCGTGCGCACCGGCCGCAGCCATCGCGTGGACCAGCTATGCGAGGCGCCGGCACACGACCGCCGCGCGGTCACCGATACCGGCGGCCTGCGCACCGAACGCTGGTTCATCCGCACCGGCCTGGTGCTGGCCGGACGTAGCTTCAGCGTCGACGTCAACCTGACCGATCGACGGCATATGCTGTTCCCCATGTTGCTGGGACGCACGGCGCTGTACGGGCGCTTCGTGGTGGACCCGGCCCTCTCCTACACCCAGCCGCGCTACCCCCTCGCGGCCACGGATGTCCCATGAAGATCGCGATCCTCTCCCGCAATTCCCGCCTGTATTCCACCCAGCGCCTGGTCGAGGTGGCGCGCGCGCGCGGCCACATCGTGCGCGTGCTCGATCCGCTGCGCTGCTATGTGCGCATCGCGCCCGGCGACGTGGCGATCCGCTACAAGGGCAAGCCGCTGAAGGACATCGATGCGGTGATCCCGCGCATCGGCACCACCAGCACCTTCTACGGCACCGCGGTGCTGCGCCAGCTGGAAATGATGGGCGTGTACACGCCTAATCCTTCCGACGCGGTGCTGCGCGCACGCGACAAGCTGCGCGCGCTGCAGATCCTCGCCTCGCAGGGCCTGGACATGCCGGTGACGGTGTTCGGCGACAACCCGGACGACACCTCGGACGTGCTGGCCATGCTGGGCGACCCGCCGCATGTCATCAAGCTCAACGAAGGCAGCCAGGGCACCGGCGTGGTGCTGGCGGAAAAGCGCAGCGCTTCGCAGAGCGTGATCGAGGCATTCCGCGGCCTGTACGCCAACTTCCTGGTGCAGGAATTCATCGGCGAAGCGAACGGCAGCGACCTGCGCTGCTTCGTGGTCGGCGGCAAGGTGGTGGCGGCGATGCAGCGCGACGCCAGCCCCGGCGACTTCCGCGCCAACCTGCATCGCGGCGGCAGCGCGCAGGCGGCGAACCTGAGTGCGGAAGAACGGCAGATCTCGATCCGCGCGGCGAAGGCGCTGGGTCTGGGTATCGCGGGTGTCGACCTGCTGCGTTCCAAGCGCGGTCCGCTGATCCTGGAAGTGAATGCGTCGCCGGGCCTGGAGGGTATCGAGGCGGCGACCGGCGTCGACGTGTCGGCGCACATCATCAAGCATCTCGAGCAGCACCAGCGGAAAGCATCGAGCCGCTGAGCGGCGACACGCTGAACGGTTAACGGTGGCCTCCGTGCCGGTTAACCCCACCGTAACTCCACCGCCCCTATAAAGGTTCCACTGCAATTTGCTTGGCACTTCAACCGCTATGGTCTGGTGACAGCAGATTTCGGTATCGGGGCAGTAGCTTGGGCCCGGATGGAACGGCTTCCCGCCGCGCCTCCGGGCCTTTTCTTTTGGGTCGCCGCCAGGGTCCCGCAAGACATTCAGCCTGCTGCCGGCCTCGCGCCCACCTTCCCCGGCGCAAATTGTTAAGCTTGCTGCCATGGCCGGACCCAAGCCGGCGGCGACACGGAGTGGCGTATGCGCGTACTGGTGATCGAAGACAACAGCGATATCGCAACGAATATCGGCGATTACCTGGAGGATCGCGGCCATGTGGTCGACTTCGCCGGTGACGGCGTAACCGGCCTCCACCTGGCGGTGGTGAACGATTTCGACGTGATCGTGCTGGACCTGACCCTGCCCGGCATGGACGGCCTGGACGTGGCGCGCAAGCTGCGCCACGAAGCGCACAAGCAGACGCCGGTGCTGATGCTGACCGCGCGCGACGCGCTGGAGCAGAAGCTCACCGGTTTCGAGTCCGGCGCCGACGACTACATGACCAAGCCGTTCGCGCTGCAGGAACTGGCCGCCCGCCTGGAAGTGCTGGCGCGCCGCGGCAAGGGCCCGCAGAGTCGCGTGTTGAAAGTGGCCGACCTCACCTACAACCTGGACACGCTCACCGTCACCCGCGACAGCAAGTCGATCCAGCTCAACCCGATCGGCCTGAAGCTGCTGCAGGCGCTGATGGAAGCCAGCCCCTCGGTGGTGACGCGGCAGGATCTCGAACAGCGCGTGTGGGGCGAGGAACTGCCCGACAGCGACAGCCTGCGCGTGCATATCCACGGCCTGCGCGCGGCGATCGACAAACCTTTTGAAAAGCCGCTGATCCACACGCGGCACGGTATCGGATATCGCATGGTCGACCCGGATGCGGTCCAGACGTAAGCTTCGTTTTCGCCTGGTCCTGAGCTTTGCGCTGTTCGGGTTCGGCCTCAGCGCCCTGTTTGCCTTCGCCGCGCTCAATATCCGCGAGCGCGTCGAGAACCAGCTCATCACCGCCGCCCTGCAGGACGAGGTCGACCGCCTCAACGAACAAGTCCTGGCCCATCCGGACCGGGCGCCGGCGTTCGAGATCATCAAGGCGGCTTCCTGGAGCGACCGGACCATCTACAAGGCGCCACTGTCGTGGCAGGGCCTGGATACCGGCGTGCACGACATGTTCGAGACCGGGCCGGACGGCAAGCCGCGCCACTACAAGCTGGCCGTGCGCCGCAAGAATGGCGTGCTCAGCTTCATCCAGTACGACGTCTCGCGCGACGAACTGGGCAAGCGCCAGCTGCTGACGGCGGTGCTCGGGGCGGTGTTCCTGTTCGGCCTGATCTCGCTGGCCCTGGGGCTGTGGTTGTCGCGCAAAGTGCTCAAGCCGGTGAGCGAGCTGGCCCAGCAGCTGCGCGAGTTCCGCAAGAACGGCAAGGCCGAGGCGCTGGCGCCGCATTTCGCCGACGACGAAGTGGGCGAGCTGGCGCTGGCCCTGGACGAATACGCCAACCGCCTGACCTCGATGGTCGAGCGCGACCGCGAGTTCAATTCCGACGTCAGCCACGAACTACGTACGCCGCTGGCGGTGATCGCCAGCACCACCGAATTGCTGCAGGGCTCGCCAGATCTCACCGACAAGCTGCGCGAACGCTTGAAGCGCATCGAGCGCGCCTCGCGCCAGGCCACCGAACTGATCGAAGCGCTGCTGCTGCTGTCGCGCGCCGAGCGCCGCGGCCCCACCCGTGGCGAGACCACCGAGGTGGCCAAGGTGGCTGCCGACGTGATCGAAAGCCAGCGCCCGCAGATGCGCGACAAGCCGCTCAGCGTGGAGCTGGTGGTGACCGGGTCGCTGAGCATCAACGCACCGGCTTCGGTGCTGTCGGTAGCGCTGACCAACCTGATCGGCAATGCGATCAAGTACACGCTGGAAGGCCAGGTCACGGTGAAGGTCGACCAGAACCGCATCGAAGTGATCGACACCGGCCCCGGTATCCGGCCGGAAGATGCGGAGCGCCTGTTCCAGCGCGGCGTGCGCGGCGAAGGCGCGGGCGGCAGCGGCGCAGGGCTGGGCCTGGCCATCGTGCGGCGCCTGTGCGAGCTGTATGGCTGGGATGTGTCGATGCGTCCGCGCCCCGATACCAACGGCGCCATTGCTTGCATAGTATTTCAATGAAAAGGCGCGCGGACGCCATTATCAAGTCATGTCGGTCCGCTATTTCACATTAGTGAATTGACGGGCATTTCATGATTCGATTGTTAATGCGCCTGGATAATCGGCGCATTGACGCGGCTTTCATGCTGTTGAAAATCGCGTGTATTGCGTCGATTTGCCGTTGACGTTTTCTTCGCTATTAATTTCTCATTTTCCGGCAAAACTTTGCTGCGCTGCACAAGCTGTGATGCAAAGCACATTTCCCCCGATGGACAAGCTCCCGTTCAGGCATGGACACTCCAAGTCGGAAACGGGATAGGGGAATAGTCTTAGCGTATTTTCCGTACGCCATGCGGAATTCCCCATTCCGTGGCCAAGCGTCATCCAACAGATCCGTTACGGCTGATGCCGGTAGCTGAAGAGCCGGTGCCGGTAGTCGTCTGCGTCATAAAAATCGATGGCACGCGACATTTTGAAACATGGCCCGATTGGGCCGTGGCGGTCCTTTTCGGTCGCGATGATCCGATATTTCAAATGCATTACCTGGGCGAATAACGCCGGTTAATGCGTGCCTGCTGTTTGTGCTGCAACGGGTGCGTGCGGCCATGCCGGCCGCCAGGGGAACAACGATGAGTGACGTACGCGACGACGTGCTGCTGCCTTTGACCACGGCCCAGCGCGGCCTGTGGATGAACCACAAGATCGGCGGCGATGGCGCGATCATGAATATCGCCGAGGCCGTGGATATCCGCGGCCCGGTCCAGCCGCCGCTGTTCCGCCAGGCGCTGTACCGCCTCGTCTACGAAGCGCAGATGATGCGCGCCAACGTGATTGAGCGCGACGGCAAGCCGCTGCTGCTGATCCGCCAGGTCTACGGCGGCCAGTTCCCGTACTTCGACATGAGCGCCGAAGCCGATCCGCGCGCGGCGGCCGAGGCGTGGATGCACGAGGAGTACTCGCGCAACCCGGAGCTGGAACACGACCCGCTGTGGGTGAGCGTGCTGTTCAAGCTCGCCGACGATCACTACCTCTGGTATCAGCGCGGCCATCACATCGTGGTGGACGGCTACGGCGGAGGCTTGCTCGCGCGCCGGCTGGCCGAGCTGTATACGGCGCTGGTGAGCGGGCACGAACCGCCGCCGTGTGAGTTCACGCCGGCAGCCACCGCGTCCGAGCAGGAAACCGCGTACCGCGAGTCGGACCGCTTCCGCCGCGACCGCGAGTATTGGAAAGCCCTGCTCGCCGACCTGCCCGACGCGGTCAGCCTGTCGCGGCGCCAGCATCGTCCCGGGCTGGCCGGAAGCCTGTGCCGCAGCACCGGCTATTTATCCGCCGGCACCTCGCGCCGGCTGGCCGAGCTGGGCAAGCGCATGGGCGCCAGCCTGCCGCAGGTGCTGATCGGCCTGGTAGCGGCGTATTACCACCGCGTCACCGGCGCCGAGGATCTGGTCTTCGGCATGCCGGTGTCGGCGCGCATGAATGCGGCCGCGCGCCTGTCGCCGGGCATGTTCGCCAACGTAGTGCCGATCCGCCTGCGGTTCGCGGCGGATCTGACCGCCAGCGGATTGTTCGAGCAAGTGTCGCGCGCGGTGCGGCAGACGCTGCGCCACCAGCAATACCGCTACGAAGACCTGCGCCGCGACCTCGGCATGGCCGGGCAGGGCCGCAGCGTGGCGTGGCTGGGCATCAATATCGAACCGTTCGACTATCAGCTCGACTTCGCCGGCGCCGGCACCTCGCTGCACAACCTGTCGAACAGCTCGGCGGAAGACCTGATGGTCTTCGTCTACGACCGCGGCACCGATGCCGACCTGCGTTTCGACCTGGACGCCAACCCGCTGCTGTACGACATGGACGAGCTGGACGAGCACCGCCGCCGCCTGTGCCTGCTGATCGAAGGCGTGCTGGCCGAACCGGAAGCGCGCCTGCAGGACATCGACCTGCTCGGCACCGAAGAACGCCATCGCCTGCTGGTGGCGTGGAACGACACGGCCGCGCCGGTCGAGCCGCGCAACCTGCCGGCGCAGCTCGCGCAGCAGGCTGTGCTGACGCCGGACGCGCCGGCCGTGATCTCCGGCGAGACCGTGCTGAGCTATCGCGAACTGCACCGGCGCAGCGTGGCGCAGGCACGGCAGCTCATCGCCGATGGCGTCGCGCCCGGCGATATCGTGGCCGTGGCGCTGCCGCGCAACGAGCAACTGCTGATCGTGCTGCTGGCGATCATGCGCACCGGCGCCACCTACCTGCCGATCGATCCGGACGGCCCGGCCGATCGCACCGCGCTGCTGCTGGACGATGCCGCGCCGATCGCGCTGATCGCCACCCGCGCGATCCACGATCGCCTGCCCATCGGCGGCGGCATGCAGCTGCTGCCGGAGCAGTTCGACGCGCCGGCCCTGGCCTCGACGCAGGAGCCGGATCTGAGCCGCGCGGACAGCGTCGCCTACGTGCTCTATACCTCCGGTTCCACCGGTCGCCCCAAGGGCGTGGAAGTCACCCACGCCAATCTCGCCAACTTCCTGCAAGGCATGGCGCGCCTGCTCGAACCCGCGCCCGGCCATCGCTTCCTGGCGGTCACCACGGTGATCTTCGACATCGCAGGCCTGGAGCTGTATCTGCCGCTGACCGCCGGCGCCTGCGTGATGATGGCAGGCAGCGGCGCTGCGCAGCAGCCGATGGAACTGGCGCGGCTGATCCGCCATAGCGGCGTGACCCATGTGCAGGCGACGCCATCGCTGTGGCGCATCCTGCTGGCCGGCGCGGACACGCGGCTGGACGAGGTGCACGCGCTGGTCGGCGGCGAAGCGCTGGGCGCGGAACTCGCCGCGCGGCTCAAAGCGGCGGCGGCGCGGGTGACCCAGTTCTACGGCCCCACCGAAACCACGGTGTGGTCGACCGCGTACGAGCTGGAGGAAATCGGTTCCGGCATTCCGCCGATCGGCCGTCCCATCCTCAACACGCGCCTGTACGTGCTCGATGCCGCGCGGCGGCCGGTGGTGACGGGGGCGACCGGCGAGCTGTATATCGGCGGCGCCGGCGTGGCCAAGGGCTATCTGCATCGCCCGCAGCTCACCGAGGAACGCTTTCCGGCTGACCCATTCGCCGCCGACGGCAGCCGCATGTACGCCACCGGCGACCTGGTGCGCTGGGGCGACGACGGCCTGCTCGAATTCATCGGGCGTGCCGACAGCCAGGTGAAGATCCGCGGCCATCGCATCGAACTGGGCGAGATCGAAAACCTGCTGACCCAGCACGCCGACATCGCCGCCGCGGCAGTGACCACCGTGCGCGATGCGAACGGCAGCCTGGCCGTGGCGGCGTACGTGGTGCCGCGCGGGGCCTCCGCGCTCGATCCCGATCAACTGCGCGTGTTTCTCGCCCGCCGTTTGCCGGAGCCCGCGCTGCCGTCCAGCTTCACCGTGCTCGACGCGCTGCCGCTGACCCCCAACGGCAAGCTCGACCGCCGCGCGCTGCCGGCGCCGGACCGCGTCGCGCGTGTCGCGTTCGTGGAGCCGGCCACGCCGGTGGAGCGCAAGCTGGCCGAGCTGTGGCAGCGCCTGCTCGGGATCGAGCGCGTCGGTCTGCACGACAACTTCTTCGAGCTGGGCGGCGACTCGCTGACCGCGGCGGAGATGGCGGTGGGCTTCCCGGCGGAGTTCGGCGTGGAGCTGCCGCTGGGCAGCCTGTTCGAGGCGCCTACGGTGGCCAACCTGGCGGCCTTCGTCGACCGCCTCGGCGGCGAGCGCGACGACCCGCTGGGCGAGGTAGTGGTGCTGCGCGCGCCGCCGCGGCTGCGCGAAGTCGGCAAGGCGCCGGCGCGGCCGCTGTTCTGCATCCACCCGATGATGGGCTTGAGCCTGGGCTTTTCCGCGCTGCTGCGGCATCTGGATCCGGCGGTGCCGGTGTACGGCCTGCAGTCGCGTGGCCTGCGCGGCGACCTGCGCCTGCCCGGCAGCATCGAGGAAGTGGCGACCGACTACCTGGCGCAGATCCGCCGCATCCAGCCGGAAGGGCCGTATCGGCTGGTCGGGCGTTCGATGGGCGGCCTGATCGCCCACGCCATCGCCGAGCAACTGCTCGCGATGGGCGAGCGGGTGGAACTGCTGGCGATGATCGACAGCTACCTGTTCACCGCCGGCGAGCGCTCGCGGCCGCGCGAGGAAGCGAAGGAAGTGCGTGCCGCGCTGAGCTTCCTCGGGCTGCATCAGCATGCCGGCGAGGACGCGCCGCAGACGCTGAAGGAACTGGCCTCGCTGCTGCTGCACAGCTACAACGCGCGCTCGATTCCGCTGGTGCAGGAGATGGTCAAGAGCCATCCGCAATTCATCGAGCACCTGTTCGCGGTGATGCGCAACAACCTGGAACTGGCGCGGCAATACACGCCGCGCCGGATCAACCTGGACCTGCTGTTCTTCCACGCCACCGAGCGCGAGGGCGACCTGGATGGCATCCTCGACCACCGCCCCTCGGCATGGCGGCCGTTCATCGGCTGGCGCATCGAGTTGCAGGAACTGGCCTGCCACCACGAGGCGGTGCTCGATCCGGCGCCGGCCGAGAAGATCGGCACGGTACTGCGCCATCGTTTGTTCGACCTTCCGGACGAGCGCGCCGGCACCACGCCGCGGACGCCGCAGGCGGGGCTGGCCGCGGCATGAGTGCGCAGAAGCCGATCGTCATCTTCACCATCGGCACGCAGGGCGACGTGCGGCCCTGCGTGGCGCTGGGGCAGGGGCTGCGCCGCGCGGGTTATCCGGTGCGCATCGCCACCAGCGGCAATTTCGCGCCGCTGGTGCGCGAGGCGGGCCTGGAGTTCTTTCCGCTCACCGCCGATTTCCAGGCCATGCTCGAAGCCGACCGCAGCATCGCCGAGCAGGGACTGAACCTGCGCGCGATGGCGCGCATCTTTCGCCAGCGCTATGCACTGTGGGCCGAGCATTGGGCGGAAGAAGGCATGGCCGCGAGCGAGGGTGCCGGTCTGCTGATCGGCGTCAGCAACAGCACCCTGCTGGCCAAGGCGGTGGCGGAGCGGCGTGGCGTGCCGTTCGCGATCGCCCGCCTGCAGCCGCTGACGCCGTCGCGGCTGCTGCCGCCGATGGTGTTGAGCGGTTCGCGCGAGCGCCTGCCGGGTGCGCTCAGCCTCGCCGCGCATCATCTGCTGTGGCTGCTGGTGTGGCATGTGATGCGTCCGGCGATCAACGACATCGTGCGGCCGCGGCTGGGTCTGCCGCGCTATCCGTGGCATGGCCCGTATCTGGGCCGCCATGCGCTGGATGAAAAGGTGATCAACGGCTTCAGCCGCCACGTGCTGCCGCGGCCGGCGGACTGGCCGGACAGCTCGCAGATCACCGGCTACTGGTTTTTCGATCCGCCGGACTGGACCCCGCCGACCGAACTCGCCGACTTCCTCGCGGCCGGACCCAAGCCGGTCTATATCGGTTTCGGCAGCATGGTCAGCCATCGCGCCGCCGAGTTCACCCGCAGCGTGCTGGATGGCGTGCGCAAGAGTGGCCGGCGCGCGGTGCTGGCCGCCGGCTGGGGCGGACTGGAGATCGCGGAGGGTGCGCTCGACGACCAGATCTACGGCCTGCGCCAGGCGCCGCACGACTGGCTGTTCCCGCGCATGGCCGGCGCCGTGCATCACGGCGGCGCCGGCACCACCGCGGCGGCGGCGCGCGCAGGCATTCCTTCGACGATCGTGCCGTTCTACGGCGACCAGCCGTTCTGGGCGCGCTGCCTGCAGCGCCGCGGCGTGGCGCCGCCGGCGCTGGATCGTCGCACCTTGAACGCGGATGCTCTGGCGGCAGCGCTGCTGGCGATGCAGGCCCCGGACATGTTGCGCGCAGCGGAAGCGCTCGGTCAGGCCATCCGTGCCGAAGATGGTGTCGGCGAAGCGCTGCGGCATCTGCGGCGCTGGGCCCTGCTCGGCGAGCCGGACGCGCAGGACGCGGTGCGTGAACCGCAGCGGAGCATGGCATGAGCGCGCGCCGTCCATTCGCGTTGTACGAGCGCGGCATGTACCTCGATGGCCAGCGCGCGGTTGCATTCGTACTGCCGGCGACCGTGTCCGGCACGCTGGACGAGCAGCGCCTGCGCCTGGCGCTTGATCGCGTGCAGGCCAGGCATGCGGTGCTGCAGGCGCTGGTCGAGCACGACGCTGCCGGACATCCGTGGTTCGTGCAGCAGGAGACGCCGCCGCCGCTCGCCCTGCGCATCGTCGAGCGGCAAGGCGACGACGATTGGCAGGAGCTGGCGCGGCTCGAATGCGAGCGCCTGTTCGATGGCGCGCGTGAACCATTGGTGCGGCTGGTGTGGCTGCGCGGCGATGGGCGCGGCGATCTGCTGCTGAGCTGCCATCACTGCATCTGCGATGGCCTTTCCGCCGTGAGCCTGCTGCGCGACATCCTGAGCGTGTGCGGCCGGCCTGATGCCAGGCTCGGGCCGCGCTTCGAGCTGCACAGTGGTGTTGAGGTGGTACCGCCCGAAGTACTGCGCAACCGCTGGTTGCAGCGGCGGGCGCGCCTGAAAGCCGCCTTGTTCAAGGGTTTTATCCGCCTGCAGCGCATCGGTGCGCCGGTGCGCTACGGCGCGGTCTACACCCAGCGCTGGTCGATCGAGCCGGCAGCGGTGCAGGCCCTGGTCCGGCGCGCCAAGGACGAAGGTGTCGGCGTGTTTGCCGCGCTGTGCACCGCCTTCATGCTGGCCTGCTGGTCGGTGCGCGGCGTGCGTGGGGTGGACAAGTTCGTCGCGCCGGTGGATGCGCGCCGCTATCTGCCGGCCTTGCAAGGCGGCGCCTTATTCACCATGGCGCCGACGGTGCGGCTGAGTTTCGGCGGCCGCAAGTCGCGCGATGCCGATTTCTGGGTGCTGGCGCGTGCACTGCATGAGGATATGCGCCGCCAGGTCGATCGGCTTGGGGCCACGCTCTATGAGCAGCTGCTCGGTCTGGAGCGGCTGCATCCATGGTTCGAGCGCATGCTGGCGTGGTCGCGCGCGCAGCGCAGTGGACGCGGGGTGTCGCTGTCCTATCTGGGGCGCCTGGATGCCTCGGTGCGCGAGGAAGGCGGCTTCCGCCTCGAAGCGATCCACGCGCCGTCCGCGCTGCTGGAGCCCACACCGGCCAGCCTGATCACCATCGTCGGTTTCGCCGAGCGGCTGGATCTGGCCTTGATCTCGGACGAAAGCTCGCTGCCCGGCGCGCAGGCCGCGCAGATCCGCCAGCTGGCGATGGAGCTGCTGCGGGCCGCCACGGCCTTGCCGGCGCCGGCCGCCAGCGGCGTTCCTCATTCCGTACCGGTGGAAAGCCTATGAAAAGCTATGGCGTGATCTTCGTGCTGTACCACCCCAATGAAGCCTTTCTGCGCAATCTGGAGAAGGCCGCGGCGGCGGGGAAGAACGTGGTGGCCATCGACAACTCGCCGTGGCCGGATCCGGCGCTGTACGAGTTGCTGCAGCGGCAGGGCAGCACGGTGCTGCACAACGCCAACCGAGGCGGCCTGGCCGGCGCGTACAACCGCGGTGCGGAACTGCTGCTCGAGCGTGGCTGCGAAGTGATCTTTCTGCTCGATCAGGATTCGGATATCGGCGCGGATTTCTTCGACGCGATGATGCGCGCCTGCGAGCAGGAGCAGGGCGGTGCCTTCATCCTTGGCCCGAAGATCTACGAGATCCATCTGGAAAAGTTCATGGTGGTGATGCCGCCAGGACGGCGCTGGCCCAAGCCGCAGAAGATGCACGAGCCGACCGCGGGATTGTTCGACACCTTGTTCGTGATTTCTTCGGGTTCGGCCATCTCGGCGCAGGCGTATCGGCGCCTCGGTGCGTTCCGCGAAGACTTCTTTATCGAGTACATCGATATCGAGTACGGCCTGCGTGCCAACGCGCAGGGCATTCCGGTGCGCATGAATGCGGCGGTGACGATGCGCCAGACCACTGGCCAGATCGAACGCCATGGCCGCCTGTTCACCACCCATCATGCGGCGTGGCGGCGCTACTACGGTGCGCGCAACGGCGTGTTCACCCTGC
This sequence comes from Dyella sp. 2RAB6, assembly GCF_052115385.1. Classification (NCBI taxonomy): domain Bacteria; kingdom Pseudomonadati; phylum Pseudomonadota; class Gammaproteobacteria; order Lysobacterales; family Rhodanobacteraceae; genus Dyella; species Dyella sp. 2RAB6. The sequence continues at coordinate 299,635 of NZ_JBFRGP010000003.1, forward strand.
GGCTGTATCGCAAGCAGTGGGCGCTGCATTGGCTGGGCGGCTTGCTGGCCTTGCATCAGGCCTTCAACGTGCTGCTGTTCGAGCCGCAGAAGCTGCGCAAGGTGCTGGCGGTGGCGTGCGGCTATATCGATGGCCGGCTTGGGCGGTTGGGTACGTTCGAAAGCCTGCATCCGCGCATCGCCGCGTTCTGCAAGCAGGACCGGATGCGCGGTGGTGCGCCAGCTGGTGCTTCCGTGGTGGCTACGGAGCGAGCGCCATGATGCGCAAGCTCACTACGATCGAACGCTTGATCGACAGCAACCTCACTTCCCGCCTCAGCATCGACGGCACGCTTTCGATCGATGGCCTGCGCGCGGCCATCGACCGCGTGCAGCGCAAGCATCCGGCGCTGCGTATGCTGCTGCGCCGGGAAAGCGATGGCTGGTACTACGCGCTGGATGCCGCAGGGCCGGTGTCTTTGCGCGTGGCGATCTGCACCTCGGCGCAAGTGCTTGCCAGTGAAATCGCACGCGAAGAGACTGCGCCGTTCGCCGACGACGAGCCGCTGTTGAGGCTGGCCTGGCTGCGCACCGACGGTGGTGGCGTGTTGTTGCTGACGGCCGCACACCGCATCTGCGACGGCATCGGCATGCTGACCTTGGCCAGAGAGCTGTTGGCCGCGCTGCATAGAGAGACTCCGCTGCTGCCGTATGCGCCGATCGATCCGTTGGACATGGTGGCAGCCGCCGATCGTCCACTGGAGCGCAAGCATCGCCTGCTGGCCGCCGCGATCAATGGCTTGATCCGCCTGCTTCCTTCGTCACGCCGGCCGCTGCAGCGCGATCTGATACGGCGGGAATGGCAGCTGGATGCGGGCCTGACCGAGGTGCTCAGGCAGCGCTGCAGGATGGAGCAGGTATCGATGCATGCGGTTCTGCTGGCGAGTCTCGATCTGGCCTTGTGCTCGGCGCTCGGCAAGCGGGCGCCCGCGCGCATCGATAGTCCCGTCAACACTTGGCGCGGCCGGCTGTCCCGTCTGAAGGCCGACATGCTGTTCTTCGGAGGGGGCAGCTTCAAGATCGCGGTGGGTCGTGAGCGCGGCGCCGACCTGTGGGAGCGTGCCCGGCACATCTACCTGGAGATGGGCCCGAAGATCGAGCAGGAGTTGCGGGACATTCCTGGCAAGTACCGATTCTGCGAGATGCTTGAGGTGCCTTCGGAGGGCAAGCTGCGCTCCCTGGCGCGGATCGCCGATGTATGGGGCCGCAACGGTAACTGGAACCAATTCCCCCTCTCCAACCTGGGGGTCGTCGAGTTGCTGGACGCGGATGCGCCGTTTCGGCTGCAGGATTTCAGTCTGTCCCTGCATTCCTTCAGCATGCGCTCGCTCGGTATGTTCGCGTTCACCGTGCATGGGCGGTTGCGCTTCGTATTCATGGGCGAGGAGCAGTGCATGGGCGCGGCGCAGGTGGATGCGCTGGAGCGGGCATTCTTGGGGGTGTTGCGTGAGCAGGCTGCGCCGCGCAGGCGTGAGGCCGAGCCGGACTCTGTCATTCCGGCGCAGGCCGGAATCCAGTAACGACTACGCATGGACGTGCGAAAGCTCTGATGCAGTGCTTTCGCGACAACCGATCGATATCGCCACTGGATTCCGGCCTGCGCCGGAATGACGAGCAATCAGACCGGTTCCAGCCAACCCCACTGGTCATTGGTCTTGCCATTGAACAGACCGAAGAACAGCTCCTGCATCCGGCGCGTCACACGGCCGGCCTTGCCCGAGCCGATCTTCTTGCCGTCGACCGAGCGGATCGGGGTGATCTCCGCGGCGGTGCCGCACATCAGCAGCTCGTCGCACAAATACAGGTACTCGCGCGGGAGATCGCGCTCGATCACTTCGATGCCGTCTTCGCGCGCCAGCGTCATCAGCGTGTGGCGAGTGATGCCGGTGAGGATCGAAGCGCTGGCCGGGGTGGTGTGCAGCACGCCGTCGAAGACCAGGAACAGGTTCTCGCCCGCGCCTTCACTGAGCAGGCCGGTGTTGGCCAGCGCGATGCCTTCGCCGAAGCCCAGGCGGCGCGCTTCGCGCGCGATCAGCTGGCCGGAAAGATAATTACCGCCGGCCTTGGCGCCGGCCGGAATGGTGTTCGGCGCGAAGCGCTGCCAGCTCGACACGCAGGCGTCGATGCCGGCCTCCAGCGCCTCCGGCCCGAGATACGGACCCATCGGCCACGCGGCTACCGCCACGTCGATCGGCGTTTCCGCCGACAGGCCGAAGCCGCCGAGGCCGCGGTAGGCGACCGGACGCAGATACGCCGCACCGAGGCCGTTCTTCTTGATCACGTCGCGGCAGGCGGTGGCGATCTCGTCCTGCGAATACGGCAGCACCATGTCGTAGATCTTGGCCGACTGGTACAGGCGCTTGAGATGGTCGGTGAGGCGGAAGATCGCGGCGCCGTCCGGCGTGGCGTAGCTGCGGATACCCTCGAACACCGACGAGCCGTAATGCAGCGCGTGCGACATCACATGCGTGGTGGCCTCGGCCCAGGGCTTGATCTGGCCGTTCTGCCAGATCCATTCGGGATATTGCTGCGCCATGTCGATTCTCCGAAAAATTGAGCGACATGATACCCGCTGCCGGGCGGGCTCATCTTTCAGCCGCCTTGCAGACGTTCAAGCGCTCGTTCGAATCGGCGTACGGCTCAGCCGGCGCTGCGCAGCCACAGGCAGCCGGAGCGGCGCACGATGTCGAAGCGCGTTTCCTTCGGTTCGCCGCTGGCATCGTCCGATGCGGTGTGCACCACCAGCTGGTGATCCGGCGGCGGCGCAGGGTGGTCGGCGGGTGCTGCGTCGGGATCGCTGCCGGCAGCCTGCTCGGGCGCGTTCTGTGCGCCGAAATCCAGCAGCGGACGCTTCATCAGTGCGCCCAGCGAGCGGATGTCGGAGAGCACCGCGTTGCGCCCCGCGCCTTCCCACAGCATCAGGCCGGCGAGGCGGTTGGGATCGCGCGTGGCGAACGCGTCGGTGACGCTCTGGCGCAGCTCGGCCACGCTGCTGGCGCACAGGATCGGCGGCGGCACCGATGGCACCGGCGCGTTCGGCGCGGGGGCGCTGGACTTGGGTGCGGCCTGTACCGGCGTGGCTTTCAGCGCGGCGCAGGGCTGATCGGTGAACAGCGGGTTGCCGTCGGGGCCGATGCAGCGATGCACGCCCTCCTGCGCGGAGGCGGGCAGCAGCCAGAGGGACAGCAGGAGCGAGCAGGCAAGGAGGAGTAGACGCATACCGCGCAGGATAACCCGCGCGGCCTGACTGAAAGATCGAACCGGCGCTTAAATCGACAGGCGCTCCAGCACCGCCTGCGTCGCCTTGGCCCGGTTGAGCGTGTAGAAGTGCAGCCCCGGCGCGCCGCCATCCAGCAGGCGGCGGCACAGCTGCGCGACCACGTCCGCGGCCAGCTCGCGGATCGACTCCGCGTCGTCGCCATGCGCCTGCATGCGCTTGGCCAGCCAGCGCGGGATCTCGGCGCCGCAGCCGTCCGAAAAGCGCTTGAGCATGCTGTAGTTGGAGATCGGCATGATGCCGGGCACCACCGGCACGTCCACGCCGAGGCGGCGCACGTCGTCGAGGAAACGGAAGTACGCATCCGGGTTGTAGAAGTACTGCGTGATCGCGCCGTTGGCACCGGCGTCGACCTTGGCCTTGAAGTGGCGCAGGTCGGCCAGTGCGTCGTCGGCCTGCGGATGGGTTTCCGGATAGGCCGCGACTTCGACGTGGAAATGCCCGCCGCTGTGCTGCCGGATAAAGCTGACCAGTTCCGCCGCATAGCGGAAGTCGCCCGGCGAGGCCATGCCCGAGGGCAGGTCGCCGCGCAGCGCGACGATGCGGCGGTAGCCGGCGGCGCGATAGCCGTCCAGCAGCTCGGCGATCTCGGCGCGGGTGCCGCCCATGCAGGACAGGTGCGGCGCCACGTCCAGGCCATGCTCGCGATGCAGGCGGGCCACCGTCTCGCCGGTATAGCTGAGGGTGGAACCGCCGGCGCCGAAGGTCACCGAGACGTAGTCCGGCCCGCGCCCCTTGAGCAGCCGGGCGGTACGGTCGAGTTGTTCGCGCTGTTCGTCGGTCTTGGGCGGGAAGAATTCGAAGCTGATGGCCGGCATCGTCGGACTCTCGGTGAGGAATGCCGGAGAGTATATATCTCTTGGTCGCGATGAAGGGATATATGGATGGATGATGACTACGGCGTAGGTTGGGGTGAGCCGCAGGCGAACCCCAACGTGGCCACCTCCAGACGCATCGCACCGTTAGGGTTCGCCTGCGGCTCACCCCAACCTACGCCCGGCGTGGTGGCGTCGGGCACAAAAAAAGCGCGCGGTGCGAACCGCGCGCTTTTCGTTTCCGGCTGGACCGCCGCTCAGTAGCGGTAATGGTCCGGCTTGTACGGGCCTTCCACCGGCACGCCGATATAGGCGGCCTGGTCGGCGGTCAGCTTGGTCAGCTTCACGCCGATCTGCTCCAGGTGCAGGCGGGCGACTTCCTCGTCGAGCTGCTTGGGCAGGCGGTAGACGGTCTTCTCGTAGACGTCCTTGTTCTTCCACAGGTCGAGCTGGGCCAGCGTCTGGTTGGAGAAGCTGTTGGACATCACGAAGCTCGGATGGCCGTGCGCGCAGCCGAGGTTCACCAGGCGGCCTTCGGCCAGCATGTAGATGCTGTTGCCAGTCTTGCCGAAGGTATAGCGGTCGACCTGCGGCTTGATCGTCTCGCGCGACACGTCCTTGGCGCCGTTCAGACGGTCGATCTGGATCTCGTTGTCGAAGTGGCCGATGTTGCACACCAGGGCGTTGTTCTTCATCGCCGCCATGTGCTCCAGCGTGATGATGTCCTTGTTGCCGGTGGTGGTGACATAGATGTCGGCGATGCCGAGGCTGTCTTCCACGGTGGTGACCTGGAAACCTTCCATCGCCGCCTGCAGGGCGTTGATCGGGTCGATCTCGGTGACGATCACGCGCGCGCCGAAGCCCTTCAGCGAGTGCGCGCAGCCCTTGCCCACGTCGCCGTAGCCGCAGACCACGGCGACCTTGCCGGCGACCATCAGGTCGGTGGCGCGCTTGATGCCGTCGGCCAGCGATTCGCGGCAGCCGTACAGGTTGTCGAACTTGCTCTTGGTGACCGAGTCATTGACGTTGATCGCCGGCACCAGCAGCTTGCCGGCTTCCATCATCTGGTACAGGCGGTGCACGCCGGTGGTGGTCTCTTCGGAGACGCCCTTCCAGTCGGCCGCGACCTTCTTCCAGAAGCCGGGACGCTCCTTGGCGGTGCGCTTGAGCAGGTCCTTGATCACCTGCTCCTCATGGTTGCCGCTGGGGGTGTTGACCCAGTCGTCGCCGTTCTCCATGTCCAGACCCTTGTGGATCAGCAGGGTGGCGTCGCCGCCGTCGTCGACGATCAGCTCGGGACCCTGCATGCCCGGGTGGGTGAGCATGTCCAGCGTGCAATCCCAGTACTCCTCCAGCGTCTCGCCCTTCCAGGCGAACACCGGGATGCCGGAGGCGGCGATGGCCGCGGCGCAGTCGTCCTGGGTGGAAAAGATGTTGCAGGAGGCCCAGCGCACCGAGGCGCCCAGGGTGCTCAGGGTTTCGATCAGGACCGCGGTTTCCTTGGTCATGTGCAGCGAACCGGACAGGCGCACGCCCTTGAGCGGCTGCTCCTTGGCGTAGCGGGCGCGGATCTGCATCAGGCCGGGCATTTCTTCTTCCGCCATGCGGATGCGGCGGCGGCCGAGATCGGCGAGGGCGATGTCGCGGACCTTGAAGTCCTGGCCGGCGGCTTCTTTGCTGACTGCGTTCATAGGTGTGGCTCCGGAAGTTTGTGCGGCAGGGAATGCCGCATCGGTTGACCGGGCGCCGTTTGAACATGAAAACCATCGAGCCTGGCCGGACTTGCGCAAGCCCCAGCTGGAACAAGCCAGGGTGGGATCGGCACAGTCACGGTCGCAGCGCCCCTCGACGGGAGTTCGCAAGTATAGCCGGTGGGCGCGTTGGGGATTCGTCTAGCCGGCCGTGGTGCCTGAACGGACGGGACCGTGACGGATGGCCTAGGCCCGGGCGGCGGCGTGCCGCTAAGGTCGCAAGTTTATTCGGCCACAGGTTTTCTGCCCCCATGAACCGTCCGCTCCGGCGTCTCGCTCTCGTTGGTCTCCTGCTGGCCGCGCTGCCCCTGGCCACTTCCGCCCGCACCCCGCAAGCCGCTCCGGCGCCGGCCGCCGCGGCCGACGGTTACCGCTTGCCGCCCGCGCCGCTGCAGGCACTGGTCGATGCGCCGCGGCCGCCGCAGCTGTCGATCAGCCCGCACCGCGACCTGCTGGCGCTGATCCAGACCCCCGCGCTGCCCGGCATCGACCTGGTGGCGCAGCCGGAGCTGAAACTGGCCGGCCTGCGCATCAATCCGCGCACCTATGCGCAAAGCCGCTTCTCGTTCGGCACCGACCTGTGGCTGCTGGATATCGCCAGCGGCAAGGAGCAGCGCCTGCAGGGCCTGCCGTCGCCGTTGTCGATCGCCACCACCAGCTGGTCGCCGGACCAGCGCTTCCTGGCCTTCAACCAGGTGGACGCGAAGTCCGGCCGCAACGAGCTGTGGGTGGTCGACATCGCTGCGCACAGCGCGCGCCGGCTCACCGAGCTGCCGCTCAATACGGTGGCCGGCCGCGGTTATCGCTGGATGTCCGACAGCCGGCGCCTGCTGGTGGAACTGCGGCCCGACGGGCAGGGCGAAGCGCCCGCCGCTGGCGGCATTCCGACTGGCCCGAATGCACAGGAGACGCGCGCCGGCGGCGGCGTGAAAGCGCTTCCCACCTATCAGGATCTGCTGCACAACGAGAACGACGCGCGCGTGCTGGAGCACTACCTGCGCGCGCAGGCCGCCCTGGTCGACCTGGACGGCAAGCTGAGCAAGCTCGGCGAACCGGCGCTGACTTTGTCGCTGCAACCGTCGCCGGATGGCCGCTACCTGCTGCGCGAACGCGTCGAGCGGCCGTTCTCCTACCTGGTGCCGGTGGACAACTTCCCGCGCCGCATCGAGGTGCTGGACCTGGACGGCAAGCTGGTGAAGGAAATCGCGCGCCAGCCGCTGGTCGACGGCCTGCCCACCGGCAACGACGCGGTGCGCACCGGCGTGCGCGATATCGACTGGCGCGCCGACGCCCCGGCCACCCTGGTGTGGGCCGAAGCGCAGGATGGCGGCGACCCCGCCCGCCAGGCCGACGTGCGCGACCTGGTGAAGACCCAGGCCGCGCCGTTCGCGCAGGAGCCCACCGTGCTGGCCAGGCTCGGCAGCCGTTACGCCGGCGCCTATTGGGGCAGCGGCGAGCTGGCGCTGATCGAGGAGTCCTGGTGGAAGACGCGCCAGGTGAAGGAGTGGCGCATCGCGCCGGACCATCCGGAGCAGGCGCCGAAGCTGGTGCGCGAAGGTTCCTCCGAGGACCGCTACAAGGATCCGGGCCTGCCCGCCACCGCGGTCGACGAGCGCGGCGAGCAGCGCCTGGTGGTCGCTGCCGACGGGCACGGCATCTTCCGCCTCGGCAAGGGCGCTTCGCCGGAAGGCGATCGTCCGTTCGTCGACAAGGTCGACCTGGACAGCGGCAAGAGCGAGCGCCTGTTCCATTCGCAGGCGCCGTACTACGAAGCGCCGCAGGTGCTGCTCGATGCGCAGGGCAAGCGTGCGCTGACGTCGCGCGAGGCACCGGCGGAAACACCGAATTTCTTCGTGCGCGAACTGGCTTCCAGCAGCGCGCCGCGTGCGCTCACCCACTTCGCGCATCCCACGCCGCAGCTCAAGGACGTGAAGAAGGAACAGATCCGCTACAAGCGCAAGGACGGCGTCGAGCTCACCGCCACGCTGTTCCTGCCGCCGCACTACGACCCGAAGAAGGATGGTCCGCGCCCGATGCTGATGTGGGCGTATCCCACCGAGTTCAAATCGGCCGACGCGGCCGGGCAGGTCACCGATTCGCCGTACCGCTTCAATCGCATCAGCTACTGGAGCCCGCAGGCGTTCCTGGCGATGGGCTATACGGTGCTGGACGACTTCTCGGTGCCGATCGTCGGCGAAGGCAGCAAGGAGCCGAACGACACCTACGTGCAGCAGCTCGTAGCCAGTGCCGAAGCGGCGGTGGATGAAGTGGTGCGCCGTGGCGTGGCCGAGCGCGGGCACATCGCGGTGGGCGGGCATTCCTACGGTGCCTTCATGACCGCCAACCTGCTGGCGCATACGCGGCTGTTCCAGGCCGGCATCGCGCGCAGCGGCGCCTACAACCGCACGCTGACCCCGTTCGGCTTCCAGTCGGAGGAGCGCAACTACTGGCAGGCGCAGGACGTGTACAGCGCGATGTCGCCGTTCAACTACGCCGACCACATCAAGGACGCGCTGCTGCTGATCCATGGCGAGCAGGACAACAACTCCGGCACCTTCCCGATCCAGAGCGAGCGCCTGTACGCGGCGATCAAGGGGCTGGGCGGCACGGCGCGGCTGGTGCTGCTGCCGAACGAGGCGCATGCGTATCGCGCGCGCGAATCGATCATGCAGATGCTGGCGGAGTCGAACGATTGGCTGGAGCGTTATCTGAAAAGCCAGCCAGCGCATTAGCGACTGGCGTAGGTTGGGGTGAGCCGCAGGCGAACCCCAACATCGGCACCTTCAAATGCATCGCATCGTTGGGGTTCGCCTGCGGCTCACCCCAACCTACGCCGGACTTATTCGTTTCATAAGCAACCGTTACGAGCTCATGCGGCGCTGCACAAAAAGGCGTTCGTTCGGGGTAGTCTTGGATGTCCAGACATCCGCCGACGTGGTTCCGATGGCCCAGCAGCGCAGTCCCGAGTTCGCCCCGCACGATGCCCCCCTGCGCGAAGACGTGCGCCGCCTCGGCACCCTGGTCGGCAATATGCTGGCCGAGCAGGTGGCGCCGGCGTTCCTGGACGAAGTCGAGCGCGTGCGCACCGCTGCCATCGCGCGCCGCCACGAAGGCGCACCGCTGGCGCTGCTGGCGGAACTGCTGACCGGAGTCGAGACCGCGCATGCCGAGGCGCTGGCGCGTGCCTTCGCCACGTATTTCCAGGCAGTGAATATCGCCGAGCGCGTGCATCGCATCCGCCGCCGCCGCGACTACCAGCGCGAGGACCGCGCGCCGCAGCCCGAATCGCTGCTCGACGCGCTGGGCAGCCTGAAGGAACAAGGCGTGGGCGCGGGCGAGCTGCTGGAATGGCTGGCGCGGCTACGGGTAGAGCCGGTGTTCACCGCGCATCCGACCGAGGCGATGCGCCGCTCGCTGCTGGAAAAGGAACAGGCGATCGTGCGCGCGCTGATCGACAACTTCGATCCCAGCCGCACGCCGCAGGAACGCAAGGAAGACGACGACCGCATCTTCATGGCCCTGTCCTCGGCGTGGCAGACCGCCGAAGCCTCGCCGGTGCGGCCCAGCGTACAGGACGAGCACCACCACGTCGGCTTCTACCTGGCCAATCCGATCTACCGCATCGTGCCGGCGCTGTACGAGTCGCTGGACGACGCGCTGCAGCAGGTCTATGGCGTGGCGGTGGCGCTGCCGCGGGTGCTGTCGTTCGCCACCTGGGTCGGCGGCGATATGGACGGCAATCCGAACGTGGGTGCGGACACCATCGCGGCCAGCCTGTCCACGCAGCGGGCGCACGTGCTGGAGCATTACATCGCGGATATCGCGGGGCTGGCGCGCCTGCTCAGCCAGACCGAAGGCCGCGTCGGTGTCGACGATAGTCTCGCGCGGCGCCTTGCCGATTACCGCGAGCGTTTTCCCGAAGCCGCGGCCCAGGTGCGGCCGCGCCATGCGGACATGCCGTACCGCGCGTTTCTCGCGGTGGTGCAGGCGCGCTTGCAGGCGACGCACGACGACGATCATCCGGAAGCGTATGCCTCGCCGCAGGATCTGTTGGCCGACCTGCAGCTGATCGCCGAAAGCCTGATCGACCATCGCGGCCTGCACGCCGGTGCGTATGCGGTGCAGCGGCTGGTCTGGCGCGTGCGCAGTTTCGGCTTCCATCTGGCGCGGCTGGATGTGCGGCAGGATTCGCGCGTGCATGACGATGCGCTCGCCGCGCTGCTCGGCGAAGCGGATTGGCCGGAGCGCGACGAGGTCGCGCGCGCGACGGCACTGCAGCCGTATGCCAGCGGCGAGCGCGCGTTCGCCGAGAGCGACGATGCGGGTGCCCAGTCGCTGAAAGCCGTATTCGCCACGCTGCGCGATGCGCGCAAGCGCTACGGCAGCGATGCGGTGGGGCTGTACATCATCAGCATGGCGCGCTCCGCGGCCGACGTGCTCGCCGTGCTGGCGCTGGCCAGGCATGGCGGCCTGGTCGCCGACGCGGACCGCGTGCCGCTGGATGTGACTCCGCTGTTCGAAACCGTCGACGACCTGGCCAATGCGCCGGAGACACTGCGGGCGCTGTTCGGCGATGCGGTGTATCGAGCCCATCTCGAACAGCGCGGCGGCCGCCAGTGGGTGATGCTGGGCTATTCGGACAGCGGCAAGGACGGTGGCACGCTCGCCTCGCGCTGGGGCCTTCAGCGTGCGCAGGTCGAACTGCTGGAGGTGGCGAATGCGGCCGGCGTGCGGCTGTCGTTCTTCCATGGCCGCGGCGGTTCGGCCAGCCGCGGCGGCGCGCGCATCGCGCCGGCGCTGATGTCCTCGCCGCGCGGCTCGGTGGCCGGCGTGCTGCGCGTGACCGAGCAGGGCGAGGTGATCCACCGCAAGTACGGCATCCGCGCGCTGGCGCTGCGCAACCTGGAGCAGACCGTGGGCGCGGTGCTGCGCGCCAGCCTGCGGCCGCGCGAGCAGGACGAGCGCGAGACAGCATGGCGCGAACGCATGAGCGAGTTGGCCGCGATCAGCCGCACGAGCTATCGCGCCTTCATCGACCGCGAAGGCTTTATCGAATATTTCCGCAGCGCCACGCCGATCGACGTGATCGAGCGCATGACGCTGGGCTCGCGCCCTTCGCGTCGCCGCAGCATGCGCGGCGTGCAGGACCTGCGCGCGATCCCCTGGGTGTTCGCGTGGACGCAGTGCCGCTCGATCATCACCGGCTGGTACGGGCTGGGCACCGCGCTGGAACAGGGCGCGGCAGCCTTTGGCGAGGAGGCGCTGGTGGAGATGGCGCGCGACTGGCCGTTCTTCGCGAACATGCTGGACGACGTGGAGATGGTGCTGGCCAAGAGCGACCTGGATATCGCCGAGGCGTTCTCGCGCCTGGCCGGCGACTTGCACGAGCCGTTCTTTGCGCTGATCCGCGAGGAATTCGAACGCACCACGCGCTGGGTGCTGCGCTTGAAGGGCGCGGAGGATCTGCTGCGCGATGCGCCGAAGCTGGCGGTATCGATCCGGCTGCGCAATCCCTATATCGATCCGATGAGCCTGCTGCAGGTGGACCTGCTGCGGCGCTGGCGCGCGGGCGGCAGCGAGGACGATGCGTTGCTGCGGGCGCTGGTGGCCTGCGTCAACGGGGTGTCACAGGGTTTGCAGAACACGGGTTGAAAGGCCTGCCTGGCGCTTGCGCAGAATCTTTCGACCTCGCTAGGCTGGCTGTTTTACCTCGACGGGTTTTTCCTCATGTCCGATTCTCCCCGCCGCCTCGGTCCGTTGCCCTGGCTGATCTTCGGTTCCCGCTGGCTGCAGCTGCCGCTGTACCTTGGCCTGATCGTGGCGCAATGCGTCTACGTGTTCCTGTTCGCCAAGGAGCTGTGGCACCTGATCCACGAGGCGCCCTCGCTGGGCGAGCAGGAGATCATGCTGATCGTGCTCGGCCTGATCGACGTGGTGATGATCTCCAACCTGCTGATCATGGTGATCGTCGGCGGCTACGAGACCTTCGTCTCGCGCCTGCGCCTGGAGCACCATCCGGACCAGCCGGAATGGCTGTCGCATGTGAACGCCTCGGTGCTGAAGGTGAAGCTGGCGATGGCGATCATCGGCATCTCCTCGATCCATCTGCTGAAGACGTTTATCGCGGCCGGTTCGCTGACCGGGCTGCCGTTCTGTTCGGCCGAGGTGCTGGCGAGCATCGCCGAGAACGGGCCCGGCGTGGGGCTGAAGTGCGCCACCTTCACGCCGGTCGGCGTGATGTGGCAGACCATCATCCACCTGGTGTTTATCGTGTCGGCGATCGGTATCGCCTACACCGACCGGTTGATGCAGAGCGCGAAGCGCAACGAGCACTGAGCAGCGCCCGGCGCAATCCGGCGCAGGTTGGGGTTCGCCTGTCGGCTCACCCCAACCTACGCCGGCGTTGGTTTAGCCTTCCAGCTCCGTCCAGCGTGCGTACGCCACTTCCAGCTCCGCCTGCACCTTCGCCAGTGCATCGTTATGGCGCTGGATCGCCGCGCTGTCCTGCTGATAGAACGCGGGGTCGTTCATCGTCGCGGAACGCGCGGCGACCTCGGTCTCCAGTTGTTCGATCCGCAGCGGCAACTGCTCCAGCTCGCGCTGTTCCTTGTAGCTGAGCTTGCGCTTGGGCTTCTCCGGCTCCGCTACGCGCGGCGCCTCGGCCGGCTTCACCGGCACCGCTTCCACCGCCCGCGACAGCGGCCGCTGGCGCAGCCAGTCGCTGTAACCGCCGACGTAGTCGCCGACCCGGCCCTCGCCCTCCAGCACCAGGGTGCTGCTGACCACGTTGTCGAGGAATTCGCGGTCGTGCGAGACCAGCAGCAGGGTGCCCTGGTATTCGGTCAGCAGTTCTTCCAGCAGCTCCAGCGTTTCCACGTCCAGGTCGTTGGTCGGTTCGTCCATCACCAGCAGGTTGGACGGCTGGGCGAACAGCTTGGCCAGCAGCAGGCGGTTGCGTTCGCCGCCGGAAAGGCGGGTGATCGGCGCGCGGGCGCGCTCCGGCGAGAACAGGAAGTCCTGCAGGTAGCCGATGATGTGCTTGCGCTGGCCGTTGAGCTCGATGTACTCGCGGCCGCCGGCGACGTTGTCCAGCGCGTTGAGGGTGTTGTCGAGCTGGCTGCGGTGCTGGTCGAAGTAGGCGATCTGCAGGCCGGTGCCGAGCGTCACCTCGCCGCGCTGCGGCTGCAGTTCGCCGAGCAGGATCTTCAGCAGGGTGCTCTTGCCGGCGCCGTTCGGGCCGACGATGCCGACGCGGTCGCCGCGCATGATCACGGTGTCGAGATCGCCGATCAGCACGCGCCCGCCGTAGGCCTGGTGCACGTGGCGCGTCTCGATCACCTTCTTGCCCGAGGCCTGCGCATTGGCCAGGGTGATCCTGGCGGTGCCGCCGAGCTCGCGCCGCTCGGCGCGCTCGTTGCGCAGCGCCTTCAGCGCGCGCACGCGGCCTTCGTTGCGGGTGCGGCGCGCCTTGATGCCCTGGCGGATCCACACTTCTTCCTGCGCCAGCTTCTTGTCGAACAGCGCATTGGCCTGCGCCTCGGCGTGCAGGCGTTCCTCGCGGCGGCGCAGGTAGTTGTCGTAGTCGCCGGGCCAGCTGGTGAGCTGGCCGCGGTCGATTTCCACGATGCGCGTGGCCAGCGAGCGCAGGAAGGAGCGGTCATGGGTGATGAAGACCAGGCTGCCGGCGAAGGACTTGAAGAAGCCTTCCAGCCAGCCGATGGCCTCGATATCCAGATGGTTGGTCGGCTCGTCCAGCAGCAGCACGTCCGGCTTGCGCACCAGCGCCTGCGCCAGCAGCACGCGGCGCTTCATGCCGCCGGACAGCGCGGCGAAGTCGGTATCGGCGGGCAGGTCCAGGCGCACCAGCACTTCGTTGACGCGGCGGTCGAGATCCCAGCCGTGGCGCGCCTCGATCTGCGACTGCACCTCGCCCAGCGCGTCGAAGTCGTGCTCGGCCAGCAGATGGTGGTAGCGCGCCAGCAAGGCGCCCAGGTCGCCCAGGCCCGCCGCGACCACGTCGAACACGCTGCCGGCGGTGTCCTGCGGCACCTCCTGCGCCATGCGCGCGACGACCGTGCCGGTCTGCACGCGCAGCTCGCCGTCGTCGGGTTTCAGTTCGCCGGCAATCAGCTTGAGCAGGGTGGATTTGCCTTCGCCGTTGCGACCGACGATGCACACGCGCTCGTTCGCCTCGATCGACAGATCGACGTGTTCGAGCAGGAGGGGGCCGCCGATACTGAAGTCGACGCGCTGGAGTTGGATCAGGGACATCCGCCCATTGTAGCCGCTGCACGGGTGCGCCTGGCATGGCCCCCAACGAAAACGGGCCGCTTGCGCGGCCCGTTTCCTCAAGCGAATACGATGCTTCGCTTACTTCAGCTTGGCGTCCACGCGCAGCGCCTCGGCCTTGTCCGTCTTCTCCCAGGAGAAAGCGGTGTAGGTCTTGCCGTCCGGGCCCTTCACTTCGTACGGCGAGCGGCCGAAGTGACCGTAGCTCGCGGTCTGCTGGTACATCGGATGGATCAGGTCCAGCATCTTGATGATGCCGTACGGGCGCAGGTCGAAATGCTTGCGGATCAGCTTCTCGATCTTGTCGTCCGAGATCTTGCCGGTGCCGAAGGTGGTCACCGAGATCGAGGTCGGCTCGGCCACGCCGATGGCGTACGAGACCTGCACTTCGCAGCGGTCGGCGATGCCGGCGGCCACGATGTTCTTGGCCACGTAGCGCGCCGCGTAGGCGGCCGAACGGTCGACCTTGGACGGATCCTTGCCCGAGAACGCGCCGCCGCCGTGGCGGGCCCAGCCGCCGTAGGTGTCGACGATGATCTTGCGGCCGGTCAGGCCGCAGTCGCCCACCGGGCCGCCGATCACGAACTTGCCGGTCGGGTTGATGTGGAACTTGGTGCCCTTGTGCAGCAGCTTGGCCGGCAGCACGGGCTTGAGGATGTGCTCGCGCACGGCCTCGATCAGGTCCTTCTGCTTGACGTCCGGATCGTGCTGGGTCGACAGCACCACGGCGTCGATGGCAGTCGCCACGCCGTCTTCGTAGCGCAGGGTGACCTGGCTCTTGGCGTCCGGGCGCAGCCACGGCAGCGGGGAGTTCTTCTTCTTGCGGACCTTGGCCTGCTGCTCGACCAGGCGGTGCGAGTAGTAGATCGCCGCCGGCATGTAGTCCTTGGTCTCATTGGTGGCGTAGCCGAACATCAGGCCCTGGTCGCCCGCGCCCTGTTCTTCCGGCTTCTTGCGGTCCACGCCCTGGTTGATGTCGGGGGACTGCTTGCCGATCAGGTTCAGCACGCCGCAGGTCTCGCCGTCGAAGCCGACGTCGGAGGAGTTGTAGCCGATGTCCACGATCACCTTGCGGGTGAGCGCTTCGAGGTCGATCCAGGCGCTGGTGGTGACCTCGCCGGCCACGATGGCCACGCCGGTCTTCACCAGGGTCTCGCAGGCCACGCGTGCACGCGGATCCTGCGCCAGGATCGCGTCGAGGACGGCGTCGGAGATCTGGTCGGCGACCTTGTCCGGATGGCCTTCGGAAACCGATTCGGAGGTGAAGAGGAAGTTGCTCATCGCGGGTTATATCCTTCCTTACGGATGAAGAGATGAAAGAGGGTGCGGCATGATACATGCCAGTCCCCGGTTTTGCAGCTACAGCATGGCGCCGGCAGGTGACGATTTCATGCCGATTCAGCCGTTTGGACGGCCAGGAGGCCGCGTGCCGCAGGCTGCCGGAGGCCCGTCGGGAGGCCGCGCAAGCCCCGCAGGATAGCTCAGAGCCGTCCCATTCATTGCTGCGATGCGGGCAGGCGGCGGGCGATTTCCGGGCCGGATCCGCTACATTCGGGCGGATCGGCATGACTCACCGAGGCGACCATGACCCCGAACCGCGCCACCCCTCCCTCCCGCTGGCTGCTGGCCCTGGCCTGGCTGCTGTTCGCCGCCGGCACCGCCCAGGCGGCGATTCCCTCCGGGCCAGCTCAGTGGCTGCCGGCGATGGAGGACTTCGCCCGGCAGGACCAGGCCCAGCCCCCGCCGCAGCATGCCGTGCTGTTCATCGGCAGCTCCTCGATCAACTACTGGCATTCGCTGGCCGAGGACTTCCCCGGCGTGCCGGTGATCAACCGCGGTTTCGGCGGTTCGGCGATCGCCGACAGCACCTATTACGCCGACCGCATCGTCACGCCGTACCACCCGCGCCTGATCGTGATGTACGCCGGCGACAACGACGTCAGCGAAGGGCATTCCGCGCAGCAGGTGGCGGACGATTTCAAGGCCTTCGTGGCGCGCGTGCGCAAGGACTTGCCGGCGGTGCCGGTGGTGTACATCTCGATCAAGCCCAGCGTGGCGCGCTGGTCGCTGTGGCCGGCGATGCGCGAGGCGAACGGGCTGATCCGCGACTGGGCGGCGACGCAGCGCACGGTGCGCTTCGTGGATATCGCCCCGGCGATGCTGGATGCGCAGGGCAAGCCGCGCGCCGAGCTGTTCCGCGACGACGGGCTGCATATGAAGCCGGCCGGCTATGCGCTGTGGATCCAAGTGCTGCGCCCGGTGCTGGCGGCGTACGGTTTTGCGGTGAAGCAGCCGGCCGCCGCGACGCCCTGAGCGTTCAGTACACGCTGGCCCGCGCCTGCACGAAGCCGAAGAAGAACACCGCGTTCGGGTCGTTGCGCACCGCCTGCAGTTCGCGGCGCATGCCGGCGACGGTGGCCGCGTCGACCTTGCCGCCGGCCAGCAGCGGCTCGGCGGCCGACAGCAGCAGTTCTTCCCAGAACTCGATCATGTGCTTGCGCCGGCCGGGCTGGCGATTGTCGAGGTGGATGGTTTTCACCTCGGTATGCACGTCGTGGTAGCCGCCGGCCTGCAGCAGGTTGCCGAGCTTGGCGCCGATGAAGGGGTCGCCGCCGGAGTCGTACTGGTGGTCGTTGAAGGCCATCCAGTAGCGCAGCAGGTGCGGCGAATACGGATCGAGGAAGAACGATGAATTCAGCACCTCGGTGACGTAGATCGTCGCGCCGGGGCTGAGCACGCGGCGCACTTCGCTCAGTACGCGCGCCGGGCTGGGCATGTGTTCCAGCACCCAGCACAGGTAGGCGGCGTCGAAGCTGCGTTCGCCGAAGGGAAGGTCGGTGGCGTCGGCTTGTTTCAGCGTATAGCGCGCTTCGCACCAGGCAGTGGCGCCCAGGTTGTGTTCGGCGGCAGCCAGTTGCGCGGGGGAGCGGTCGACGCCGGTCACGTGCAGCTGTGGGAAGCGGCGCAGCAGGATCTCGGTCTGCGCGCCGACGCCGCAGCCGACTTCCAGCAGGCGGGTGGCGTCGCTGTAGTCCACGTGGCTGAACAGGCTGGTCTCGAACATGCGCGCCTGGCGCACCAGGCGGGACTGTTCCTCGGCGGAGAAACCATGGATGTAGGGGAAATCGCCGGTGGGATCGGTGGCCATGCAAGGCCTGCGCGTCGGGGCGGGAAGCAGAGCTTAGGCTTCGCGTGTGACGCTCTCAATCGGCCGTCGGCCAGATGGGAAACGATGCCGGCGTGGTGGCGTCAGGCCGCCAGTTCCAGCCCGCTTTCCAGCGCCTGGAAATATTCGCGGGTCAGTCGCAGCTGGTCCTGCGCGCTCTCGGCGCGGTTGACCACGTTGCGGAAGGCAGCGTTCTCCGGGCGGTCCTTGGCGTACCAGCCCAGGTGTTTGCGGGCGATGCGCACGCCGGCTTGTTCGCCGTAGAACGCGTACAGGTGTTCCAGGTGGGCGAGCAGGATGGCGGCGACTTCGGCCGGACCCGGCTCGGGCAGGCGCTCGCCAGTGGCGAGGTAGTGCGCGATCTCGCGGAAGATCCACGGCCGGCCCTGCGCGCCGCGGCCGACCATCACCGCGTCGGCGCCGGTGACGTCGAACACATGTTTCGCCTGCTCGGGCGTGGTCACGTCGCCGTTGGCGAACACCGGGATGCGCACGGCAGCCTTCACCGCGGCGATGGTGTCGTACTCCGCTACGCCTTCGTACTTGTCGGCGCGGGTGCGGCCATGCACCGCGAGCGCGGCGATGCCGGCGTCCTCGGCGATGCGTGCGATGTTCAGCGCGTTCTTGTTCTGGCGGTCCCAGCCGGTGCGGATCTTCAAGGTCACCGGGATGTCCACCGCATCGACCACCGCCTTGACGATGCGCGCCACCAGCGGCTCGTCCTGCAGCAGGGCGGAGCCGGACCACACGTTGCACACCTTCTTGGCCGGGCAACCCATGTTGATGTCGACGATCTGCGCGCCATGCCCGGCGTTGTAGCGCGCCGCCTCGGCCAGCATGGCGGGGTCGTAGCCGGCGATCTGCACGCTGACTGGTTCCGGTTCGCCGGCGTGATCCATGCGATGCAGCGACTTGCGCGTCTGCCACAGGCGCGGGTCGGCGATGGTCATCTCGGACACGGCCAAGCCCGCGCCCAGCCGTTTGCACAGCAGGCGGAAGGGCTTGTCGGTGACCCCCGCCATGGGCGCGAGCACCACGGGCGGGTCGATGCGGTAGGGGCCGATCTGCATCCGGCTATTTTAGCCGGGAGCGGCCCCCGCGGTCAGAAATCCACCGAAGCCTGCACGAAGTAGGTGCGCGGCTGGCCCACGTAGAGGCCGTTGTTGTTGTCGGTGGAGCGGGTGAAATAGCGCCGGTCGAACAGGTTTTTCACGCCCACGCCGAGCTTCAGGTAGGCCAGCTCGGGGCCGAAGCGGTATTCGCTGCGCAGGTTCCAGCTGGTCCAGCCGGGGATGTCGCCGTAGTCGCCGGCCGGCGTGCCGACGGTGATGTACTGCGACGGCCTGGCCGGGTCGAAGCTGGGCGAGCCGGGCGAATGCTGGCGCGACTGAGTGAAGGCATCCAGATTCAGCGTCCACGGGCCGCGCTCGTAGCGCACGCCGAGGTTGGCGGTGCGGCGCGAATAGAACGGCAGGTCGAGGCCGGCGAACGAGCCGTAGTTGTAGGTGGCCTTGGTGTAGGTGAAGGTGCCCCACAGGGTGAGGCCGCGCAGCTTCGGGTCGAATGCGCCGGCATCGAGGTGTGCGGCGGTTTCCAGGCCCTTGTGGGTGGTGGCGCCGAGGTTGGTCCAGCCGTCGTGCGAATCGGCCACGCCGGGGAGCTTGCCGACCAGCTGCAGCTCATGGTCGAAATTGATGCGGAACACGGTGGCTTCGGCGCCCCAGGCGCCGTCGTCGTAGCGCGTGCCGGCTTCGTAGGTGCGCGCGGTTTCCGGGGCCAGACCGGTGGCGAACTGGCTGTCGGCGTTCTTCTGGCCGATCTGGAAATACTGCAGGCTGCCGAACGAGGTTTCGGCGTTGGCGTAGAGCTTCCAGCGCTCGGACAGGTGATAGATCACGTTGAGCGAAGGCAGCGGCTTGGAGTACTGCTCGCGGCGGTAGGTCGGGCCTTTCACCAACACCGTCGCGTCGGGCAGCGCGCGCCACCAGGTGTCGATGCGCTCGTAGCGCAGGCCGGGGGTGATGGTCCATGAGCCTGCGTTGATGGTGTCGTCGATGTACAGCGCATGCGCTTCGGTGCCGCCGACGTTGTTGCCCGAGCGCACGTACGGGCCGTTGTAGGGGAAGCTGTCGAACGGGGTGTAGTACAGCGGCGAGTCGTACTTGTTGTTGCGCAGCGTGCGCTCGTGCATCGCTTCGTTGAGATAGCGGTAGCCCACGCCGATCTCCTGCGTCCAGCCGCCGAAGTCGAACAGCTGCGCATAGCGCGGCTCGATCGCGAAGGTGTGGTAGTTGCGCGGGTAGGCGTTGAGCTGGTGCGTGTAGATGCCGGTCTTCGCGTTCTGCGTGATCGTCTCGATATGGCTGCCGCGGAAGCTGTCGGTGTAGTAGGTCTGCACCTCGAAGCTGCGGGTGTCGTCGACGTGGCTGTACTTCAGTACGGCGTCCTTGCGCAGGCCGCGGAAATCGTCGAACGGGCGGCGCGACTGAAACGGATCGGCGTTGTAATCGGCCTGGCTGAGGCCGCCGGGCATGCCGGCCTGGCCTCGGTAGTAGTGCAGGCTGCCGCTGAGCGTGTCGGTGTCGCTGAAGCGGTAGCTCGACTTCAGCATCACGTCGTCGATATTCGTGTTGTTCTCGTGCTCGCGGTAGCCCGGACCCTTGGTGCCCGAATAGAGCAGGGCCAGGCCCAGCCCCTGCGCGGTGGTGCCGCCGACAAAGGCGTTGCTCTGCGTCTGGATGCCGCCGTGAGCGCCGCCCTGCAACTGCACGCCAGCGCTGCCGCCGAAGGTTTCGGGGATCTCGCGGGTGACGAAGTTGATGATGCCGCCCACGTTCTGCGGCCCGTAGCGCACCGAGCCGCCGCCGCGCACCACGTCCACCGCTTCGAGGTTGGCCACCGCCATCGGCATCATCGATACCTGCGGCTGGCCGTACGGCGCCGCCGCCATCGGGATGCCGTCGAGCAGGATGGTCGAGCGCGGCGACAGGCGCGCGGTCAGGCCGCGCACGCCCACGTTCAGCGAGACATCGCTGCCGCCGGTGCCGTTGCTCTCCTGGACCTGCACGCCGGGAATGCGGCGCAGGATGTCGCGTACCTGGGTCGGCGCGGCCTCGACGATCTGCTCGCGGCGGATGGTGGTGCGCGCGCCGGGGTGGTTCTGCACGTCCCGCGCGGTGGCATCGCCCAGCCAGTCGCCGGTGACGCGCACGGCCG
The DNA here is from genome assembly GCF_052115385.1 of Dyella sp. 2RAB6. Classification (NCBI taxonomy): domain Bacteria; kingdom Pseudomonadati; phylum Pseudomonadota; class Gammaproteobacteria; order Lysobacterales; family Rhodanobacteraceae; genus Dyella; species Dyella sp. 2RAB6. The sequence continues at coordinate 320,187 of NZ_JBFRGP010000003.1, forward strand.
CCAGCTCTTTGGCCTGCTTCTGGTCGGAGGTGTTGTCGGCGGCGTGGGCGGAGGCGGCGCTGGCCAGCAGGGCCAGGGCGATGGCGCGGGAGAGGCGAGGCATGCTGTTAGGAGGCCGTGAAAACCGGCATCTTAAATGAGAATAATTCTCACCACAAATTCCTGCGCTGCCCCCGCCATCCGTAGGTTGGGGTGAGCCGCCAGGCGAACCCCAACAGTGCGAGGCGTATGCAGGTGGCCATGTCGGGGTTCGCCTGACGGCTCACCCCAACCTACGCCATGCGCTTCAGTGCGCCGCGCGCGCCGCGGCCACCGCCTGCGGATCGTGCTTGTGCTTGAACAGGAACAGGAACAGCACGGCCACTACCAGCGAATACGCGGCGAACGCGGTCCAGATGCCGTGCCAGTTCTTGCTGCCGTCGGCGTGGGTGAAGAAGGCATCGATCATCCAGCCGCTGATCGAGCTGCCCAGCACCGCGCCGATGCCGTTGGTCATCAGCATGAACAGGCCCTGCGCGCTGGCGCGGATCGACGGGTCGGCCTGGCCTTCGACGAACAGCGAGCCGGAGATATTGAAGAAGTCGAACGCCATCCCGTAGACGATGCACGACAGCACGATCATCCACAGCCCCGCGCCGGGATCGCCATAAGCGAACAGGCCGAAGCGCAGCGTCCACGCCAGCATGCTGATCAGCATCACCGTCTTGATGCCGAAGCGCTTGAGGAAGAACGGAATCGCCAGGATGAACAGCGTTTCCGAAATCTGCGAGATGGACATGATGATCGCCGGATAGCGCACGGCGAGCAGGTCCTTGTACGGCTCCATCGTGGCGAAGTCGTGCAGGAAGGTATCGCCGTAGGCATTGGTCAGCTGCAGCGCCGCGCCGAGCAGCATGGCGAACACGAAGAAGACTGCCATCTGCACGTTGCGGAACAGCGCGAACGAAGTCAGGCCCAGCGTATCCAGCAGCGACTGGTGCTCCTTGCGCTCGAAGCGCGGCGGGCACTTGGGCAGGGTGAACGCATACAGGCCCAGCAGCAGCGCGGCGGCGCCGGCCACGTGGAACTGGCCGGCGGTGGTTTCCAGATGCAGCAGGCTCACCGTCCACAGCGCGGCGATAAAGCCGACCGTGCCCCATACGCGGATCGGCGGAAACACCGTGACGATGTCTTCGCCGCCGCTCTTGAGCGCGTTGTACGCCACCGCGATCGAGAGCGAGATGGTCGGCATGTAGAACATCATGTTGAGCAGCATCACCCAGAACATCAGCCCGGGCGAATCGATGCTCGGCACGATGAACAGCATGATCGCGCCGCCGATATGCATCAGGCCGAACAGCTTCTCGGCGTTGATCCACTTGTCGGCGATCACGCCGGCGATCGAGGGCATGAACAGCGAGGCGATGCCCATGGTGGAGAAGATCGCGCCGAACTGCGTGCCGGGCCAATGCTTGTTCTGGAACCAGTACGCCCCGATGGTCAGCAGCCACGACCCCCATACGAAGAACTGCAGGAAGTACATGATGACGAGGCGGAGTTTGATGCTCATCGGGCTCTATCGGTCCTGGTGATTCGTTAATATCGCGGAGCGGTCCGTCGGGCACACGCCGGGCGGGGCAGCCAGCCGAGCTGGTGCTGCCCTTCCGGTGAACGCGCTGATCCCCCGCGGGCGGCCTTAGGACCGGTCTTAGGTCCTGGCCAAACGTCCGCCAGCGTAGGGAATCGGCCCGGCGGGAACAAGTTGCGCAGCCGCAAAATACCCGTGCCTTATCCCGAGTGTCCTTTCCACGCTGAGAGTGACCCCATGAGCCTCTTCCTCACCATCGCCGCAATCCAGCTGATCGCCCTGGCCAGCCCTGGCCCCGATTTCTTCTTCGTCTCGCAGACCGCGGTCAGTCGCTCGCGCCGGCAGGCCATGTTCGGCGTCGTCGGCATCACCCTGGGCGCGCTGGTGTGGGCGGCGCTGGCCCTGCTGGGCCTGCAGATCGTGTTGCACCAGATGGCCTGGCTGTCGCGCCTGATCGCCGTGGCCGGCGGCCTCTACCTGGCCTGGATGGGGGTGAAGATGCTGCGCGGCGCGTGGAAGGCGCCGGCCGGCGGCGCCACCCAGGTGGTGGTGGTCGAACGCAGCGATGTCGCCGCGCTGCGCGCCGGCCTGTTGACCAACCTGGCCAACCCCAAGGCGCTGGTCTACTTCGGCTCGGTGTTCTCGGCCTTCGTCGGCGACGGCGTCGGCGCGGCGGCACGCTGGGGCCTGTGGGGCCTGATCATCGCCGAGACCTTCCTGTGGTTCTCGCTGGTCGCCGCCTTCTTCGCCCTGCCGGCGATGCGCCGCGGCTACCTGCGCCTGACGCGTTGGATCGACGGCTTCGCCGGTGCGGTGTTCGTGCTGTTCGGGCTGCACCTGATCCTGCGCGGCACCGGCAACCGGCCCAGCTGAGCGCTACAGCGCCGCCGCTTTCAGCAGCGTGCGGCGCTTCCACAGGAACCACACGGCGCCGAGCGGGAACGCGATATTCAACACCCAGGGGCCGAAGCCGCCCTGGGAGACTCCGGCGCCGAGCAGCAGGAAGTAGATCGGGTGGAAGCTGAGCTCGCCGCTGTTCCAGTTCAGGCCGACCGCAACGAAGCCGAACAGGGTGAACAGTGCCCACAGCCAGCGGCGCTCCAGGTTCGGCGTGCGCAGGCACATCACGAAGGCGTAGATGCAGAAGAATGGGATCGCGATCACCAGTGCCAGGAAGGCCAGGTACTGGACGCCCTTGCCAGCGAGGCTGAAGCCGCTGGTCGCTTCCAGCGAGCGGGCCCGCGACTCGGTGTGCAGCCCAAGCACGCGCAAGCCGTCCTTGTCCCGTTGCAGGACGACGTTGGCCAGCACCCACGAATCGGCGAACTGGTATTCGTAGGTGAGGTTGTATTTGGTGGTGGCGGGACCGCCGTTCATGCTCAGGGTCGATGTATTGGCGCCCACCACGTGCACGGCTTTGGGCTCGCCGGCGGGGAAGGGCGCGGCGACCTCGGCCAGTTTCTTGTCGATGTCCGGTGTGCGCAGCGCGGGGGCGAGAGCGTCCTTCACCGTGTCGTAGTGGCCGGCGCGCAGATCGGCGAACAGCTTCTGCGCATAGGCGGATTCCGCCTTAGGCGTGAACTTGTCGATCAGTTCCTGCTGGCTGCAGGCGAGCAACAGAAGACTGGCGCAGGCCAGCAGCAGAAGCCGGACGACTTTCATGGTTTTCCCCCTGTGATGTCCGCAGCCTAGCAGCCTGCGCCGGCGCTGACAGCGCGCGCTACGGCAGCAATTTGCCCGGATTGAGAATGCCGTCCGGATCGAACGCCGCCTTCACCCCGCGCATCAGCCCCAGCGTCGACGGCTGCAGCGCCAGCGGCATGAATTCGCGCTTGACCAGGCCGATGCCGTGTTCGCCGGAGAGCGTGCCGTCCAGGCGGATCACCAGCGCGAACACCTCGGCCAGGCAGGCGTGGGAACGTTCGCGTTCGGCGTCGTCGCGCGGCAGCAGGTTCACGTGCAGGTTGCCGTTGCCGGCGTGGCCGAAGCTGACGATCAACACGTTGTGCTTCGCAGCCAGTTGCTTGATGCCGTCGACCAGTTCCGGCAGGCGGCTGACCGGCACCACCACGTCCTCGTTGATCTTGTTCGGCGAGATGGTGCGCTGCGCCGGCGACAGCGCCTTGCGCGCGGACCACAGCGCCTGGGTTTCCTCGGCGGTCTGCGCCACCTGCAGGCTTTCCAGGCCGTCGCCGCGGGCGGCGCGCGATACGGCTTCCACGGCGCCGGCCAGCGTGTCCGGCTCGCCGTCCACTTCGATCATCAGCATGGCGCCGGCGAGCGGCACGCTGTCGCCGCCGTGGTCGCGGGCCAGCTTCAGCGCCACGTCGTCGATGAATTCCAGCGCGCAGGGCGTGACCGGCTGCGCCATGATGCGCGCCACCGCGTGGGCGGCGGCGCTGACGTCGCGGTAAGTGGCGCGCAGCGTGCGCAGGCCGCTGGGTTTCGGGGTGAGCTTGAGGGTCGCTTCGGTGATCAGCGCCAGCGTGCCTTCCGAGCCGATCAGCAGGCGGGTGAGGTCGTAGCCGGTGGAACCCTTGCTGGTATAGGTGCCGCAGCGGAAACCCTCGCCGGTGCCGGCCACCGCGCGCAGACCCAAGGTGTTCTCGCGCGGACTGCCGTACTTCACCGTGCGCGGCCCGGCCGAATTGCAGGCCAGGTTGCCGCCGATGCTGCACCAGGGCGAGGAGGTGGGATCGGGCGGCCAGAAGAAGCCGTGCGGCTTCAGCGCCTGCTGCAGGTCGCCGTTGAGCACGCCCGGCTCCACCACGGCCAGGCGGTTGTCCGGGTCGATGCGCAGGATGCGGTTCATGCGCTCGAAGCTCGCCACCACGCCGCCGTCCACCGGCACGGTGGCGCCGGTGGTATTGGTGCCGCGGCCGCGCGCCACCAGCGGCACGCGGTGTTCGCGGCAGGCGCGCACCAGCGCTTCGGCCTGCTCGTGCGTGGTGGGAAACACCACCGCGTCCGGCAGGGCGTTGCGGCGGGAGTTGTCGTAGGCGTAGGCGAGGCGCTCGGCTTCGCCCAGCGACAGGGCGTCGCCGGCGAAGCTGGCGTGCAGGGCGTCGAGCAGGGCGGTGGGCAGCGTCATGCGCCAAGTCTAGCGCCGACGCCGCCCGGCGCCGTCAGATCTTCAAGACCGGGATGTCCGCCTTGGGCATCAGGCGCGAGGTGAAGTAGCTGTCCTTGTAGTAGCGGATCTTCTCGCACATCACCGGATGCGGGATGCCTTCGTACAGGAACACTTCCTTGTCCGCGCCCATCGCCTTGAGCTCCTGCGGCAGCATCAGCGCGCGGCGCTCCTCGGACTCGCTGCGCGACTGGTCGCCGCCCTTGCCGCGGGTGACGTTCTCCTTGCGCACGGTGGTGTAGCCGAGCATCTCGGAGTAGTCATTGGCGTCCTGCTGCTCGCGCGGCGCGAAGACGATCTGCAGCGCGTGGTTGGTGATCAGCGTGCGCGCCACTTCGCGGCCGTAAGTAGCGTCGAGCTGGGCCACGCTCTGGATGATCGGCAGCAGGCGGATGTTGTAGCCGGCCATGTACGACACGGCGGAGGAGATGATGTCCACCTTGCCGATCGAGGTGAATTCGTCCATCAGCAACAGGCACTGGTGCTTGAGCGCCTTGTTGTTCTGCGGCAGCTCCTTGGTGTTCTGGTTGATCAGCTGGCTGAAGAACAGGTTCACGATCAGCCGGCTCTCGGCCAGCTTGTTGGGCTGGATGCCGATGTAGATGGTCATGCGCTTCTTGCGCACGTCGGTGAGCAGGAAGTCGTCGTCGCCGGTGGCCGCGTCCAGCACCGGATTGATCCAGGCGTTCAGCGGTTCCTTGAAGGTGCCCAGGATCGAGGCGAAGGTCTCGTTCGCCTGCGACAGCAGGTTGGCGAAGGCCGACTGCGCATTGCCGCTGAGGAACGGCTGCTGCGACATCCACTGGTACAGCTGGCGCAGGTCGGTGCCGTCGCCGGAGGACAGGCGATACACCGCGCCGAGGGTGGGCTTGTCGCGCAGCACCAGCGGCAGGCCCTTCTGCTCGTCGTGTTCCCACTTCTCGCTCAGGTACAGGGTGAACGCCATGAAGGCGTTGCGCGCCTGGCTCACCCAGAACTTCTGGTCGTCCGCGCCGTCCGGATACAGCATGGCGGCGATGCTCATCAGGTCGGACACGCGGAAGGACGGGTCCTTGGACACGTAGCTCAGCGGATTCCAGCGATGCGAGCGGCGGTCCTCGGCGAACGGATTGAACAGGTAGATCTCGTGGCCCTGGCTGGCACGCCAGCCGGAGGTGAGCTCGTAGTTCTCCTGCTTGATGTCCAGCACCACCATCGATTCCTGGTAGTCGAGCAGGTTCGGGATCACCACGCCCACGCCCTTGCCGGAGCGGGTCGGCGCGGCAAGGATCACGAACTGCTGGCCACCCAGGCGCACCAGGTCACCCTTGTACTTGCCGACCAGGATGCCGTTCGCTTCGGCCTTGAACATGCCGGCCTTGCGCAGGTCGCCGCCGTGGGCGAAGCGCGCGTCGCCGTGCATCGAGGGCTTGTGCGTGCGGGCGATGAAATAGAACGCCACCATCCACAGGATGATCGGCAGGCCGAAGCCGACGCTGCCGGCGGCCTTGATGCGGCCGACGTAGGGCTGCACCTGCGGCACGTCCAGCGCGGTGACGTACTGGTAGTAGGTGTTCCAGGACAGCGGAACGTCCACTTTCAGCAGCAGGCGCACCAGCCAGCCGGAAAAGAACTCGCCGCCGACGAGGGCGACCAGCAGCAGGCCGGCGGCCCAATACCATTTCGTCTTGCTCATGAGAACCTGACTCGCATCCATTGCTCCGAAGCAGGGTGCTTCGGCCCCTGTGGTCTTGCCATGCCGCGGCCGGATGGCACCCCGCCGCGACATCCCTTCCGACTGTCATCCGCTCTAGTGTAATCGTGTTTCGGTGACAGGTCCGGTGATCGCCTTCGCGTCCACGGCATGCGACTCAGGCGCCCAGCGCAGGCGCCTAGCCCGGCTGGACACCCTGTTGTTGCCCGGGCTGGCCCGACTGCTGCTTCTGCGCCGCGGCCTGCTCCCACTGCGCGCTGCTGCGCTCGACCGGCGTGTTCACCGCCTGCTGGGTCGGCACTTCGGCCACGCGCCGGAACGGCGAGGCTACTTCGCCCTGCACCGCGTAGGCACGGTGGCCGTCATCGCTGAGCACCACGTGGTCGATGCGCTCCAGTCCTGCCTGGCGCGCGGCCACCACCAGCGAGCCGGACAGGTTGTCGCTCTGCTGGTCGGACGTGCGCTGGCGCGAGACGTCCAGCGTATGCACCGCATCGCGCGCCTGCTGGAACAGGGCGTGGTCCGGATGGCCGGGCTGGTCCAGGCGGGAGCTTCCCTCCGGCTTGTCGTGGTGCCACTCGCTGGGGTGGGTCAGCGTGTGGATGGCGTGGGAGGCGCGGTCGCCGAAGGCTTCGAGTTTTTCCTCCACTTCGTGCACTACGTGGCTGACCGCGTTGCCGACGGCATGCGCGCCCTCGGCGACCTTCTCGCCCACCTCGTGCGCCACCGTCTCCACGCCGTGCACCACGGCGCGCGGCACTTCCCACGGCGCCGACAGCACGGTGCGGATATCGCGCACGTCCTCGCGGTAGCGGTCGATCATGCCCTTGTGCTGCTGATACAGGGCGGCATTCTCGGGGCTCACGATGGAGTGGCCGAGCAGTTTGTTGTCCGGCACGAAGTTGTCGATCGCGTGCGCGCTGAAGTCGGTGGCTTTCAGCGGATTGCGCGGGCTGAGCGGGCCGCTATCGTCGCGGTAGCCGGCCTTGCTCAGGGTGTCGATGTCCTGCGGCGCGGCGTAGATGCGCACCTCGCCGAAATGCGGGCTGGCCGCGCTGACGATGTCGCCGGCGCGGATATGGTCGATCACCTGGTGGCCGCCCTCGGGCAGGCCGTAGAGCAGGCCTGCGGCGCCGTAGGCGTTGAAGGTCTCGCCCTTGAGGTCCAGCCGCGCAGCGGTCAGTTCGGCCAGGGTGCCGCCGAGCGAATGGCCGGTGACGGTGACGTCGTAGGGCACGCCGAGCTGCTCGGATTGCTGGCGCGCCTTGTCCACCACGCGCTGGGTGAAGGCAGTGGCGTCCGGCGCCTGCGCATTGAGGCCGGTGAGCACCATGCCGGCGTCGGTGCCGCCGTCCTTCAGCAGCTCGCGGTCGAACTCCGAGCCGCGATGGGCGACCACGATTTCGCCGGTGTCCACACGCTGGTAGGCGGTGCCCTGGTAGCCAGTGCGCGGATCGTCGGTGTGGTCGAAGATGCGGTACTTGACGCCACCCAATTCGACGGTCTGGTTGGTGCTGCGGTCCTGGTAGGCGTCGCGCGCGAGCAGCGCGTAGTCGGTGGTATCGATGCTCATGGGCCGGTCTCCCTGGCCGTCAGCGTCATCGAGAAGATGTCGGTGCGGGTGGTCGGCTTGAACAGCGCGCGGTTCGGCGTGCCGAAGGCGGTGCGCTCGTCGCTGCTGTTGAAGTATTCGCTGCGCACGAAATAAGTGGGCACCGGCTTCTGCGCCAGCAGCTCGCGCGAGTCCATCGCCGGCGAGAATTCCACGCCCTTGATCTTCAGCGTGGCCCAGGCGGTGTTCACCGCCCAGTGGCAGACGCCCATGCCGTAGTAGTCCTCGTCCTGCAGCAGGTCGACGAACAGGGTGCCCTTGTACTCATGGTCGTTGATGCGCACGAACTCGATGGGGACGTTGCGCTCCGGCGTCAGCGTGGCGCCGCTGCCCGGCGTGGCCGGCACGCAGCGCTCGTTCTGCACCTTGTAGTGGACGGTGCCGGTGATGGAGTCGAACGGTCCCGGCGCGCCGTCGATGCTGAGCGTCAGCTCGTAGCGCTGCTGTGGACGCGGGTTCTGCTTGATGTCTGGTGTCTTCATGGGAGAACCGAAAGCGGGGGTGGATGCGAGCGCCAGCAGCAGGGCGAACGCCTGCGCCGGCCCGCCGGCGGCGCTGGCCGCCCGGCGTGGTCGCGGATGCACGGTGGCGCCCATGCTCAGTGCAGGGTGACCGTGAACGTAAGATGCTTGTCCGGATCGGCCAGGCGGAAATATTCGCCGCTGATGGCCAGGCCGTTCTTGCCGGCGAGACGGAACGCGTCCTCGCCCTTGTCGACCCAGGCCGAGGTGGCGTCGGCGGCGCCGGGCATCGGCACTTCGCGGTTGCCGGTGACGCTGCCGGTGGCGACGTCCAGCTCGATCACCCGCAACGAGGTCTGCGCCAGCGACTGCGCGGCCTGGGTGTCGGCCTGCAGCAGCACGTAGACGGTGCCGCCCTTGTGCAGGCAATGCGTGGCGCGGCCCTGGTAGGTATGCGCCGGCAGCTCCAGCGGCCGCGTCCACAGCACGCGGTTGGCGTCGGTGTCCTCGACGTAGACGAACGGCTTCTGGTTCATGCCGTCGGCGTCGGCGACGGCGCCGACCACGCATTGCTTGTTGTCGCCGGCAGGTTCCGCCGCATACGAGGAAAAGCCCTGCGGCACGCTGGCGGTGGTGGCCGGCGCGGCGGACGGCGCCGGTTTCGGCGGCGTGTCCTTCGCATCCGTGCCAGCGGCTGTCGCGCCCTGGGTGAGCAGGAGCAGCATCAGCGAAAGAGTGAAACCCATCCTGGTTCTGATCGACATGGCCTGTCTCTGCGGAAGGAGCCGGGCCTGTCCGTGTTGCGGACAGGCCCGGGCGTTGCCGGTTAGTGGGAAACGCTGGGACCCGTGTGCGCGGGCGCCGGTTGCTGCTGCTTCTGCTGCTGCGAGTTTTGCGTCTGCGTGCTGGCGGCCTGTTCCAGTGCCGTGGTGCTCTTTTCCAGCGGGGTGTTGACGGCCTGGGCGGTGTTCACCTCGGCCACGCGCTTGAACGGCGAGTTGAGGTCACCTTGCACCGCATAGGTGTGCCTGGCGTCGTCGCTGAGCACGGCGTGGTCGATGCGCTGCAGGCCTTCCTCGCGTGCGCGGACCGCCAGCGAACCGGCCAGCTGGCCGCTCTGGTGGTTCGGTTCGCGCTGGTGGGTGGCGTCGAGGCGGTGCACGGCGTCGAGAGCCTGCTTGTACAGGCCGTTCTCCGGATGGGCGGGATTGTCCAGGCGCATGGGCGCCTTGGCCTGGTCCGGAGCATGCGCGGCGTGCTTGCCCTGCTCGAGCTGGTGGCGCACGGCGTCCATGGTCTTGGGGCCGGCGACGCCGTCGGGTTCGAGCTTGTGCTCGCGCTGGAACTTGCGCAGCGCGTCGTCGGTGAGGCCGCCGAACTTGCCGTCGGGCTGCAGCGGGGCTTCGCGCGTCGGATAACCGAGCCTGGCCAGTTCCTGCTGCAGGCTCATGACGTCGCCGCCGCGCGCGCCCTTGTGCAGGTAGTTCTCCTGTGCGTGCTTGTGCTCGGCCGGATCCGCATGCGCCGGCTTCGCGGCCGTGGCGGCGGGCTGGTGCGGTGCTGCGGTGTGGCCCGGCGCCGCGGCGGTATGTCCGACCGGATGATGCCGCTTGACCATGGGGCCGTTCGGCGCCTCCGGGATGACCACCTTGTCGTGCCCATGCAGCGGCTGATGCACCTGGAACTCCGGCTTGGGACGCATCGCCCCGACGATCTTGAAATCGCCCTCGTTCCAGTAGCCGAGCTTGCTGTCGATGGGCCCCATCGCCTTGCTCAGCGCCGGGCCGGTGCTGACCTGGGAACCGTAGAACTCGATATTGCCCTTGTCGTCGTAGCTCTTGAAGATCGCCACGTGCCGCCCGTGCTTGCTGTCGAACATCAGCAGGTCGCCCGGCTGCAGCGAGCCTGGCGTCTTGCGTGCGTCCTCGGCGGGCACGATGTCGAAGTGCTGCTTGGCGTAGCCGGTGAACTTGCCGCTGTCGTAGAGCTTGGACGTGGCGAACGGTTCGTTGCCGACGTCGTAGCCGGCGTTCTTCATGCCGCGCCAGACCAGCGAGGAACAGTCGACGCCGTAGTAGCCGTCGTGGTCCAGGTCCTGCTCGGTGCGGCTCGAATCCGAGCGGTGGTTGGGGGAGCCGTTCTTCAGGCTCATATCGCCGCGGCCGTACTCGTAGTTACGGCCTTCCAGCGCAAAATGACGGTAAGCCTCGTCCAGGATTTCGCGACCCATACATCCTCCGGGTGATCAGAAAGAAAGGCTGCTTACAGTCCCATCGAGAACTCTGCGTACTCCGATGCGCTCACCCAGCCGGCGGCGCAGTCGACATATTGCCCATGCTCCAGCCTGCACTTGCCTTGCGGCGCAGGCTTGATCCATTCCACTTTCGGCGCGCCGGCATCGCCGCACAGCTCGCTGTGCTTGCAGGTCGCGACGGATTCCGCCGGGATCGCCACCACGTAATGCCATTGCGGCTGCCCCGCCTGCTTGTGCGCATTGGCCATGACGCAGACGAGCTGCAGGTCATGCAACCTGGCCACTTGCGCGGACGGGAAGGGCGGGAACGCGGTCGACAGCACCGCGGATGGCTGGTCGTTGGCCTGGATCTGCCCGTAGATGCCGTCGGCGCTGCAGCCTTCCGTGTTCACCACGATCTGGTATTCGCCCGCCGTGCATTCCGGCGCCCAGTCTTTCTTTTTCTGGGTGCAGGCAACGCCTGGCAGGTTGGCGACGGGTGGCGGCAGCGGCCCATCCATGGGCATGTCCTTGGGCACCGCTGCATCGGCCGTGGTGGCGCTGGTGGCCGGGACGGATGCGTGCGGTGCCTGCGTGGCGGCGGCCGAAGCAGCGCGCGTCGGCGCGGCTTCGCCGGAAGGAACCGGTAGCTGGCCCTCGCTCGCCGGATTGCCGCAGGCTGCCAGCAGCAGGCAGGGCAGGAGGCTGAGGATGGGTCGGCTGACGGTCATGATGATGCTTCCTTCCGGATCGGGCTTGCGGTGGTGCGGAGCGGGAACGGCCATCTCCGTGGAGAGATGGCCTGCCGCAGGGCATCGGAGTTCGATAGGTTGTTCAGGGACTTTCGCAGTCGGTTTGACTCGGTCGCGGCCGGCGTCTCGATAGGCCGGCCGCGAGGAGCGATTACCTTTGCGGCGAAGTCGCCTGGGCCTGCTGAGCCTCGTGCGCCTGCTGCGGGTTGCTGGTTTGTTGCGGGCTGGTCTGCTGCTGCCCGGTGTGCGCTTGGCCGGTGTGCGCCTGGCCGAGCTGCTGCATGTCGCGGCTGCTCTGCTCCAGCGACGTATTCACCGCCTGCTGCGTCGGTACCTCGGCCATGCGCTTGTGCGGCGAGTTCATATCGCCCTGCACCGCATAGACGCGGCTGCCGTCCTCGCTCATCACCACGTGGTCGATGCGGGTGAGGCCGGCGCGCTGTGCGGCGACGGCCAGGGAGCCGGCCACGTTCTGGCTGACCTGGTCGGGCGCACGCTGGCGGTCGGCGTCGATCTTGTGCACGCCGTCCAGCGCCTGCTTGAACACGCCGTGCGCGGGATGCGCCGTGTCGCCGAGCTGCTTGTGGCCGTGCTCGGCGTGCAGCTTCAACTCGCGGTCGAGCGCGGCCTGTGTCCGCGGACCGTACTGGCCGTCGGACTTCAGGCCGTGATCGTGCTGGAAGGCCTTGAGCTTTGCCTCCGTCTGCGGGCCGAACTGCTTGTCGGCGCGCAGGTCGTAGCCGAGCCGGTTGAGTTCTTCCTGCAGCTTGCCGACCTCGGCACCATGCGCGCCCTGCTTGAGCACGCCCGGCGCGCTGTCGCGGGCCGGCTCTGGCGCGTGCTGGCCCGGCGCGCGCTTCATCAGCTGGTCCAGGCCATCGCGGTTGCGCGTGATGTCGTGCAGGTAGTCGTAGTTGCTGGTGCCGTTGCTGTCGCGCATCACGCGGCCGCCGGTGGCGGCGGCCACAGCGCCGCCGTAGCCGGCGATATGGCGGGCCTTGAGGAAGCCGGCGATCTTCTCGGGCTTGTCGTCCTCGTGCAGCACGCCGTTCTTCACGGCCTGCTTGTAGGCGTGGTCGCTGTTGATGCGGAAGGCGTTGTCCTGCAACTCGGCGGAGCCCTTGTACTTGTCCAGGCTCAGGCCGTTCTTCCAGTTGGAAGGGTCGTTGAGGAATTCGGTCATGCCGCCCTTGGACGCCCATGCCCATTCGCTGCGGCTGCCCTTCATGGCCTCCTGCAGTTTTTCCTTGTCGATGTAGCCGGCGTCGGCGAGCCAGCCGGCGCCGGCCTGGTAGCGGCCGACATAGCCCTGCTTGTTGGTCACGGTGAGGTTGCCGCCGCTGCTTTCCGTCATGACGACGGAAGCGACCAGTCGACGGGTCATCGCGTCGTCCAGACCGGCGATGTTGCCCTGGTGGTATGCCTGCGCAGTGGCCACTGCGTGCTCTCGTCTATCAGCCATTGCTTACTCCTTAGTGGATGACGATGCTGGTTGAGTTGTGGAGGAGGTTGGGAGCCTCTGATCTATTCCTACGTGCCCGGCATGACGCTCAGAAGGTCCGCAGGCGCTGCCGCACGGCGCCGGGAAGACTGGCTGTCTTGCCAAGTCGTGCGGCAGCGCCTGCGGACCTTCTGAGCGTCACCCCTACATTTAAATTCAGTTTGTTGGGGCCGCACTGTATGCGCGCCTCGCTGCGCTCCGGTGTCTCGACAGGCCAGTCTGCCTTCACCACCGGAGCGCAGCGAGGCGCGCATACAGTGCGGTGACGGGTACGTAGGAATAGATCAGAGGCTCCCGGTCTCCTTACAGCGCATGGCCTCCATCCGCTGCGCCGGTTTGCTCCGATAGAACACGAACGTGGTGCTGCCCGGCCCCTGGTTGCCGCCGTCCTCGTCGATATAAGCCTCGGCGAAGACGGGCGCCGCACCGGCCCCGAGCGTGATCTGGTAGAAGGCGTTCTTCTGCGTGTTGGCGGCGGTGGTGCCGAAATCCAGCGCGCACGAGCCGCCGATGGGCTTGATCGCGGCGTCGCCGCTCAACTGATGCTGCAGGATCTCCTGCAGGTTCTCGCTGGGATAGAACTTCACCAGCGCGACCGATTGCACTGCCGTGGCGTCGCCGTTGAGGGTGACGCCGACGTTGCCTTCGTTGTCCTGTTTCGTGCCGGCTTCCTCGCCGGTCTTGCCGTCCGGCACGTCGACCATGCCGAAGCCGGCCAGCAGCAGGTTGCCGCTGCGGTAGTGCGACATATCCGGGCCGGTGGCGTCGGCATTGTCGAGCGGCTTGGCGTCGCGCCAATGGACGCCCGCCACGGCGTCGAACGCCGGCCAGGACGAAGCGTGGGCTGCGGCGAACACGCCGAGCAGGTTCTGCAGGGGAGACATGGCACTCTTTCCTTGAGTTTCGGCGGTGGCATGCGCCGCAGGCGCGGAGACCGCCGCTGCCGGAGCCTTCGCCGAAGACGTTGCGGAAGGATCGGTGGATTGCGCTGAGCCGCACGCGCTGAGCGAAGCCAGCAGCGCGACGAGAAGTAGCTTCCTTGGGCTCATGGAACGTTGGGTCCTTTCGATCTACCGCCGCCGAGTGTCACTTGCTCCGATGGCGCAAGGCAAGTGCAAGCTATGTGCGGAACTGCCTGATTTCTGTATCGCGTTGCGGGCTTCTTCGCTGCGCTCGCCATTCCACCCACCTTGAGAGCGGTGGGCGGAATCATGCGTATCGCTCAACGGTTGGCATTGGCCGGGTCTGCCGCGGCGGGCACTTCTTTCGCCGGCGGGATGGCCTCAGCCGAACTGCCAAGCTCACCGGTCCCCGACGCGCCCGGAAAAGCCTTGGGGCAGACTTCCTTGTAGACGAGTGCGGAAGTGGGGTTGTAACACTCCCAGTCGATGACCGTGATCGAGCCGGTCACCGGGTCGCTGGGCACCCAGCAATCCATGGGCATGCCGAGCTTGCAGAACAGGTAAGGGTTGTTCCCGTAGTAGGGAATGGCCTTGAAGAACTGCGCGGACGCGCTGGTGCTGGCGGCCAGGAGCAGGATGAGCAGTAGTGCTTTTTTCATGAGCATTCCTTTGCACTTGGATGGTTACGCGGATTTCAGAAGGAAAGGCGCTTGCGCCCTGGATCGCCTTGCATCTGCTGATTCATGGATATCTCAAGCGGCCTCTCGCGGAAGCTGTTCCACACATCGCCCGCATTCACTCGAGGCGATCCGATTCCATGGATCTCACTAGAGGCGCAGCGCCGTGCTGCAGCTGCTAAAGACAACCTTGCATGACGCGTCATCACATAAGCCTATGACCACTTTCTCCGCATCGGGCTTGGTCGGGCGGGTTGCGACGCTATAGTGGTTGTCAGCCTTCGCTACCGCGACGCAACTGTTGGAGAAAGCGGAGATCAGTTCGCATTTCGTCGAACCGAGCGAGCGACAGTTCGCCATGGCGATCTGCTCTGCCTCGGATCGACTGGCTTTGTTACGCGCAGCGCCGAGGTTGCCGGTGTACTGGGCGTCCAGCGCGACCGCTCCCCAACGCTCGACCCAAACGACATTTTGCGGCGCTCCCGGTACGGGCGCCTGACTCCCCGGCTGGCCATAACCGGGAATGGGGCGGCAGGAAGTGACGCCTTGCCCACCTTCCGGAACCATGCCAGGGGGGCAACCCCCTTCAGCGTGAAGCACAGGGCTGAAGCAAAGGATGCAAAAGAGCAGGATCAGCAAGGATTTCATGGCGATCACGTTTCTCGATTCTGGCCAATCTTGACCTGATCGGCCGAGGCTGTCATTGGCGTACTGGGCGTACGCACCCCCAGGCCGGGTGTCGGCGAGGAGGGAATCGACCTCGTATCCGACGTGGCCTGGGATTGAGGCGACGGCATATAAGACCCCGGCGGCTGTCCCGATGCACTCGGCTGGCTGTTCGCACCACCCATGGCCGAATAGGTCATGAAGTTACCCATCGTGCCCTGGAAGAACATCGCAGCCATCGGCGGCACGCTGACGATCAGCACCGTCATCAACAGGCCGATGCCGCCCTGCTGCAAGGCCAGGCTGGACAGGCCTTCGGCACCCTCGCCAGTGAGGCTATTGATCAGGTTGGCCGCCCACAGCGCCTCGGCGACGCTCAGGCACAGGCGCATGGCGATCGATGTGACCACCGCCAGCATAGCCATCGAGAACAAGGTGCCGATGCCGTACATCAACCATTTTCGGAATAGTTCCTTGGTCTGCTCGAAGATCAGGCACAGGATGAACAATGGTCCCAGCCCGATGAATAGCGCCATAGCGAACTGATAGAGCAGCAGCATCGCGCCGGCGGTCATCGGCGGACTGGCGGTGCCGAAGGTGGCCAGCAGTTCGGCCTTCGATTTCTGGCCGGCCATGTCGATGTCGGTGGGATTGACCTTGATCACATCGATCGCCGACAAGGCCAGCTGGGTCTTGGCCAGGTTCTGGTCGATCATGTCCTCCGGCGAGCTGTTGTTGCCGGTGAACAGGAAGTTGATGTGCTTGCCGAGATCCGTGGTGAGCAGCTCCTGGATATCGTTGCCCGCGACGGCCAGGGTGGTGGCCACGGAGACGATGAAGACGATCTTCGCCATGTTGGCGACCAGGGCCATCATCGGTTCTCGGCTCTGGCCGGTCACCATGCGGTAGCCCTGGATCGCTACCCAGAGGGTGACCAGGATCACCGCGAAGGTCGACGCCCACAGCGCCATGCGTCCAAGCACGTCCTGCTGGAAGTGGGCGATCTGGCTCTTCAGATAGCTGTTGACCAGCGAGAAGAAAATATAATCGCCAGTAGTTGATGCAGGCACCATAGCACCCAGTTCCTTAGGTTCGTGTCGCGAATGACTTCATTGCCGACGAGCTCAGTTACCGCTGTTGAGCGTCGAGAAGGCGAGTTCCAGCGTGCCGGCGTGGACGATGGTGCCCAGCAGCGTGTTCTTGCCCTTCATCGCTTCCTGGCCGAGCTTGGCCTGCTGGCCTTCCAGGTACTTGATGATCTGGTCGTCGCTCTGCACCTGCACCTGCCACAGGCGCATTTCGGTATCCATGCTGGCCTGGCCGCGCGCGATGTTGGCCTGCGCGCCGGCGAGCGCGCCCTGGCTGGTGCCGACCATCTGCGAGATCTGCTCGAACTGCCTCGCATAGCCGCCGTAGACGGTATTGACGCGGTTGAGCATGTCCACGGTGACGTTGTACTGGTGGTTGCGCCGCATCACGATCTGCTGGCAGACCTTCATCTGGCTATCCACCACCGAATCTTGCAGCTTGGGCAGGGACAGCGTCAGCAGGCCGGGAATGATGGGCACGCCATCCTTGGGCGAGGGGCACGCTTCCGCCACGCCAGCGTCGTCGGCGATCCTGACGTAGGTGGTGTCCAGGCTCAGCACGCTGGAGAAGCTCATGCTCTGCAGCGAAATCAGCTGCTGCGCGTAGTGCTGCAGCACAGAGGCGTACTGCGCGACTTCCTTGCCGTACTGAGCCGCGGTCTGGATGAAGTTCGCCGCATCCTGCGCGATGTGCGCGGGATCGATGACGGCCCACTGGGCCTGCGCCTGATCGGCATAGAAGCCGGTGAGCGAGACCACCGCGAGAGCCACGGCGGCCGGAAGCTTCAGAAGACGGGGGGTGCGCGTTTGCTTGGTCATGGCACGTTGTCCGTAGTCGAGGGTAGGGGTCAGCCGGCCGCAGTGCGGCGGGGAGTGTTCTGGTTGGCGCCGGTGGGGGAACTGGGCCGGCCCTTGCCGCTGCCTTTGCGGCGTTCGTAGAAGGTGGGCAGCCACTGGTCGGGCTTGAGATCGCCGGCGGGTATGCCGGCGGCGTTGGCGTGTTCGGCCAGCACCTGGTGCATGATCTCGATGTTGTCGGTGGAGGCGGAAATCACCGCCAGCGCATCGTCCAGGCCGCGCAGGTTGAGCTGGCATACCGACGAGGCATGGCCCTGCTTGACCAGGAAGCAGCGCGAGCGCTCGTCCAGTCCCACCACCACCTGGTACTCCGCTTCAGTGAGCTTGAGACCGTTGATGTAGTCCTCGCGGCTCGCGTTCGGATTGGGCAGCAGGACCATGGTGGCGGTCTGCTCGATCAGTGCCGCGGAGATGTCGCTGGCCAGCGCGTCTTCCGGACTCTGGGTGGCGAAGATGCCCATGCCGTTCTGCTTACGGATGGTCTTCTGCTTGTTCTTGGCGAATTCCTTCAGGCCGCCCTTGCCGTCGAGGATCTTCCAGAATTCGTCCATCACGTAGATCAGGCGGCGGCCGTCGATCAGCGACTCCAGGCGGTGCAGCAGGTAGTTGATCACCGGCGAGCGCACTTCGGGGTTGTCGATGATGTCGGTGTAGTCGAAGCCGATGATGTTGGCTTTTTCCAGGTCGATGGTGTCGACCGGGTTGTCGAACACCCAGCCCAGCGAGTTGCCGGCAGTCCACTTGCGCATGCGCACGAACAGGCCGTCGTCGCCCATGTTGGGCAGGCTCTTCTGGAAGTTGGTCATGGTGCGCAGGTGCATCGGCGTGTCGAGGATGGCCTCGACCGCGCGGAAGATGTCATCCTCTTCGCGCGAGCTGTACACGCTTTTGCCGGCCAGCACCTTCATCAGGTCGGACAGAAACTGCACGTTGCCTTCGTTGCGTTCGCACTGGAACGGGTTGAAGCCGGTCGGCTGGCCGTTCTCCAGCGCCAGGTAGTTGCCGCCGCAGGCGCGCACGAAGATCTCCGCGCCCTTGTCCTTGTCGAAGAAGAAGATGGTCGGCGCGGGCTTGAGTTTCTGCACCTGGCTGAGCAGGAAGTTGATCAGTGCGGTTTTACCGGTACCGGACTTGCCGATCACCATGGTGTTGGCGATCGCCTTCTCGCCCAGCGAGTTCTCGCCCGGATGAGTGGCGTGGAAGTTGAAGTAGTACGGCTGGCCGTTGGTGGTCTGCAGCGTGGTGACGCAGTCGCCCCAGGGGTTGTTCTCCTTCTTGCCCAGCGCGAAGTTGTGCAGCGGGGACAGGCCCAGGAAGTTCAGCGAGCTGACGTTGGCCAGGCGGGTGCGGAACTTCCAGTTGGCGGGGAACTGCGAGTAGTACGAGGAGGTGACCGCCAGGTCTTCCTTGATCGAGACGAAGCCGGCATTGGACAGCTCCGCGCGGGTGGCGGCGATCTGCTGCGACAGCAGCTCGTGCGTGGCCGCGTAGATCGTCATCATGAAGTGGTACTCGCCCAGCACGAAGTTGCCGGAGGCGAGCTGGTCCATGGCCTGGTCCATCTCGATGATCTGGCTCACGGCCTTGTCGCCGGAGGAGATCATCATGCCCTTGGTGCGCTCGAGCGCTTTCAGCGCGTCCTGGCGGCCCATCGGGCTGAACGAGTGGGTGACCACGTATTCGAAATCGAGGTACTTCAGGCCGTTGAGGATGCCCGGATAGGTGCCGTCCGGATATTCCTTGACGTTGAGCACGGCGCCGAAGTGATTGACGCCGGTGGGCGTGGTGATCACGAAGTCGCCGGTCTTGGCGGAGAAGCGCTGCTTGCTCACCGGCAGGTAGCGGTAGACCGGCGCCTGCAGTACCGGCACCGGTTCGTCGATGCGGTTGAGCAGGTAGCCGAAGAATTCCAGCGTCTCGGAGAACACGATGCCGTTGCTGGCCTCGTACATCCCCAGGCGGGTGGGCGAATACTCCTTGAGTACGGCCTCGACGTTGCCGGCCAGCTCCAGGATGGTGGCGATCGCCTGCTGCTGTTCCGCTTCGAGCTGGGTGGTGTCGCTGGACTTGTCGGCAAAGCGCTTGCCGGAGACCACCGGGCGGTAGATCAGGGTCAGGTACAGCTCGTTCTGCATCAGCTTCTGGGCCGACAACGCGTTGTAGTAGGCGTCGGACAGGCCCTGGTTGAAGTTGTGGTCGAAGCGGCTGTTGTTGACCAGCTTGCGGCGGCGGCGCACGTCATGGACCCAGAAGGCCACGTTGACGAAGTCCGGCGCGCGCAGCGTCTGCAGCATGCGGTTGAAGGTGTTGTGCCGGTGCTCGAGTTCCCATTCCTCGCGTCCGACGAAGGGCAGGCCTTCCAGCCGCCATACGAGCATGTAGTCGCCGCCCGTGGTCTTGAGCACGGTCGGGGATACATGGGTGGACAGTGGCAGGAATTCGCTGATGGGTGCGTCTGACGTGAACATGGCTCGATGACCGGTGATGTGTCGAAAAGGCCGCCCTCGGCGAAAGCATTCGCCGAGGGGCCCCTGTATTACTTGTCTTTGTGATCCCGATAGGCATTGGGGGTGAACACCCACATGCCTTCGTTCTGCTGCAGATTGCGCACCCGGGTCCGGAACTGCATGCGCAGGCCCAGCAGGCGGAAGATCAGCTCGTCACGGCGCGCCATCTGGCGCATCACCATGATGGTCGGCGGGATCACCGCCAGGAACAGCATGTTGCCGGAGTACATGGCAAACAGCAGTCCGCTGCCCGCGCCCACGAAGAACGGCACGTACGGCACGCCCATGAACATGGGCGGGCGCGTGCAGCCCCGGAAGAGCGCGTTCTTATGCATAGTGCTGCAGGATGTGGATCACGGCGGCGCTGCAGCTGTTGCCGGTGTCGCCGATCAGCATCTTGGCGATCTGGGCCGCCGCGCCGATCAGCACGCCGCCGATCAGGATCGGAGCCACGTCGCCGATGCGCTTGTGGGCGAACGCGATCTGGTAGCCGGAGAAGATCACCGCGATGGTCACCACGGCGATCGACGCCATGTTGAGCAGGCCGTTGATGTTCTTGAAGAAGCCGCAGATCTTGGTGTCGGTGCCACCGAAGTCCTGAGCAAACGCCAGGTCCGGCATGGCGATGGCGGCGACAAGAACCAGGCCCATGATCATCATGGCGAGCATGTTCTTGGTGTTCATGTTGGTCGGGATGTAGAGCTTGTTTGCCATTGGACGGTTCCTTCTGGGCGGTTCGGTGAATTGGGCGTCAGCCCTTGGACTTCGGTGATACGACGGACGGCCCGGCCTGGGCCGGAGCTTGCTGGCGGCCCGAAGGCCTTCGCGGCAGGCCAGGCGAACCCGCGCACGAATCGGTGGCGTCGCGCCTTGCGGGCGACGTCTGGTGAAAGTCAGAAAACGAGCGCGGCATCGCGGCCTCCCTGGCGCATGTCGGCCCGGTCGGGGCCTGGCGCCATGGTCGCGCCGGCGGCCTGGCCGGACTGTGCGGAGGTTTGCGGCGCGCGATCGTTGGGGCCGCGCACCTGCGGCGTGAACACGCCATCGCCGGGCGCCGCGGGGTTGGCCGCCGGGCTGCCGCTCGGCGCTCCGCCGACCACGCCGGCCATGATCGGCTGGTTGTCGTCGGCCTGGCCCTGCATGGTGTTGGCCACGCCCTGCGGCGCCATTTGTCCGTTGGACGGCATGGCCTGCTGCATGGTCCGCGCGACATTGGGATAGGGCACGCCCTGCGGCACGGCCTGGCCATTGGCCGGCATGCCCTGGGGCAGCGGCTGGCTGTTCACCGGCTGCTGCGGCTGCATGCCCAGGCGGTTGGCAAGCGCGCTCACGGCGACATTGGCGGCGGTGTCGATCGCCACGCTGCGCAGCGCCACCCGGTAGGAGGCGTCATCGATCTGGGTGTTGACCACCGGCGCCACGCGGCGGCCGCCGCCCTGGGCTTGTACTTGGGCTTGGGCTTGCGGCTGCACCTGCGTCTGCAGCGGGATGGCCTGCGCCACCGGCGTGCTGTTGCTGGCCAGGCGCATGCCGCGGCCCATCGAGTCGTAGATCTTCTGGACGTAGCCGTCGCGGTAGCCGGTGGTGAAATTGCCGGAGTAGTAGCAGCTGAACGCCTTGCCCCAGTCGCCGCCCGCGCTGGCATAGCAGCCGGCCAGGATGCGCGAACCGGCGCCCAGGTTGCCGCACATCGAGAAGGCCTTCTCGTAGGTGTCCAGCCCGTACTTGCCGAAGTTGGTGCGATTGACCTGCGCCAGGCCCACCGAAAAGTTGTAGCCCTTGCTTTCCAGCATCTGCACGGTGGCGATCGCCTCGTCCAGGTTCTGCGGCTGGCGCACCAGCTGACCGCCCACTACGCCGATGGCGAAGGGGTTGGAGCTCGACTCGACATTGACGACGTGCTGCATCACCTCCGCCGGTACGGCGAGGTTCTGGCAGGCCATCATTTCCAGTCCGGTCAACATGGTCGGTCCCTGTGCTCCTGGATGCTTACGCCGCGGCGAACTGGCGCGCGGGGTTGAAGTCGATGCCGGTGATGTAGCGGCGGCCGGCGTGCGCCTTGATGTGCACCACGATGTCGATGGTCATCATCAGCAGGCGCTTGATGGTGGCGAACTCCAGGCCCGAGCCTTCGGCCGAGGCCTTCACCATCAGTGCGAGCTGGTCCCAGGTCTGTTCCGGGCTGCCGGCGTGGCAGCTGGTGATCGAGCCCGGGTGGCCCGAAGCGCAGTTGCGGATGAAGTAGAACGATTCGTCGCCGCGCAGCTCGGCCAGGATGATGCGGTCCGGCTTCATGCGCAGGCACGCTTCCATGCAGCTCTTCGCGGTGACGTTGCTGGTGCTCTGGCCGCCCTTGGAATAGAGCAGGTGCACCACGTTGGGCTGGTCGAGGAACAGCTCGCGGGCGTCCTCGATGCTCACCAGCCGCTCGTTGTGCGGGATGTGGTGCACCAGCGACTTCATGAAGGTCGTCTTGCCGCTGCCGGTGGCGCCGGACACCACGATGTTCTTCTTGTACAGCACCGCCTGGCGGAAGAAGTCCGCATAACGGCGCTGCGCGCGCAGGTCCAGCAGTTCCTGGTCCAGGCTGCTGACCCCGTGCGCGTCCTCGATGATCTCGCTGAAGAAGCCGTCGTCGTGGTACTGCGCCAGCGTCTTGGTCTGCTTGGACGGCAGGCGGATGGTGATCGAGACCTTGCCGGCCTCGACGGCCGGCGGGATCACGAACTGCGCACGCTGCCCGGTGGGGAAGGTGAGCGACACCACGGGGTCGGTGTCGGTGATGCGCTGCCCCGTGTTGCTCTCGTTGACGACGGCGGTGCAGAACTGGCGGGCGCGGTCGAAAGTCAGCGATGGAATGTCCATCTTCTGCCATCCGTTGCGGCTCTCCAGGTACAGCTCGCCCGGTTTGTTGATGCAGATTTCCGTGACCTCGGGCGAGGCCATGAATTCCTTGATGCCCAGTACCTCGTACTGGTACTCGAGGAATTCGTTGGAAACCTGTGCGACCGCTCCGTCATCCATACCGGTTTGTCTCGTTCCTCAAAGGCGGGAGACGACGCCGCTGAAGTCCACGTCCTTGGCGACGTAGACATACAGCACCGTACCCTGGTTGACGGTAACCGTCGGCAGCCGGTTGGCGGCTTCGCGCACCGCCTGGCTGGCAAGAGTCTGGATCGTGGCCGCGGTGTTGCTCTCGAACGGCGACTGCGTCACCACGCCATTGCTGACCGTGGTCTGGCGCGGGCCGTGCTCGGCCGCCTCGTACTTGAACGCATCGCTGAGCAGGCTGATCAGCATGGCTGCGCCGATGCGGCTGGGCCAATGCGCGTCGTACTGGCCGGGATGGCCGGCGCTGCCGAGGTTGTCGATGCCGGGGCTGGACATGTTCACGTCGACGCCGTTGGGCGTGATGATGCGGTCCCAGATCACGGCGATGCGCGGACCCTTCGGCACGGACTGGTACTTGCCCAGCACCTTCGAGCCCTTCGGCAGCAGCAGCTTGTGGCCGTTGAAGGAGTACACCGGCTCGGTGACGATGCAGGTGGTGAAGCCCGGGAAGTCGCTGATGATGCGGGTTTCCAGCACGCAACGGATGTAGGTGCCGCGCTGCATCAGCGTGTCGGGGTTATGCACCGTCTGCGCGCTGGAGTTCTTGTCCAGCGAGTTGAGGCCGAAGTCGGGACGGTTCGGATCGCCCTGCTGCTGCGCCGGCTGGTTCGGATTGGCGCCCGGCATGCCTGCCAGATAGGGGTTGCCCGCGGGCAGCGGATTGCCCTGCGCGTCCACCGACTGCGCGGCCGAGTTGCCGGTCATCATGCGGCGCTCGACCAGGGTCGGGCCACGCGGACCTTCCTCGCGCTTGGGCGTCGGCACGGTGTTCATCGGCAGCGGCGGCGTCTGCGTGACCTGGATCGGCTCCGGCAGGCGCGGCGGCGGGGGCGGCAGCGGAATCGGCTTGGGCGCGTCCGGCACCGTGACCGTTTCTTCCTTGGCCTTCTTCGGCGCATCGTGGCGTGTCGCGCCGCTGATCAGCCAGAACGCCAGCACCACCATCAACGCCAGGATGCCGCCCATGAAGGCGAGCGCGCGGCGGTTCATGCGCTTCAGGTCGTTGGAGCGCAGCTGCGGCGCGTTGGCGTCCAGGTCGGGGACCGACTGCTGCTGCTGGTAGTTGGTGTGGTAAGGATTGCTCGACAACGGCTCGCCGCTGCCTTGCGGATTGTCCTGCGGCGCGCCCTGGCCGCTGCCCTCATAAGGATTGTTCGAGCTCACTTTTTGGTATTCCTTCGCAGGCCTACGACGTTGTCGCCGTGACGGATGACCAGGTACGGATAGGTGCCGTGCACGATGATGGTGTTGCCCTCGACGGTGGTGTTCACCAGCGAGTCTTCGCCATGCTCACGTTCGCGCATGTACACCACCGGGAAGTCTCCCGTCGGGAACTTGGCCATGTCGGGCAGCTTGATGTAGGTGAAATGCGCGTCGTCATAGACGTTCACCGGAATCAGCCAAGGCGATCTCTTGCCCGCACGGCTGGCGTAGTCGTAGTCGAAGTTGTAGACACGGTCCTTGTGCAGATCGGTGCTCTGTTCCGGCACGGCCGCGGTCTTGACCGCCTCGTCCGCGAAAGCGGTGTCACCCGGATAGTTGAACGAGATGCGGTATTGCACGCCGGCGCGCTTGGCCTGGTCCAGCGCCTTCCAGTCCGTGGCGACCACCTTCAGCTCGAAGATGTACGAATGCGTCTCCGTGCGGATCATCAGGTTGGTGTCGACGTCGACGTTCTTGGGCTTCAGATAGAACACGTTGTCGCGGCGCGACAGTTCCCAGCCGTTGGCGAAGCCCGTGCTGTAGTCGAGGATCTTCTCGTTCGGGCTCAGCTCGATCTGGGTGGTGATGCCCAGCGCGGTGCGCACCTGGTAGATGCGGTCAGGCTGGTATTCGTACTGCTGCACCACCTGCGCGTGAGCGTGGGGCGCAAGGCCCATGGCTGCCATGCAGATGGCGCCAGCCAGGGCTAATTTCCTCGTTCGGTTCATCGACGGCCGACTCCATTCGCTGTGTTACGGGGCGCAGGCGCGGCGGGCGCCGGTGCCGTGGTCCTGGGGGCTTCGCGTTCCGGAATCGGGGATTGCGGAACGGGTGCGGTACGCAGTGCGTCGTCGCCGACAGGGGCGCCGCCTGGCTGCACGGTCATGGTGCCTTCGGCGGGCGGGGCGCCTGCCTGCTGGGCCACCGGCTGATCGGCGTTCGGATCGGCCGCGGCCGGCGCGACGGGGACTTCCTCCGGCGGCGCCGTGGCGTAGTCGTTGTCCACGCGATAGCTGGTGACCTGGAAGCCCAGGGGGTTCTCGACGCGGTACTGGTCGTCCATCTTCAAGTTCGCCTTGTAGGCAAACTCGATGGTGGCGATCTTGCTGTCCAGCGGCTGCAGGGTGCCGGACTGCTTGTTGTAGATGCTGCGCTGGAAGCGCACGGTGGCGCCCTTCGGCGTCTGGCCCTGGCCGCCGCCGATCAGCACGATGCTGAGGATCTTCACGCGGATCGCGCGCTCGCGGCCATACAGCTTGTACGGGCTGGTCGGATTGTTGGCCGAATGCAGCACGCGGAAGGCGTCCGCCACGTCCGGCGCCGACATCACCAGCACCGTGCCCCAGTCGCGCAGCGTCATGGTGGCCACGTCGAACGATTCGCGCGCCAGTACGAAGTGCGCCACGTTGCTGCGGTTGATCGCTTCGCTGGTGCTGATCTGGCGGTTGGTGAAGTCTTCCGTCAGGCGCGCCACGGTGGCGGTGCCGGTGTAGGCGTCGGCCATCACCATGTACGGGACCTTTTCCTTCAGCGGCAGCATGTAGAAATAGCCGCCCGCGAGGATCAGGGACATCACCAGGGATGAACCGGCGACCCACCACGCGCGGCGTTCGCTGCGCTTGGCGAGGTCGGCGACGGTCACCTCGTAATTGACCGACTTGGCCACGGCCTCGTCGATCTTCTTGCTCGATGTGCGCTTCAGCATCGGCGGAAACCCATGACGGAATTCACAACTTGTCCCCTGTGATTACTTTGCGCCTGGCGCACTCGGCGCCGGGCTGTTCGGTGCATCCGCCGGCGTGCCGGCAGCTGGCGCACCCGCACCCTGCACCAGGATCTGGCGCTCGTCCGCACTCACCGACACGCCCTGGCCGGCGTAGATCGACGACAGTTCGGACGCGGCCGCCTGGATGTCGGTGGTGTGCAGCTCGGTCACGCGCTTGTAGAGCGTGTAGTCGGACGGCAGCTGATAGGACAGCTGCATGCCGGTATCACGCGACCAGCGCGTCAGCATGGTCTTGAGCGTCTCGTCCATGGGCGAGGCGTAGAACGTGTAGTTCTTGGCCAGGGGGATCTCGGTGGGCGCGTCCTGGAAGCGGTTGACCTGTTTCCAGGAACCGCCGAAATCCTTGGCTGGCGTAGTGCCGCAGCCGGTCAGTGCCAGGGTGGCGAGTAGCGAGGCGCCCAGCAGGGCCGGTTTGAAGAAATCCTTTTTCACGTCGTACCCATATTTGTAAGGGAAGCAACCGATATCGAGGCGGTGGATCTTTCGCCGCGGGATTCGCATGCCCGAAACAGGGGCATGCCGATGACACCGGTACGGGCCGGGGGCGTCAGATTCAGAGCAAGCGAAGAAGCGTCGGTACGCAAGAACGCGCCGGAGTCCCCGAAGGTCCAGTGCGGAGGCAGGCGGTCGAGCCGCCGTTGTTTTTCCCCTGTCGCGCTACCGCGATGGCGGGCGACGCAAGCGCCCGCGAAGTGAAGTACATCGATTCCATTCAGACTCCCTGTCTAATCTGGCTTCTTGCGACTGTCCTTTAAAACCTTTGCATGCGGGCGGTTAGATGTGCGGCCTACACTTAATACAAGTAAACCGCACATTAATCCCGGGGGGCCAGACCCCGAGGGGCGGATTGTGACGCAGTGCGCCTAAATATGGCAAACCGGCGTGTAGGTACGGCTTTTGCTTAGTGTTTGAAACGTTGTCGCAAATCAGCCACAAAACAGAGGCTTGGGCATTTGGACGTCTAAATGGCTGACCTTAACAAGCGGTTTGGTGCAGCGCGTTTTTGGGCCGATGCTGAAGCCTGGTCAACTGGCCTGAAACGCGTCGCGCCACCACGACATCCGCGCTTCGTCCGCCGGCCCGTCGTAGCAGACCACATCGAAGCGGCAGGGGCGCTGCGCATGCTGCGGATGCGCAGCCAGCCATAGCCGGGCGGCGCTGATCAGCCTGGCCTGCTTCGCCATCGTCACCGAGCTGGCCGCATCGCCATGGGTGGCGCGCACGCGGTGGCGCACTTCGACGAAGACCACCGTGTCGCGGTGGCGCATCACCAGATCGAGTTCGCCATGACGGGTGGTGAAGTTGCGCCCGAGCAGCGCCAGTCCAGCCGCTTGCAAAGCGGCACAGGCGCGTTGCTCGAACAGCGCGCCGGCGGCGCGCATCGGCGCTGGATCAACCCTGGCTGGGCGGCGGCGCGGCACTGCTGGCCGGTGCCGGCTGCGCGGGCGCGCTGTCCATCTGCAGGCTGCCGTTGACCGGATGGGCCAGGCCCTCCTGGAACTTCGCCCACACCAGCACGCGGCGCACGCGCCCGAACTGGTCCGCGGTGAGCTGGCCGCTGGCGCCGGGCAGATAGCTGCCGGCGTGTTCGCGCAGCCAGTCGATATACGGAATCAGATTCCACGCATCCATGCCGAAGGCGAACAGCCGCGCCGCGGGGCCGCGCGCGCTGGGCAGCTGCGCGGCGATCTCGGCGTGGTCGGGCAGGCCCGGCTGGGCGTCGAACAGCCACGGCGCGTCGCAGAACTCGACGCCTTCGAGGTCGTGGTTGGCGCCCGCGTCGTCCACGCCGGCATACACATGCGAGGTGGCGAACACCGGCAGGTTCACGCGGGCCAGGCGCAGTTGCGGCAACAGCAGGCGGGCCTGTTGCGGACGCATGCTGATGAAGACGCCGGCCTCGGTGCCGGCCTCGGCCGCGTTGAGGCCGGCGATCAGCGAGGCGTAGTTGACGCCACTGCCGTTGAGCGTGGCCATGCGGGCGACCTTGCCGCCGCGCGCTTCGAGCTCCGCCTTGAAGGCATTGGCGGCGCGCTGGCCGTAGTCCTCGCCGGTCACCACTACATAAGCGGTGAGCAGGCCGCGCTCGACCATATGGTCGGCCGCCTGTGCGCCCTCGGTCTCCGGCAGCAGGCCGAACTCGGCGACGCCGCCGGCCGGCAGGCTCTTGTCGTCGGGGTGGTTCAGCGCGAGCAGCTGCACCGGCAGCTGGGCCTGGCCGAACAGCGCCGACACTTCGCCGCGCGTGAGCGGGCCGACGACAAGTTTGGCGCCGTCGGCGACCGCCTGCTGATAAGCCTTGACCGCGCCGGCCGGCGTGCCGCCGCTGTCGTAGACCTTCACCGGCGGGCGCGGCGCGCGGTTGCGCGCGGCGTCGGCATAGGCGGCGAAGAAGCCTTCGCGGATGGTCGCGCCGGCCGCGGCAAAACTGCCGCTGGTCGGCAGGAGCAGGGCCACGCGCTCGGGCATCTTGTAGCCCTCGCGCACGTTGGCGTCCTGTCCGGGGAGCATGGTGCCGACCTGCTGCTCCAGCGTCGGCTGCGGGCGCGCCACCGCGACGCCCAGCTGGCTCAGCGCCTCGTTGAGCCACGGCAGCATGCGGTCGCCCTGCTGCATGGCGGCGGCACGCTGCTTGAGCGGGTCCACCCCCAGCTTGGTCAGCTGCGCCAGGATCTGCTTGCGGTTCTGCGTCTGGTCCAGGCCGGTGAGCCGCTCGTCCATCTCCACGCGGCTGCGCGCGGCGCCCCAGGCATCGCCGGTGGCGTCCATCGCCTTCGCGCGCAGTTCGAGCTGGCGCAGCTGCAGGTTCGCCGGCACCGCGACGCCGGCCTGCGTGGTCAGCTGCAAGGCGCGCTGCGGGTTGTTCTGCTTGAGCGCGAACTCGGCCTGCAGCAGGTCCAGCCGCACCGGCTCGTCGCCGCTCAGGCGCTGGCGCTTGATGGTGGGCAGGAAGGTGGCGGCCTGTTCCAGGCGGCCTTCCTGGCGGTAGGCCTCGCCGGCCAGCAGGCGGTAATGATCGGCGGCGCCGGACGAGGTGCCCGCGAGCGCGAGATACGCCTGCGCGGCCTGGTCGAAGCGGCCATCGCGGGCCATCGCGGCGGCGCTCTCCTCGGCGGAGACTTCGGCGGGAGTGCGCGTTGCACTCGGCGGTACGCAGCCGGCAAGCGCCAGCGAGATCATCAGGCCGAGGCCTGTGGCGCGAATCAGGCGCATGCAAACGTCCTTGGATCTGTCGACACGAAGAACAATTGGGCGATCATAGCCGATCGTGTCCGTCGCTTATGTCAGAGGAATGCCGCCCATGTCTCATGTTCAGCCCGGTTGTCTGTGGGTGGTGGCCACGCCGATCGGTCATCGCGACGACATGTCCGCACGTGCGGTCGAGGTGCTGCGCGCGGTCGCCGTGATTGCTTGCGAAGACACCCGGCACAGCCGTCCGCTGCTCGTGCATCACAACATCGGCACGCCGCTCACTGCCTTGCACGAACACAACGAGCGCGAGGCGGTGGATGCGCTGGTGCGGCGCCTGCAGGGCGGCGAATCGGTGGCGCTGATCTCCGATGCGGGCACGCCGCTGGTCAGCGATCCCGGCTTCCGCCTGGTGCGCGCTGCGCGCGCTGCGGGCATCCGCTGCGCGCCGGTGCCGGGCGCCTGTGCGGCGATCGCGGCCTTGTCGGTGGCTGGCCTGCCCAGCGACCGCTTCGTGTTCGAGGGATTCCTGCCGCCCAAGTCGGCGGCGCGCCGTAGCCGCCTGCAGGAGCTGGCGGGGGAGGGGCGCACGCTTATCTTCTATGAGTCTTCGCATCGCGTGGCCGAAAGCCTGGCCGATATGCGCGACGTGTTCGGCGAAGCGCGCGAGGCGGTGCTGGCGCGCGAACTGACCAAGCTGTTCGAAACCGTGCTGGGCGAGCCGCTGGGCGCGCTGGCCGCGCGCGTGGCAGCCGACCCGAACCAGCAGCGCGGCGAATGCGTGCTGCTGGTGCATGGCCGCGGCGACGACGCCGATGCGCGCGTGGCGGAAGGCCGCCGCGTGTTCGCCATCCTGCGCGAGGAAATGCCGCCGACCCGGGCGGCCAAGCTCGCCGCGTCGATTACGGGCGCCTCGCGGCGTGCTCTTTATGAAGGCGGCGACTGAAGCAACCAGATGTCGCTCCGGTTACAGCATCCCGGTTACAATCGGGCGGCGGAGTCGGCCGGGCAGTCGCGATACGCGCAAGCGCATCGAGGAAAGTCCGGGCTCCACAGGGCAGAGTGCCAGGTAACGCCTGGGCGGCGCGAGCCGACGGAAAGTGCAACAGAGAGCAAACCGCCGAACGGCATCTTCGGATGCGCGTGGTAAGGGTGAAACGGTGCGGTAAGAGCGCACCGCGCGCGGGGCTAACGCCGCGTGGCATGGCAAACCCCACTCGGAGCAAGACCAAATAGGGGAACGATAACGCGGCCCGCGTTGTTCCCGGGTAGGTTGCTGGAGCCTGGCGGCGACGCCAGGCCGAGAGGAATGACTGTCGCGCCGCAAGGCGTACAGAACCCGGCTTACAGGCCGACTCCGCCTCTTCTTCTCCCATGCGCAGGTCCGTTGCCGGTGGTCTGGACGGATCCTGCGTGGGATTTCCTGGAGTGCCAGACCGCGTGAACGCCGGTTCATGCGATGGGGTCCTGCGCCCCCGGTTTGGACTGCGAAATGGTTCGCAACTTTTCCAAAAAATCCTAGCCATTCAAATACCTCTGGGTATTTCCTAAGAAAAGGCTGGAATTACTGCCACATCACCGCCTTTCTCATTGATTCACAAGCAAAAATCCCTTGACAGTCTCAGGGGGCGAGACTATCGTGGGTTCACGTGTGAAATCGTGGGAATTAGTGGGAGTTACCTAGACCGTGTTCCAGGGCGAAACCGCCATCACCGTCGACGACAAAGGCCGCCTGGCCATCCCGACTGCGTATCGGGATCAGGTGGCGGATGAGTGCGGGAATCGCCTGGTGATCACCTACAACCCCTTCGACGCGGGCTGCCTGTGGGTTTTCCCGTACGCGGAGTGGGAGCAGGTGCGCGACCAGGTCAACGCCCTGCCCAAGGTCAAGGCGGCTCATCGCGACATGCAGATGAAGCTGGTAGGCGCCGCGGCCATCGTCGAACCGGATTCCGCCGCGCGCGTATTGCTGCCGGCGAGCCAGCGGGCGGCGGCGGGCATCGAGAAAAAAGCGGTTCTGCTGGGCATGGGCAACAAGTTCGAGCTGTGGAGCGAGCAGGCCCACCTGGCCAAGATTCGCCAGACCATCGGCGAAGACGACATCACTGAAGAAATGGCAGACCTGCGTCTGTAACCGGCCTTGAGTGGCGGCGTAGCGCAGTACTTGGGACGGGAGCGGGAGTGCGGCATGGCCGAGCAAGTATTGCGGCACATCCCGGTGATGCTGGGTGAAGCAGTGGAGGGTCTCGCCGTGCAGGCTGGCGGGCGTTATCTGGATGGCACGTTCGGACGCGGCGGTCACGCCCGCGCCGTGCTGTCGCGCCTGGGTCCCGACGGCCGCCTGCTGCTGATGGACCGCGATCCGACCGCGATCGCCACCGCCCAGGCCGAATTCGCCGGCGACCCGCGCGTGTCGATCCGCCACGCCAATTTCTCCAGCCTGGCCGAATGGGACCAAACCGCCGCCGGCCTCGACGGCGTGCTGCTGGACCTGGGCGTGTCCTCGCCGCAGCTGGACGAAGCCGCCCGCGGTTTCAGCTTCATGGCCGACGCGCCGCTGGACATGCGCATGGACCCCACCCAGGGCGAAAGCGCCGCCGATTTCCTGGCCCGCGCCGACGAGCGCGAGATCGCCGACGTGCTGTGGGTCTACGGCGAGGAGCGCTTCAGCCGCAAGATCGCCCGCGCCATCGTGCAGGACCGCGCCGAGCACCCGCTGGCCCGCACCAGCGAACTGGCTGGGTTGATCGAGCGCGTGATCGGCCGCCGCGAGCCAGGCAAGCATCCGGCCACGCGCAGCTTCCAGGCGCTGCGCATCCGGGTGAACGGCGAGCTGGATTCGCTCAAGCACGGGCTGGAAGCGGCGCTGGAGCGCCTGAACGTGGGCGGCCGCCTGTCCATCATCAGCTTCCACTCGCTGGAAGACCGCGCCGTCAAACTGTTCATCCGCGACCACTCCGGCCGCGTGCAGGGCAGCCGCCGCGGTCCGCCCATCGCCGCCGCGCCCGCGCGGCTGGCCGCCGTGGGCAAGGCGCAGTTCCCGTCCGAGGCCGAGCTGGCCGCCAATCCGCGCTCCCGCTCGGCGGTGCTGCGCGTGGCGGAGAAACTCGGTTGAAGATCCTCGGCACCATCTTCCTGCTGCTCCTGCTCGGCGCCACGCTGGCCAGCGCGGTGGGCGTGGTGTGGACGCGCCACGAGAGCCGCACGCTGTTCGTCGAGCTCAGCCGCCTGCAGAACCAGCGCGACGACCTCAATATCGAATACGGCAAGCTGGAACTGGAGCAGGCCACCTGGGCCGAGCCGCGCCGGGTGGACAGCGAGGCGCGCCAGAAGCTCGGCATGCTCAATCCCAAGCCGCAGGACATCCAGCTGGTGCGCCGATGAACATGCGCCCCCGCTTCCCGACCCAGCCCACCGCCCGCCGCCGCCAACATGGTCCCAGTCCCCGCCGCCGCATGATCGTAGTGGTGGCGGTGCTGTCGCTGGCCTCGCTCGGCCTGGTCGCGCGCGCGTTCGACCTGCAGGTGGTGCGCAAGGAGTTCTACCAGAGCCAGGGCGACGCACGCTTCCTGCGCGAGGTGCCGATCGCGGTGTCGCGCGGCACCGTGTTCGACCGCAACGGCGAGCCGCTGGCGGTGTCGACGCCGGTGATGTCGATCTGGGCCAACCCGTCCGAAGTGCTGGAAAGCGAAGACCGCCTGCCGCAGCTGGCCAAGGCGATCGGCATGGACGTGGGTGAGCTCAAGCAGTACCTGATGCAGCGCTCCGAGCGCGAGTTCGTCTACCTGCGCCGCCAGATGCGCCCGGACGCGGCGCAGGCCGTGCTGGACTTAGGGATTCCCGGCGTCAACGGCCAGCGCGAGTACCGCCGCTACTACCCCTCGGGCGAGGTCACCTCGCACATCCTGGGCTTCACCAATATCGACGACCACGGCCAGGAAGGCCTGGAGCTGGCCTTCGACGACTGGCTGGCCGGCAAGCCGGGCGCCAAGCGCGTGATCCGCGACCGCATGGGCCACATCGTGGAGGACGTGGAACAGGTGCGCGCGCCGCAGCCGGGCCGCAACCTCACGCTGAGCATCGACCGCCGCATCCAGTTCCTCGCCTACAACGAGCTGAAGACCACGCTGGAGCAGTCGCAGGCCGATTCCGGCTCGATGGTGATCATCGACATCCCCACCGGGGAGGTGCTGGCGATGGTCAACCTGCCGACCTACAACCCCAACGCCCTGCGTAGCAGCACGCCGTCGCAGCGGCGCAACCGTTCGATGACCGACGTGGTGGAACCTGGTTCCACCATCAAGCCGGTGGTCATGGCCGCGGCACTGTCCAGCGGCAAATACACGCCGAACGGCCCGCTGGTCGACACCGGCAACGGTCATTTCTATTACATGACCCATGACATCCGCGACACGCATGCCTACGGCATGTTGTCGCCCACCGGCGTGATCCAGAAATCCAGCAACATCGGCGCGGCCAAGATCGCGATGACGCTGGATACCGGCCTGCTCTACGACACCTACCGCGCCTTCGGCCTCGGCAGCAGCACCAACAGCGGCTTCCCTGGCGAGGCTTCCGGTTATCTGAAGGTGGGCCGCGACTGGCGTCCGCTGGAAAAAGCGATCATGGCCTACGGTTATGGCCTGAACGTCACCGCGCTGCAGCTGGCCAATGTCTACGCCACCATCGGCGACGGTGGGTTGATGCACGAGCCCTCGTTCGTGAAGGGCACCGCCGGCGAGACCAAGCAGATCATCGCGCCGGAAATCGCGCACAAGCTGGTGACCATGCTGGAGTCCACCACCCAGCCGGGCGGCACCGCCGCGCCGTATGCGTGGATCGCCAACTACGCGGTGGCGGGCAAGACCGGCACCGCGCACAAGGCGCAGGCCGGCGGCTACTCCAAGAACAACTACAGCGCCGCCTTCGCCGGCATCGTCCCGGCGACCAACCCGCGCCTGGCCGCGGTGGTGGTGATCGACGATCCGAAGAAGGGCAGCTACTACGGCGGCCTGGTCTCCGCGCCGGTGTTCGCCAAGGTGATGGACGGCGCGCTGCGCCTGCTGGACGTACCGCCGGACAATATCGGGCGCTGGTACGTCGGCGGTCCGCTGCAAGGCAATAACGGACTGGTCGGCAGCAAGCCGCCGGATGCGCCGGTGGTCGACGACGCGCCGGTCGAGGAAGCGACCCCATGAGCCGGCGCCTCGATCAACTGTTGCACGGTATCGCCGACACGCAGGGTGCCGGCGATATCGTCGTTTCGGGGCTGGCGCTCGACTCGCGCCGCGTGCGCGCGGGCGAGGCCTTTTTCGCGCTGCGCGGCACCCGCGGCCACGGCATCGAATTCGCCGCCGGCGCCGTCGCGCAAGGCGCGCGCGTGGTGCTGGCCGAAGCGCCGATGACGGCGGCGCCTTCGCTGGGCGTGCCGGTGATCTGGATCGAGCGCCTGCATGCGCAGGTGGGCGAAATCGCCGCGCGCTTCTACGGTCGCCCGTCGGAAGCGCTGCACGTGGTCGGCGTCACCGGCACCAACGGCAAGACCTCCACCGTGCAATTGATCGCGCAGGCGCTGCATCACCTGGGCCATCGCCCGGCCAGCATCGGCACGCTCGGCGCCGGCCTGCACGGCCAGGTCGAGGAGGGCGAGCGCACCACGCCCGACGCCATCCACGTGCAGGCGCTGCTGGCCTCGTTCCGCGCCGAAGGCGCGACGCACGTGGCGATGGAAGTGTCCTCGCATGCGCTGGAGCAGGGGCGCGTCGGCGCGGTGACGTTCGGCACCGCGGTGTTCACCAACCTCACCCGCGACCATCTCGATTACCACGGCAGCATGCAGGCCTACGGCGCCGCCAAGGCCAAGCTGTTCGCCTGGCCGACGCTGACCCACGCGGTGATCAACGTCGACGACGCGTTCGGCCGCGAACTGTTGGGCCGCACGCCCGCGCCGGTGCGCAAGCTGCGCGTGAGCGCGGCGGGCGACCTGGCCTCCGACGTGCGCGCGAGCAATATCCTCACCTCGGCCGAAGGCCTGCGCTTCGACCTGCATACGCCGTGGGGCTCGCGCCCGCTGCAGACGCATCTGATCGGCCGCTTCAACGTCGACAACCTGCTCGCCGTGGTGGCGGTGCTGGGCGCGCTGGGCGAGTCGTTCGAGCACATCGTCGAGGCGGTGTCCGCATTGCATCCGGTCAACGGCCGCATGAGCCGCCTCGGTGGCCACCACGGCCTGCCGCTGGTGGTGGTCGACTATGCGCACACGCCCGACGCATTGGAGCAATCGCTGCACGCCGTGCGCGCGCATTGCGAAGGCCGGCTGATCTGCGTGTTCGGCTGCGGCGGCGAGCGCGACGCCGGCAAGCGCCCGTTGATGGGCGCGATCGCTGAGCGCCTCGCTGACGTAGCGATCATCACCGACGACAACCCGCGCGGCGAAGACGGCGACGCCATCGTGGCGCAGATCGTGGCGGGTCTGCTGCGCCCGGCCGAAGCGCAGGTGCAACGCAACCGCGCGCTGGCCATCACCGAGGCCTTGCAGCAGGCCAGGACCGGCGACGTGGTGCTGATCGCCGGCAAGGGCCACGAAACCTATCAGGAAGGCGCGCACGGCAAGCGCCCGTTCGACGATCTTGCAGTCGCTCGTGCTGCATTGGAGTTGCACGCATGATGCGTTTGTCCGCCATCGCCCTGTGGACCCGCGGGCACCTGCACGGTGCCGACGTGGAAGTCCTGGGCGTGGGCATCGATACCCGCAAGCTGCGCGCGGGCGACCTGTTCGTCGCAGTCAAGGGCGAGCGCGTGGACGGCCACGACTTCCTGGCGCAGGCCGCTGCCGCCGGTGCGATCGCGGCGCTGGTCGAGCGCCGCGTCGATGCGCCGATCGCGCAGGTCGTGGTGAACGACACGCAGCTGGCGCTGGGCGACCTGGCCAGCGCGGTGCGCGCGCAGAGCAATGTGCGCGTGGTCGGCATCACCGGTTCCAACGGCAAGACCACGGTGAAGACGCTGACCGCCTCGATCCTGTCGCGCCATGGCCGCACTCATGTCAACGCCGGCAACTACAACAACGAGCTGGGCCTGCCGCTGACCCTGCTGGCGATGCCGCAGGACACCGAGTACGCCGTGCTGGAAATGGGCGCCGGCAAGCCGGGCGACATTGCCTATCTGGCGGCGATCGCGCGGCCGGATATCGGCCTGGTCAACACGGTGGCGCCGGCGCATCTGGAACGCATGGGCAGCGTCGAAGGCGTGGCCGAGACCAAGGGCGCGCTATACCAGGCGCTGCCGGCGGATGGCGTGGCGGTGATCAATGCCGACGATGCCTTCGCCAAGTTCTTCGAAGGGCTGGCAATGGGTCGCCGCCAGCTGCGTTTCGGGCTGGATCATCCGGCGGACGTGCTCGCACAAGTCATCGAACAGCGCGTGGACGGTTCGCGCTTCGTGCTTGCCACGCCGGTTGGCGATGCCGAAGTGAAGCTGCCGCTGGCCGGCCGCCACAACATCGCCAATGCACTGGCCGCGGCATCGCTGGCGCTGGCGCTGGAGGTGCCGCTGGCCACCATCGTGGCAGGGCTGGAGCAGGTGCCCGGCGTGGCCGGCCGCCTGAAGCTCGAGCGCATGCCGGGCGGCTGGACCCTGATCGACGACAGCTACAACGCCAACCCGGGTTCGGTGGGCGCTGCGATCGACACGCTGGCCCTCGCCGACGGCGAGCGCTGGCTGGTGCTCGGCGACATGGCCGAACTCGGCCCGGAAGCGAAAGCCCTGCACGCAGGCATCGGCACCCGCGCTCGCGAGCGCGGCATCCAGCGGCTGTTCGCGGTCGGCCCGCTCGGCGCCGCCACCGTGGCCGCGTTCGGCGCCAACGGCGAACACCATGCGGACCAGGCCGCGCTGATCGCCTCGCTCAAGCAACACCTACACGGCGGTGTCACCTGTCTGGTCAAGGGCTCGCGTTCGGCGGGCATGGAACAGGTGGTGGCCGCGCTTCGCAACGATCGATCGAAGGAGGGCGCATCCGATGCTGCTTGAACTCGCAGACTGGATGGCCCGCCACTTCACGGCGCTGCATCTGTTCCAGTACATCACCTTCCGCACCATCATGGCCTCGCTCACCGCGCTGGCGATGTCGCTGCTGTTCGGCCCCGCGCTGATCCGCAAGCTGGCCGCGCTGAAGGCGGGGCAGGTGGTGCGCAAGGACGGTCCGCAGACCCATCTGGCCAAGGCCGGCACGCCGACCATGGGCGGCGTGATGATCCTGCTGGCGGTGGCCATCGCCACCTTGCTGTGGGCCGACCTGCATAACCGCTATGTATGGGTGGTGCTGGCGGTGCTGATCAGCTTCGGCGTGATCGGCTTCTACGACGACTACAAGAAGCTGGTGCTGAAGGACAGCCGCGGCTTGGCCTCGCGCTGGAAGTATTTCTGGCAATCGGTGTTCGGCCTGATCGCCGCGCTGTTCCTGTACTTCACCGCGCCGACCACGCCGCCGCCGTGCGTGCGCCCGGCGGTGCCGGCGGTGGTGCAGCACGTGGAGACCACCGCCACCGCGCTGGACAGCCGCCTCACCCTCGAGCCGCCGGCCAACGCCGCGCCGGCATGCATGAAGGAAGTGGCCGAGACCGCGCTGTTCGTGCCGCTGTTCAAGCAGGTGGCGGTGCCGCTGGGCCTGTTCTTCGTGGTGCTGACCTATTTCATGATCGTGGGCTTCTCCAATGCGGTGAACCTCACCGACGGATTGGATGGCCTGGCGATCATGCCCACCGTGCTGGTGTCCGGCGCGCTAGGCGTGTTCGCCTACCTGGCCGGCAATCGCCTGTTCTCCGAGTACCTGGGGATACCCTCGATTCCCGGCGCCGGCGAGCTGGCGATCATCTGCGGCGCGCTGTCCGGTGCGGGCCTGGGCTTCCTGTGGTTCAACACCTATCCCGCCCAGGTGTTCATGGGTGACGTCGGCGCGCTGGCGATCGGCGCGGCGCTGGCCGCGATCGCGGTGATCGTGCGCCAGGAAATCGTGCTGCTGATCATGGGCGGCGTGTTCGTGATGGAGACCGTGTCGGTGATGCTGCAGGTGGCGAGCTTCAAGCTCACCGGCAAGCGCATTTTTCGCATGGCGCCGATCCATCATCACTTCGAACTGAAAGGCTGGCCCGAGCCGCGGGTGATCGTGCGCTTCTGGATCATCAGCGTCGTGCTGGTGCTGATCGGCCTCGCCACGTTGAAGGTGCGCTGATGCTATTCGACGCCACCCAGGCCAAACGCCGGCAAGGTCCGCAGGGCAGCTTCGATCTGCCGCTGCTGATCGCGCTCGTCGGCCTGGCCTGCGTCGGGCTGGTGATGATCACCTCCAGCTCGATCGCGGTGGCCGACAGCCAGCACCTGGGCGCGTTTTATTTCCTCAAGAAGCATCTGATGTTCCTGGGCCTGGGCATGGTGCTGGCCGGCGTGGCCATGCGCACCGAGCTGAAGGTGCTGGAGAAGAACGGCTTCCTGTTGCTGCTGCTGGCCTTCATCCTGCTGCTGGCGGTGTTCCTGCCGTTCCTCGGCATGCGCCTCAACGGCGCGCGGCGCTGGCTCAACCTGATCGTCACCAGCTTCCAGCCGGTGGAGGCGGTGAAGCTGATCCTGGTGGTGTACGTCGCCAGTTATCTGGTGCGCCATCGCGAGAGCGTGGAAACGCGCTTCCTCGGCCTGCTCAAGCCGATCGTGGTGGCGGGCGTGATGGTGCTGCTGCTGCTGGCGCAGCCGGACTTCGGCTCGGCCACCCTGGTGATCGCGGTGACCATCGCGATGGTGTGGCTGGGTGGCGCGCGGCCGATCTTCCTGTTCGGCATGGGCCTGCCGCTGATGCCGCTGCTGGCGATCGCGGCGACCAGCGAAAGCTATCGCATGAAGCGCCTCACCTCGTTCATGGACCCGTGGAAGGATCCGTTCAACGACGGCTTCCAGCTGACCCAGTCGCTGATGGCGATCGGCCGCGGCGAATGGACCGGCGTGGGCCTGGGTTCGAGCGTGCTGAAACTCTCCTACCTGCCGGAAGCGCATACCGACTTCATCTTCGCGGTGATCTCCGAGGAACTGGGCCTGGCCGGCATCCTGACCGTGATGAGCCTGTTCGCGCTCACCGTCGGCCGCGGGCTGTACCTGGGCCTGAAGGGCGTGGAGCTGGGCCAGCGTTTCGCCGGCTACGTGGCATTCGGCATCTCGCTGATGATCGGCCTGCAGACCATGGTGTCGATCGGGGTGAACCTCGGCGCGCTGCCGACCAAGGGCCTGACCCTGCCGCTGATCAGCTACGGCGGTTCGTCGATGGTGCTGACCTGCGCCATGGCCGGCGTGCTGCTGCGTGCGACCTATGAGATCAACCGCGCGATCGACGCGCGCCAGATGGCCACGCGCATGCCGGCCACCGCAGTGGCCGACGCGAATACGGCCACGGCGCGCGAGGCGGTGAACGCATGAGCGCAGCCAACGCACCCGTGCTGATCATGGCCGGCGGCACCGGCGGCCACATCTTCCCCGGCCTGGCCGTGGCCGAGACGCTGCGCGCGCAGGGCGTGCCGGTGGTGTGGCTGGGCGCGGACGGCGGCATGGAAACCAAGGTGGTGCCGGCGCACGGCGTGCCGCTGCGCACGGTGCCGGTCGGCGGGCTGCGCGGCAAGGGTTTCAAGACCCGCGTGCTGGCGCCGCTGATGCTGGCGCGCGCGCTGCTCGCCTCGTTGCGCGTAGTCGGTTCGGTGCGGCCGCGCAGCGTGCTGTCGATGGGCGGCTACGTGGCCGGCCCCGGCGGCATCGCGGCGTGGCTGCTGCGCAAGCCGCTGCTGGTGCACGAACAGAACGGCGTGGCCGGCTTCACCAACCGGAAGCTCGCAGCGCATGCGGTGCGCGTGCTGGTGGGTTTCAACGACACGCTGCCGGGCGCCGAGTGGGTGGGCAATCCGGTGCGCTCCACCATCGCCGCGCTGCCGGCACCCGCCGTGCGCATGGCCGGACGCACCGGCAAGTCACGCCTGCTGGTGCTCGGCGGCAGCCTGGGTGCGCGCGCCTTGAACCTCGCGCTGCCGCAGGCGCTGGCGCAGCTGACGCTCGAACAGCGCCCGGACGTGCTGCACCAGTGCGGCAACCGCGGTGCCGACGAAGCGCGCGAGGCCTACGCCAAGGCCGGCGTCGACGCGCAGATCGTGCCCTTCATCGAAGACATGGCCGGCGCCTACGCCTGGGCCGACCTGGCCGTGTGCCGCGCCGGCGCCCTGACCGTGGCCGAACTCACCGCCGCCGGCCTCGGCGCGGTGCTCGTGCCTTTCCCTCATGCGGTGGATGACCACCAGACCCGCAACGCCGAGGCCCTGGTGGCCGCCGGTGCGGCCGACGTCGTACAGGAACGAGATTTGGACGTACAGCAGTTTGCCCAGCGCCTGGATGCGCTGTTGAACGATCGCACGCGCACGCTGGCCATGGCCGACGCCGCACGTTCCCTGGCCAAGCCCGACGCCGCGGCGGCGATCGCGCGCGCCTGCCTGGAGGTGCGCGCATGACGCCGCGCCGCCTGCTGGCCCACGAAGACCTGATGACCACCTTCCGCCGCGTGCATTTCATCGGCATCGGCGGCGTGGGCATGAGCGGCATCGCCGAGGTGCTGCACAACCTGGGTTATGCGGTGTCCGGTTCCGACCGCGCCAACTCGCCGACCGCGCAGCGCCTGGCCGACCTCGGCATCGTGGTGCACGTCGGCCATGCCGCCGAGCACATCGGCGACGCCGACGTGGTGGTCACCTCCAGCGCGATCCGCCAGGACAATCCGGAATTGCTTGCTGCCCGCGCGGCACGCATCCCGCTGGTGCCGCGTGCAGAGATGCTGGGCGAGCTGATGCGCTTCCGCCGCGGCGTGGCGATTGCCGGCACGCATGGCAAGACCACCACCACCAGCCTCACCGCCAGCGTGCTGGCCGAGGCCAACTACGACCCGACCTTCGTGATCGGCGGCCAGCTCAATGCGGCCGGCGCGAATGCGCGCCTGGGCACCGGCCAGTACATCGTGGCGGAGGCCGACGAGTCGGACGGCTCGTTCCTGATGCTGTCGCCGGTGGTGGCGGCGATCACCAATATCGACGCCGATCACCTGGAGAACTACCAGGGCGACTTCGCCCTGGTGAAGAAGGCGTTCGACGATTTCCTGCACCGCCTGCCGTTCTATGGCCTGGCCGTGCTGTGCGTGGACGATCCGGAAGTGGCCGCGCTGGCCAAGCGCACCACGCGCCGCGTAATGACTTACGGCATCGACTCGGCCGATGCCGACGTGCGCGCCAGCAACCTGACCCAGCACGGCTTCGAGATGCACTTCGACCTGTGGCTGCCGGGCCGCAACGAGGCATTGCGCGTCCAGCTCAACCTGCCGGGCCGCCACAACGTGCTCAACGCCTTGGCCGCCGCCACCATCGGCTGGCAGCTCGGCGTGGAAGCCGAATCGATCGCGCGCGCGCTGCAGCAGTTCGAAGGTGTGGGCCGGCGCTTCCATCGCCGGGGCGAGATCGCGCTCGATCAGGGCTCGGTGCTGCTGGTCGACGACTACGGCCACCATCCGCGCGAACT
Organism: Dyella sp. 2RAB6; assembly: GCF_052115385.1. Classification (NCBI taxonomy): domain Bacteria; kingdom Pseudomonadati; phylum Pseudomonadota; class Gammaproteobacteria; order Lysobacterales; family Rhodanobacteraceae; genus Dyella; species Dyella sp. 2RAB6. The sequence goes on from NZ_JBFRGP010000003.1 coordinate 361,711, forward strand.
GGCCGCGGTGTTCGACGCCGTGCGCGGCGGCTGGCCGGAGCGCCGCCTGGTCGCGGCCTTCCAGCCGCACCGCTACAGCCGTACGCGCGACCTGCTGGACGACTTCGCCAATGTGCTGAGCGACGTCGACGTGCTGGTGCTCACCGACGTGTACCCGGCTGGCGAGGCGCCGATCGCCGGCGCCGACGGCCGCGCGCTGGCCCGTGCGGTGCGTGCGCGCGGCAAGGTCGATCCGGTGCTGGTCGAGCATCCGCGCGAATTGAAGGAAGCCCTGCCGGCGCTGCTGCGCGACGGCGACCTGTTGCTGCTGCTCGGCGCCGGCGATATCGGCGCGGCGGCGGTGGAGCTGGCCACGGCCGGCAACCTGAGGAGCAAGAAGTGAGCGCGCCGAAGAAGGACGAGCTGAAGAAAATTGCTGACCCCGCACAGTTCGGCCGCGTCGCCGTGGTGATGGGCGGCAGCTCGGCCGAGCGCGAGGTCTCGCTCAATTCCGGCGACGGCGTGCTGAAGGCGCTGCGCGCGCGTGGCGTCGACGCCGAAGCGATCGACGGCATCCCCGCGCTGCTCGATGCGGTGCGCGCCGGCCACTTCGCGCGCGTGTTCAACATCCTGCACGGCGGCGGTGGCGAGAACGGCGAGCTGCAGGGCGCGCTGCAGTCGCTGCGCGTTCCGTTCACCGGTTCCGGCGTGCTCGGCTCGGCGCTGTCGCTGGACAAGATCCGCGCCAAGCTGGTGTGGCAGGCGCTGGGCCTGCCGACGCCGCGCTTCAAGGCGCTGCCGCGCGGCGCCGACGTGCACGCCGCGGCGCGCGAGATCGGTTTCCCGCTGATCGTGAAGCCGGCCTGGGAAGGCTCCAGCGTGGGCGTCACCCGCGTGTTCGACGAGAAGGACCTGGATGCCGCGGTGGAATTGGCCCAGCGCTATCCCGGCGACATGCTGATGGAAACGCTGATCGAAGGCGGCCCGCTCGAAGGTGGCGAGTTCACCGTCGGCATCCTCGGCCGCGAGGTGCTGCCGACCATCAAGATCGTGCCCAAGGGCGAGTACTACGACTACAACGCCAAGTACATCGCCGAGGACACCCAATACATCTGCCCCGGCCTCGACGGCGAAGCCGAGCGCGAGATGCAGGCGCTGGCCCTGCGCGCGTTCGACGCGCTGGCCTGCGGCGGCTGGGGCCGGGTCGACGTGATGCGCGACCGCCACGGCCGCAACTGGCTGCTGGAGGTGAATACCGCCCCCGGCATGACCTCGCACTCGCTGGTGCCCAAGGCGGCCAAGGTGGTCGGCATCGACTACGAGACGCTGTGCTGGCGCGTGCTGGAAACGAGCTTCCGGGAGGGCGTGTGAGGGGAGCTATCCGCCTCGTTGCCTGGTGTCTGGCCATTGCGCTGGTGGTGCTGCCGATCGTCGGCGTGCTGCGCGGATGGTTTGCGGCCAATCGCTGGCCGGTGACCCAGTTGACGGTGCAGGCCGAGTTCAAGCACGTGAGCGCGGACGCCATCCGCGCCACCGTGCTGCCGCGCCTGGGCAAGGGCTTCTTCGCGCTGGACCTGGACGCGGTGCAGAAGGCCGTGGCCGCGCTGCCGTGGGTGGAATCGGTGGAGGCGCGCAAGCGCTGGCCGGACACCCTGATCCTGCGCATCTACGAGCGCCAGCCGTTTGCGCGCTGGAACGACAAGCAGCTGATCAGCCGCCAGGGCCTGGTGTTCGACGCGCCCGGCGCCGACGGCTTCGACAGCCTGCCGCAGCTGCGCGGCCCCGACGCGCGCCTGGCCGAGGTGGTGAGTTTCTACGCCGAGACGCAGAAGGCGTTCGGCAGCACGCATCTGAAGATCAGCGGCGTGTCGCTGACCGAACGCGGCAGCTGGAGCCTCAGCACCTCCAGCGGCGCGCAGATCGTGCTCGGTGATCGCGACCAGGCCGGCCGCCGGCTGCGCCGCTTCCTCGACGTCTACCCCCAATTGATGGCGAACCGCCCGGACGGTTTCGCCTATGCCGATCTTCGCTATACCAACGGATTCGCCGTGCGATGGCCGCAAGCGCAAGCACCGGAAGCCGTCACTACCAAAGGCACGCCCCGCACATGAAAACCCGCAACGACAAGCAACTGGTCGTCGGCCTCGACATCGGCACCTCCAAGGTGGTGGCGATCGTGGGCGAGTACGAACCGGGCGAGCCGATCGAAGTGATCGGCATCGGCACGCATGTGTCGCGCGGACTCAAGCGCGGCTCGGTGGTGGACATCGAATCCACCGTGCACTCGATCCAGCGCGCGGTGGAAGAGGCCGAGTTGATGGCCGGCTGCGATATCCGCTCGGTCTACGCCTCGATCTCCGGCAGCCACCTGGAAACCAAGAACTCGCACGGCACCGCCGCGATCCGCGACCGCGAAGTGACCCCCGGCGACCTGGAGCAGGTGCTGGAGGCCGCCACCGCGGTGGCGATCCCGGCCGACCGCAAGGTTCTTTATAAGGAGTCGCAGGAGTACCGCATCGACGGCCAGGACGGCATCCGCTCGCCGGTGGGCATGAGCGGCGTGCGCCTGGAGGCGAGCGTGCACCTGGTCACCGGCGCGGCCGCGGCGGTGCAGAACATCAGCAAGTGCATCCAGCGCTGCGGCCTGAGCGTGGACGAGCTGGTGCCGTCCTCGGTGGCCAGCGCCAAGTCGGTGCTGACCGACGACGAGCGCGAGCTGGGCGTGTGCCTGGTCGACATCGGCGCCGGCACCACCGACATCGCCATCTATACGCAGGGCTCGATCCGCTACACCAAGTCGCTGCCGGTGGGTGGCGACCAGGTCACCAACGACATCGCCTACGGCGTGCACACGCCGACCGCGCATGCCGAGGAGATCAAGATCAAGTACGCCTGCGCGCTGGCGCAGCTGGCGCACGCCGAGGAAACCATCCAGGTGCCCAGCGTGGGCGACCGCCCGCCGCGCCGGCTGGCCCGCCAGTCGCTCGCGCAGAGCGTGCAGGCGCGCTACGAGGAAATCTTCGAGATGGTGCAGGACGAGCTGCGCCGCTCCGGCTACGAAAGCCTGGTGGCGGCCGGCGTGGTGCTGACCGGCGGCGCCTCGCGCATGGAAGGCGCGCTGGAGCTGGCCGAGGAGATCTTCCACAAGATGGTGCGCATCGGCGTGCCGCAGCACGTGAGCGGCCTGGGCGAAGTGGTCACCAACCCGCTGCATTCCACCGGCGTGGGCCTGCTGCTGCATGGCGCGCGCGCCGGCGGCATGCGCGCGGGCAGTGCCTCGGGCGGCAGCGTGGGCGGGCTGGTGGAGCGGCTGCGCGGCTGGCTGGCAAAGAATTTCTGATGTTCCAGTTTTTTTGGCGGCGCAGGACGCGCAGCCACGGGCGACGGGAAGTTGCCCACCACTCGAGGGACCGCAAGGAGCGGAACCCGCGGGTTACAACGACAACGAAAGCACTACGGAGGACGGGAAATGTTTGAACTGGTCGAAAAACTCGCACCTAACGCGATCATCAAGGTCATTGGCGTCGGCGGTGGCGGCGGCAATGCTGTAGCCCACATGCTGGGCGCCAACATCGAGGGCGTGGAATTCGTCGTGGCGAACACCGATTCGCAGGCGATGAAGAGCTGCGGTTCGCGTACCCACCTGCAGCTCGGCGCCAATGTCACCAAGGGCCTGGGCGCAGGCGCCAACCCGGAAGTGGGCCGTCAGGCCGCCCTGGAAGACCGCGAGCGCATCGAGGAAATGCTCGAAGGCGCGGACATGGTCTTCATCACCGCCGGCATGGGCGGCGGCACCGGCACCGGTGCGGCACCCGTGGTGGCCCAGCTGGCCAAGGAAAAGGGCATCCTGACCGTGGCCGTGGTCACCAAGCCGTTCCCCTTCGAAGGCCGCCGCCGCATGCAGGTGGCGATGAAGGGCATCGAGGACCTGTCGCAGCACGTCGACTCGCTGATCACCGTGCCGAACGAGAAGCTGCTGTCGGTGCTCGGCCGTGAAGTCACCCTGTTGAACGCCTTCAAGGCCGCCAACGACGTGCTGCTGGGCGCGGTGCAGGGCATCGCCGACCTGATCACGGCCCCGGGCCTGATCAACGTCGACTTCGCCGACGTGCGCACCGTGATGTCCGAGATGGGCATGGCGATGATGGGCTCGGGCACCGCTCGCGGCGACGACCGCGCGCAGGCCGCCGCCGAGGCCGCCATCAACAACCCGCTGCTGGAAGACGTCAACCTCAACGGCGCCTGCGGCATCCTGGTCAACGTCACGGCCGGTCCGAACCTGACCATGCGCGAGTTCGACGAGATCGGCCGGGTGATCCACGACTTCGCCAGCGAAGACGCCACCGTGGTGATCGGCACCTCGCTCGATCCGGAAATGCAGGATGACGTCCGCGTCACCGTGGTGGCCACCGGCCTGAACCGCGTTGCCGCCGTGCGCCAGCCGCAGCGCCAGGCAGTGACCCAGCAGGTGGAGATGCGCCAGCGGCCGCGTCCGGTCGTGCTGCGCACCGGCACCGGCAACGAAGTAGTGGACTACGCCCAGCCCGACGTGGTGGCCAGCCGTGGCGACGCTGCCCCGGCCAAAGGCGCCGATCCGAGCTTCGACTACCTGGACATCCCGGCCTTCCTGCGCCGCCAGGCGGATTGAGTTCGGTAGATAGAAAAAAAATGTTCAAAAAGGAGTGAACAAACGTCAGATTGACTTGTCAGTCACATTACGTGCCTTGCGGCTGCTGCAAAGTTTGCCGCTTGTGCGTTCTCCCGCCCCAGGCGGGGGAGTGTGCTGACGCCAGTCCGTTTGCTCCTGGAGGAACATGACAGGACTGTGCGTCCGGGATGACGCACGACTTGACCGGGGTATTTCCGCCCGGCCCGGTCCGACGCCCGCCACCGGATTTCCCGTCCCGGTGCGGGCGTCGTGTCGATCCTAACTAGCTGACGGAATTGAGGTATTTCGCCGTCTGGTGCGCCTTCTGCTGTTCACAAGGATGAAACTGGCATGAAAGCGTGAACAGACTGTACGGGCCGGTTTGCTATTTTCAGTGGTTAAGACTGTGTTAGCATCCGTCCCCTGTTGGCTGCTGCCCCTTGCAGGTACCAAAAAAATGATCAAGCAGCGTACGCTCAAGAACATCATCCGGGCCACCGGCGTCGGTCTGCATACCGGCGACAAGGTCTACATGACGCTCCGCCCCGCCGCACCGAACACCGGCATCGTGTTCCGCCGCACGGATCTCAATCCGCCGGTGGACATCGCCGCCCGTCCCGACAATGTCGGCGACACGCGCCTGTCGACCACCCTGGTCAACGGCGACGTGCGCGTCTCCACCGTGGAGCATCTGCTCTCGGCGATGGCCGGCCTCGGCATCGACAACGCTTACGTCGACCTGTCTGCACCGGAAGTGCCGATCATGGACGGCAGCGCCGGTCCCTTCGTATTCCTGCTGCAGTCGGCCGGCATCGAAGAACAGAACGTCGCCAAGCGCTTCATCCGCATCAAGAAGCCGATCAGGGTGCAGGACGGCGACAAGTGGGCCACTTTTGAGCCGTTCGAAGGCTTCAAGGTCGGCTTCTCGATCGAGTTCAACCACCCGATCATCAGCAAGCGCACGTCGAAGGCGGAGATCGATTTCTCCACCACCTCGTTCGTGAAGGAAGTGAGCCGCGCGCGCACCTTCGGCTTCATGCGCGATATCGAGATGCTGCGCGAACACAACCTGGCGCTCGGCGGCTCGATGGACAACGCCGTGGTGCTGGACGACTACCGCGTGCTCAACGAAGATGGCCTCCGCTACGAGGACGAATTCGTCAAGCACAAGATCCTGGACGCCATCGGCGACCTGTATCTGCTGGGCCACAGCCTGATCGGCGCCTACTACGCGCACAAGTCCGGCCATGAGCTCAACAACAAGCTGCTGCGCACGCTGATGGCCGACGCCACCGCGTGGGAAGAGGTCGTCTATCAGGACGATCCCGCTACGGCCCCGATCTCCTACGCGCACCCCGCCCAGGCGATCTGAAGCCCTCGCCTCCGCGCGAAGCTGAACAAACTGAACGGCCGCGTCTCCAGGGACGCGGCCGTTTGTTTTGTGATATACCTCGCCTCTTGGTCCTGGCACGACTCACGTATTGAGGATGTCAACGTCTTACGTGACCGTGGAGCCATGCTATAAACCCGCCACTGCCGATCGGGCATGCGGGCGACCTGGCCGCTGGCGATAGCAGGATGAATGGTCTGGACAGGGGGGCGAGTCGAACTCAGCCGCCCGGTTTGCGGGAATCAGCAGTTTCGGCGATGGACGCCAGCTCGAGGAACAGACGCTGCAATTCGGGGTCTGTTAGCGAGACCGCCGCGGCCTTCAAATGGTCTGCGGCAGCGGGCGAAAGCGGTTTTGACCGATCCGGCAAGGTTTCAGCCGGTGGTAGGGGGGCCACTTTCACGGTGAGGTATCCGGCGCGCACGCCAATGGCATGCGCGGCAGCGAGGATTTGCGTCTGCATAAGACGAAGCCTCGAGGCCAGCGCCGGCGAAGGAGCCAGGAATACAAGACGGCCGTCGCGCAGGTTGGCGAATCTCACCTGCTCGCGGAGCGGTGACGGCAGCGTCTGGCGCAGTGCACGATCCAACGCCTCCAGCTCACTGGCCTTGCGAGCCAGCTTGGCGAAGGGGCCACATTCGGTAAGGGATTTCGGTCCTGAGCCGGTGCGGCGGGAAGCGTAGGGAACGTCGCGCTGCATGGGTGCCGACATCTTCGACGTGGAAAAACATGCAAATCATACTCGTGTCACGCACCAAGCGGGTGCCGAAAACCTTCGATCTGGCCGACCGGCGCTTGCGCTATCGGCTGGTGGCAACGGCAGTCGCAGCGGTGCTGGCCTGCGCGGCGCTGGGCGCCACGGTGGCCTTGGCGGTAGCTAGTCCGCGTGATCGCGCACTGGCGGAAATCAGCCAGCTGCATCAGCAGGTGTCGAAGCAGAACGTGCAGCTCGGCGACGTCCGCAAGGACGCACAACGCGATATCGATGCGCTCGCCGCCAAGCTCGGCCAATTGCAGGCCCAGTCCACCCGCCTGAATGCCCTGGGCGAGCGCCTGGCGCAGGTCGGCAAACTCGACAGCACCGAATTCAACTTCGACGAACAGCCCCCCGTCGGCGGCGTCGAAGACGTCAACGACAGCGCCTATGCCTTGCCGCAGGCGCTGGACAGCGGCATCGACCAGCTCGCCAACCGCTTCGACAGCCAGCAGGCGCAGCTCTACGCCCTGCAGAGCCTGCTGCTCGACGCCAAGATCGAATCCAATCTCAAGCCCACCGGCATGCCGGTCGAAGGCTACATTTCCTCCTATTTCGGTGGCCGCCCCGATCCGTTCAGCGGGCACGCGGCGTACCACACGGGCCTGGACATCTCCGCGCCCACCGGCACGCCGGTACACGCGGTGGCCGAAGGCATGGTCACGTTCGCCGGGCTGCGCAGCGGCTATGGCGACGTGATCGAGATCGATCATGGCAACGGCTACATGACCCGCTACGCCCACAACAGCTCGCTGATCGTGCGTCCGGGCCAGCGCGTGCACGTGGGCGACGTGATCGCCAAGGCCGGCTCCACCGGCCGCTCCACCGGCTCGCACGTGCATTTCGAGGTCTGGTACAAGGGCAACGTGGTCAATCCGCTCGCCTACGTGCGCAATCATCGCTGAAGCCGCGCCGGTTCGAGGCCTCGCTGTGCCGAGGCCTCTTGAAACGCTCCCTCGGAGCCGCCAGACATGGCACCGGGAAGGATGACGGGGTCTGCCGCAAAAGGTTGCGGCCACTGCGGGCCACCGGCTGGGGAGAACACCCCGGCCCGGCTTTCGTTTGGGATCGCCCGGCGACCCTAGTATCATCAATCCTTTCGTCCCGCCCGTTGTCATGCGGTGGGCGTTTACGACTCACGCAGATCCGGAAGATCGATGCTCAATCGCGCCCTGACCAGCCTTTTCGGTAGCCGCAACGAACGCGTGCTGCGGCAGCTTTCCAAGTCTGTCGCCCGCATCAATGCGTTCGAGCCCGAGTTCGAAAATTTCAGCGAAGCCCAGCTGCGCGCGAAGACCGACGAGTTCAAGCAGCGCCTCGCCGGCGGCGAGCCGCTGGACAAGCTGCTGCCCGAAGCCTTCGCCGTGGTGCGCGAAGGCGCCAAGCGCGTGCTCGGCATGCGCCACTACGACGTGCAGATGATCGGCGGCATGGTGCTGCATTCGGGCCGCATCGCCGAAATGCGCACCGGCGAGGGCAAGACCCTGGTCGGCACCCTGCCGGTGTACCTCAACGCGCTGGAAGGCAAGGGCGTGCACGTGGTCACCGTGAACGACTACCTGGCCCGCCGCGACTCGGCCCAGATGGGCAAGCTGTACAACTTCCTCGGCCTGACCGTGGGCGTGGTGTGGCCGGGCATGAACCACGCCGACAAGGGCGAGGCCTACGCCGCCGACATCACCTACGGCACCAACAACGAGTTCGGCTTCGACTACCTGCGCGACAACATGGCCTCCAGCAAGGACCAGCGCTACCAGCGCGGCCTGCACTACGCCATCGTCGACGAGGTGGACTCGATCCTGATCGACGAAGCGCGCACCCCGCTGATCATCTCCGGCCCCGCCGAGGATTCGCCGCAGCTGTATCTCGCGGTGAACAAGATCGTGCCGAAGATGATCCGCCAGGAGAAGGAAGACTCCGCGGGCGATTACTTCGTCGACGAGAAGCAGAAGCAGGTGCACCTGTCCGAAGAGGGCATGTCGCACGCCGAAGAACTGCTGCAGCGCGCCGGCGTGATCGAAAGCGAAACCGGCCTGTACGATTCCAAGAACCTCGCCGTGGTGCACCACCTCAACGCGGCGCTGCGCGCCAACGCCATCTATCACCGCGACGTGGACTACATCGTCCGCGACGGCGAAGTAGTGATCGTCGACGAATTCACCGGCCGCACGCTGCCGGGCCGCCGCTGGTCGGACGGCCTGCACCAGGCGGTGGAAGCGAAGGAAGGCGTGCAGATCCAGCGCGAGAACCAGACGCTGGCGACGATCACCTTCCAGAACCTGTTCCGCATGTACAAGAAGCTGGCCGGCATGACCGGTACGGCCGACACCGAAGCGTACGAGTTCCAGCAGATCTACGGCCTGGAAGTGGTGGTGATCCCCACCCACAAGCCGATGATCCGCAAGGACAACGCCGACATGGTCTTCCTCGGCCAGCAGGCCAAGTACGACGCCGTGGTCGAGGACATCACCGATTGCCACAAGCGCGGCCAGCCGGTGCTGGTGGGCACCACCTCGATCGAGGTGTCGGAGCTGCTGTCCAAGCTGCTCAGCAAGGCCAAGATCCCGCACGAAGTGCTCAACGCCAAGCAGCACGAGCGCGAGGCGCACATCGTGGCCCAGGCCGGCGCGCCGGGTTCGGTGACGATCGCCACCAACATGGCCGGCCGCGGTACCGACATCGTGCTGGGCGGCAGCCTGGAAGCGGCCGTGGCCACGCTGCCGGAGACCGCCACCGACGTCGATCGCGGCAAGATCAAGATCGAGTGGAAGAGGAAGCACGAGCAGGTGCTGGAAGCCGGCGGCCTGCACATCGTCGGCACCGAGCGCCACGAATCCCGCCGCATCGACAACCAGCTGCGCGGCCGTTCGGGCCGCCAGGGCGACCCGGGCTCCTCGCGCTTCTACCTGTCGCTGGAGGACAACCTCCTGCGCATCTTCGCCGGCGACTGGGTCGGCCGCTGGATGCGCATGTTCGGCATGAAGGAAAACGAGGCGCTGGAAGACCGCATGGTCAGCCGCCAGATCGAAAAGGCGCAGCGCAAGGTCGAGCAGCACAACTTCGACATCCGCAAGCACCTGCTCGAATTCGACGACGTCGCCAACGACCAGCGCAAGGTGATCTACGCGCAGCGCGACGAACTGCTGGAAACCGACAGCATCGCCGAGACCATCGCCGACATCCGCGACGACGTGGTCACGGGCCTGGTGCGCCGCTTCGTGCCGGCCGACAGCATCGACGACCAGTGGGACATCCCCGCGCTGGACCGCGAGCTGGAAAGCGAGTTCGGCCTGTCGGTCGACGTGAAGCACTGGGTCGAGAAGCAGAACGACATGGATGCCGGCATGATCCTCGAGCACGTGCGCGAGGCGGTCGAGAACCTGTTCAAGACCAAGGAAGAGCAGATCGGCACCGACACCATGCGCCAGCTCGAAAAGCACATCATGCTCAGCGTGCTGGACAACGCCTGGAAGGAACACCTGGCCAGCATGGATTACCTGCGCCAGGGCATCTATCTGCGCGGCTACGCGCAGAAGCAGCCCAAGCAGGAGTTCAAGCGCGAGTCGTTCGAGCTGTTCTCCAGCATGCTCGACCGCATCAAGACCGAAGTCATCCAGATGCTCGCGCGCATCCGCATCCGCAGCGAGGACGAAGTCACCGCGATGGAAGCCGAGCAGCAGCGCATGGCCGAGCGCCTGTCGCGGCAGATGCAGGCCACCGGCGGCGGCGCGCCGACCGCGGCGCTGGGCGCCGATCCGGAAGCCGTGGCCGCGGGTGCCCTCAGCGCGGCGGTGGCCGCGGGTAACGAAGGTCCCAAGGTCGGCCGCAACGATGCATGCCCCTGCGGCTCGGGCAAGAAGTTCAAGCATTGCCATGGCCAGTTGAACTGAGCCTGCCCGGCATCGAACGAAAAAGGCGGCCCATGGCCGCCTTTTTCGTTGGAGCCGCCTTGCGCCGCGCAGCTCAGTCCTCGCCCGGCATCCGCTTGCGATGGGGTTCGGCATCCACGGTGATGTACTGCGGCTCTTCGCTGTCCAGGCGCAGTGCGGTGAGCTTGCCGCCCCACACGCAACCGGTGTCGATGGCGTAGATGCCCAGCCCCGCGAAACGCCCCAGCGCGGACCAGTGCCCGCATACGATGCGCGACTCGCGGCGTTTCATGCCCGGCACCTCGAACCACGGATACATGCCCGGCTTCTGCGTGCCGGGGATGTCCTTGCTTTCGAAGTCGATGCGGCCGTGGATGTCGCAGTAGCGCATCCGTGTGAAGGTGTTGATCGAGGCGCGCATGCGCTCGATGCCCTGCAGCCGGCTCGACCATCCCGCCGGCCGGTTGCCGAACAGGTTCTTCAGGATGCGCCCGTGGCGCGGGCTCGACAGTTCGCGCTCCACCTCCTGGGCGCAGCGCAGTGCCTGCCGCAGCGTCCAGATCGGTGCGAGGCCGGCGTGCACCATGGTCCAGCCCAGCGCCTCGTCGTGATGCATCAGCTTCTGCGAGCGCATCCACTCGAACAGCACCGGCGCATCGTCCGCGAACAGCACCTCGCGCAGTTCCGGATTGACCTTGGACTGCGCTTCCGGCCGCCGCTGCGCGATGGCCAGCAGGCTCAGGTCGTGGTTGCCGAGGGTGAGCACCACCTGCTCGCGCAGGCCGTGGATCAGGCGCAGCGTGTCCAGCGACTGGCCGCCGCGGTTGACCAGGTCGCCGCAGAACCACAGGCGGTCCGCCGCCGGATCGAAGCGCAGCTTGTCGAGCAGGCGTTGCAGTTCGGGGAGGCAGCCCTGTACGTCGCCGATCGCATACGTAGCCATCAGTGCAGCGTACGCGGAATGGACAGGGTGAAGGGCGCGATCGGGGCCTCGAAATGGGTGCCGTCGTCGGCCAGCATCTGGTAGCTGCCCTCCATGATGCCCACCGCGGTCTCCAGCACGGCGCCGGAGGTGTACTCGTAGTCGTCGCCGGGACGCATCCACGGCTGCTCGCCGACCACGCCTTCGCCGCGCACTTCTTCCACCTTGCCGTTGGCATCCGTGATCACCCAGTGGCGGGCGATCAGGCGCGCCGGCATGTCGCCGGCGTTATGCAGCGTGATGGTGTAGGCGAACACATAGCGGTTGTCGCCGGGCTTGGATTGATCGGGGACGAAGCGTGTTTCGACCTGCACGTCGATCGTGTAGGAGGCTTTCTCGGTCATGACCGGATTGTAAGGCTTGCCGACACGCATGGAGCAAGCCTGAACGCGTGCGCCTGAACCGCGCTTGCCCGCCGCCGCTGGCATCGGCAGGTTGTCACACCGCGGTTGGCACCTTGGCCAGGCGGACGAAGTCCAGCGGCGCGAGGGTTTCGGCGCGCGCCTTCGGGTCGATGCCGGCCGCTTCGATCGCGGCCGCGTCCATCAGCTGGCGCACGGCATTGCCGAGGGTCTTGCGCCGCTGTGCGAAGGCCGCCTTGACGATGGCGTATACGCGCTGCGGATCGCCGTCGTGGCGCTGTTCCGGCGGCAGCGGCACCAGCCGCACCACGGCCGAATCCACCTTCGGCGGCGGACGGAACGCGCCGGGCGGCACGGTGAACAGCGGCTCGACCCGGCAGGCCAGCTGCAGCATCACGGATAGACGTCCATATACCTTGCTGCCGGGTTCGGCGGCCATGCGGTCCACCACTTCCTTCTGCAGCATGAAGTGCATGTCCTGGATCGCCTCGGCGTGATCCACGCAGTGGAACAGGATCGGGCTGGAGATGTAGTAGGGCAGGTTGCCGGCGATGCGCAGGCGCTCGGCGCCGAGTTCGCGCGCCAGCGCGGTGAAATCCACCTTCAGCACGTCGGAGTGAACGATGCGCAGCGTGCCCACTGCATCCGCGCGCGCCTGCAGGCCGGGAATCAGGTCGGTATCGAGTTCGATCGCGGTGAGCTTGCCGGCCGCGGCCAGCAGGGGCAGGGTCAGCGCGCCTTCGCCGGGGCCGATCTCCACCACCACGTCCTCGGGCTTGGGCGCGATCGAGCTGACGATGCGCTCGATGTAGCGCTTCTCGTGGAGGAAGTGTTGGCCGAAGCTTTTCTTGGGACGGGCGTTCATGGCATTCCGGAAAGCGGGCTCAGCCGCGTGCGGCGCGGCGGGCAGATAGCTCGAGCGCCATGCGGGCGGCGGCGATCAGGCTGGATGGATCGGCGCGGCCGCTGCCGGCCAGGTCCAGCGCCGTGCCGTGGTCCACCGAGGTGCGGATAAAGGGCAGGCCGAGCGTGAGATTGACGGTGCGGTCGAAGGCTTCGCTCTTGAGCACCGGCAGCGCCTGGTCGTGATACATCGCCAGCACCGCGTCGTAGCCGGCGCGCTGCGCGGGCACGAAAGCCGTGTCGGCAGGCAGCGGGCCGAGCAGCTGCAGGCCTTCGGCGCGCAGCGTCTCCATCACGGGCGCGATGGTGTCGATCTCCTCGCGCCCCAGATGCCCGCCTTCGCCGGCATGCGGATTCAGGCCCAGCACCGCGATGCGCGGCGCGGCGAAGCCGAACTTGTCGCGCAGCTCCGCATGCACGATGCGCAGCGTGCGGGCCAGGCTGTCCGCGGTGATCGCGGCGGGGACGGCGGCCAGCGGCAGGTGCGTGGTGGCCAGCGCCACGCGCAGCTCCGGGCTGGCCAGCATCATCACCACGTCGCTGCGGCTGCGCTCGGCGAAGAATTCGGTGTGGCCGCTGAAACGGATGCCGGCGTCGTTGATCGAGGCCTTCTGCAGCGGCGCGGTGACCACGGCGTCGTAGCGGCCGCTCATGCAGCCGTCCGCGGCCTCGGCCAGGGTGGTGAGCACGTGCGTGGCGTTGCGCGGATCGGGCTGGCCCGGGCGCTCTTCGGCGGCCAACGGGATATGCCGCACGCGCAGCGTGCCGGCCTGGCGCGCGGCGAGCGGGGCGCCGTCGTCGTCGATCAGTTCGATGTGGCTGCCGCAGCGGCGCGCGGCGCGCTCGAGCAGGCCGCGGTCGGTGACCGCAATGAAATTGGCCGCCAGCGGAGTGGCGGCCAATCGGATCAGCAGTTCGGGGCCGATACCCGCCGGTTCGCCAGCGGTGACGGCGAGCCGGGGGAGCGCGACCGCGTTCAAGGCATCCCTCAGGAAGACTTGCCCGGCGCGGGGTCGCGCAGTTCCGGCACCAGGATGTTGACGTAGGCGTTGGAACGCATCTCGCGCAGGTAGTCCTCGTAGGCCTGCTCGGCCTTGCGGTTGCCGATGGCCTGGCGGGCCTGGTCGCGCGCGATCTGGTCGGTGAGATCGCTCTGGCGCACGCCCAGGCGCTGCATGATGTGCCAGCCGGCTTCGCTCTGGAACGGCTTGGAGACCTCGTTGTCCTTCAGGTCGCCGATCTGCTGGGCGATCGTGGTGCCCCAGGCCTGCTGCGGGAACCAGCCCATGTCGCCGCCGTTGTTGGCGGTGGTGTTGTCCTTGGACTCGTCCTTGGCCAGCTTGGCGAAGTCCTCGTGCTTGTTGGTGATGCGGTTGTACAGGTCCTCGGCCTTCTGGCGGGCCTGCTCCGGCGTCACGATCTCGCTGGGCTTGATCAGGATCTGGCGGGCGTGGAATTCCGGCACCACCTGGCGGGTCGGCGCGCGCTGTTCCATCAGCTTGATGATGTGGAAGCCGGTCGGGCCGCGCAGGGCCGCGCTGACGTCGCCCACCTTCATGCCGGCGACGGCATCGGCGAAGGCCGGCGGCACTTCGTCCATGCGGCGCCAGCCGAGGTCGCCGCCTTCGAGCGCATCTTGCGCGTCGGAGAAGCGGATCGCCGCGGCCTTGAAATCCATGCCGCCCTGAACCGCCTTGATGGCTTCCTCGGCTTTCTTCTGCGCGGTCGCGATCGCTGCCGCGTCGCCGCCGGAAGGCACGCCGATCTGGATGTGCGCAAGGTGGATCTCGCCGGCCTTGTAGGTCGGGCTGGCCAGCAGGTTGTTGATCTCGCTGTCGGTGACGTTGACCGAATCGCGCACCACGCTCTCGTGCAGGCGCTGGGCGATCAGCTGCTCGCGCAGCTGCTGGCGGAACGCGGCGAAGCTGGAGCCTTCCTGTTCCACCGCGGCGCGCAGCTGGTCGGCGGACATCTTGTTCTGCTGGGCCACGGCGCCCACGGCCTGGTCGACGTCGGCGTCGGAGACGCGGATGCCCTGGTCGTCGGCCTTCTGCACCTGCAGCTTCATCAGCACCAGGCGGTCCAGCACCTGGCGCTGCAGCACGTCCAGCGGCGGCAGCTGGCCCGGCTGGCTGGCGTACTGCTGCTGCACCGAGCGCACGGCGTCATTGAGTTCGCTCTGCAGGATCACGCCCTCGTCCACCACCGCCACGATGCGGTCCAGCGGCTGATTGCCCTGGGTCCCCGGCAGCAGCTGGGCGTGGGCGGGAACGACGGCCGCGGTGGCGACCGCGAGCAGGAACAACGCGAGAGGCTGTTTCATTACGTTTGGGACCTTCAATCGCCTCTGGCGACCGGGAAGTTATTGATAGCCAAGGATACCACGGCGCAGCACCCCTTCCGTCTGGCCGTTGAAGGCGCCCAGACCCTTGAACTGCAGCTCGAACATGATGGCGTTGTTGGCGCGGGCGTTGGTGGTGGCGAAGTTGTAGGTGTTGACGTAGTGGCGGCCCACCACGCGCACCGCGACGCAGCAACTGTCGTATTCGACGCCGGCCAGCGCTTCCACCGTCCGCTTTTCCATCACCGAATAAGTCCAGCGGCCAACCAGGCGCCAGCGTTCGGAGACGGGGTAGACCGCGGAGGCGTCGTATTGTTCCAGCAGGCCGCGGCGGTAGCGGTAGGAGAAGTTGATGATGCCGTCGGTGCCGATCCGGCGCTGCACGCTGAACGCTGCCAGGTCGGTGCTGCGGCCGACGAAATAGGCCTTGCCGGTGATGTCGGTGCCGCCCTGCTGGCGCTGGTGCGGGTTCCACTGGTACTGGGTGCTGACGCGCCAGTTGTCGTCCAGCTGCATGTTCAGCTGGGCCACGTAGTTGGAGCCGGACCAGTCGGTCGGCGGGGCCGAGGTGTTGTAGTTGTTGGGCAGCTGCACGCGCTGCTGGTTCAAGTAGCGGATCTGGCCGATGCTGGCCGACAGGCGCTCCACGCCGTTGTCGTCCAGCAGGCGCGTGGTCAGCGCCGCCGTCACGTTGTTCGCGTTCATCTGGCGATCCGCGCCGGAATACTGGTTCGGCGAGAACAGCTGCCAGTAGTCGAACGACATCAGGTTGGTGTCGAACAGCGGCAGGTTGTTCTGGTTGCGGTACGGCACGTACAGGTAGTACAGCCGCGGCTCCAGGGTCTGCGTATAGCCCTTGCCGAACAGCGTGGTGAGGCGGTCGAACACCAGGCCCGTGTCCAGGCTCGTGATCGGCACCGAGCGACTCGGCGAGCGGTTGTTGAAGGGCGAGGTCTGCCCCGCGGCCAGCGGCGCGTAGTAGCCGTAGCGGTCGTAGCCGCCGCTCAGCTCGTAGGCGGTGTAGCGATAGGCCACCTTCGGCCGCACGTACCACGCGGCGCCGCGGAAATCGGCCGCCAGGTACGGGTACAGGTCCAGCCGGTTGCCTTCGACCACGTCGTCCTTGCGGAACGCCACGGCCTCGGTGTTGGCGCCGAATTCCAGCCACTTCTGCAGCGGCAGGTTGACGTTGAAGGTGGCGCGCGGCCAGCGCTTGTACTGCACCGCGGTGTCCGGCAGCGTCGGGTCGACGTTCTGGTAGCTGTCCGCGCCGAAGGTGGCGGTCCACCAGTTGCCGCCGCCGACCACGTAGGCGCTGGAACTCAAGGTGCCGATCGCCGAGGTGTACAGGTCGTTGCCGAAGTCGCGCAGGTAGTTGCGGTCCGAGGCGCGGTTGATGCTGGTGACGAAGGTCCACGGGCCGACCAGGTGCGACTGGTCGTTGAACTTCACCAGGTAGCGGTCGTCGCCCTTGGTCTGCTCGACGCTGTCCGGATCGTTGGCGCCGCGGTCGTTGTGCAGGTATTCGATATTGAGCTGGCCGGTGGTGCCGGGGATCAGGTTCAGATAGCGGAACTCGCCGGCCATCATCAGGCCGCGCTCGGTGTACAGGCGCGGCTCCACCGTGGCGTCGTAGTTCGGCGCCAGGTTGAAGTAATACGGTATGCCCAGCATCGTGCCGGAGCGGTTGGAATTGCTGAAGGTCGGATACAGGAAACCGCTCTTGCGCCGATCGTCGATCGGGAAGGTGAAGTAGGGCAGGTACATGAACGGCACGTTGGCGAAACGCATGGTGGCGCCGTGCGCGGTGCCCACGCCGGTTTCCTTGTCGATGCGCAGATCCTTCGAGCGCACTTCCCACAGGTGATGGCCCACGTCGCAGGTGGAATAGCTGACGCGCGAATAGTGGGTGCGCTGCGCGTCCAGCATCTGGCCCTGCTGCGCCGTGCCGTTGCCGCGCGAGGCGAGCATCTGGTAGCGCACGGTGTCGGCGATGCCGGTGCTGGTGCCGGTATTGCCGCGGATATGCTCGGCGTTCAACAGCTGGCCGGCTTCCTGGTAGCGCACGTTGCCGCGCGCGTCGTAGTCGGTGCTGTCGCTGTTGTAGTCGGCGGTGTCCGACTGCAGCTTCTGGTCGGCGCGTTCGAGCAGCACCCGGCCCTGCAGGTGGTAGACGGTCTGGTCGGAGCTGTCGACCTGCTCGGCATAGACCTCGGTATTGGCCGTGTCGCGCAGGCTGGTGTCCTTGGGCAGCGCCGGGTCGTAGAACTCCAGCAGCGCGTTCGGGCGGCACATGGTGTAGTTCAGCGGGCGCGGCTTGCAGTGGAACGAACCCAGCGGGCAGGACGGCGTGTCGGGGGTCTGGTTCTCGCCGCCCTGGGTCCCGTCGGAGGTCGACTGGGCTTCGGCCTGGCCGCCCATCAGGGCAAGGGCCGCGGCGACGGCCAGCAGGCGGCGCGGGGGCAGGTGGCGCGAGGTCGGCTTGAGCGTCACGATGGCGGTCTGCTGGTTTCGGAAAGGTCGTTAAGCTAGCAGAAAGACCCCATATACGGCAGGCAATCCCCCATCCCCAAGCCTGAGGATTCAGCATGAGCGAGACCAAGCTGACCAAGACCGATGCCGAGTGGCGCGCCGAGCTCACCCCCGAGCAGTACGCCGTCTGCCGCTGTTCCGCCACCGAGCGTCCGTTCAGCGGCAAGTGGTACCACCACGCCGAAGCCGGCGCCTACGTCTGCGCGGCCTGCCACAACCGCCTGTTCGGCTCCGACGCCAAGTACGACTCCGGCTCCGGCTGGCCGAGCTACTTCCAGCCGATCGAGCCCGGCACGGTGATCGAGCACGCCGACGACAGCCACGGCATGAGCCGCATCGAGGTGCGCTGCGCCCACTGCGATTCGCACCTGGGCCACGTCTTCCCCGACGGCCCCCAGCCGACCGGCCTGCGCTACTGCATCAATTCGGCGGCGCTGGATTTCGAACCGGCTGGCTCGTAAAGACGCGGGTTCGCAAAAAAGCGGATTCGTAAGAACTCAGGCCATCAGCTCGGCGACATGCGCGCCGACGCTGGCCGCCAGGGCCTGCAGGTCGTAGCCGCCCTCCAGGGTCGACACCAGGCGGTCCGCGGCGTGCGCGTGGGCCAGGTCGACCAGGCGGCCGGTGATCCAGGTGTAGTCCTCGGTGCCCAGCTCCAGCTGGGCCAGCGGGTCGGCGCGGTGGGCGTCGAAGCCGGCCGAGACCAGCACCAGCTGCGGCTTGAACGCATACAGCTTCGGCAGCAGCGCGCCTTCCCACAGCTCGCGGAAGGCGTAGGAACCCTCGCCCGCCGCCAGCGGCGCATTGACGATATTGCCGACGCCGCGCTCGTCCTCGCGGCCGGTCTCCGGATACAGCGGCGACTGGTGGCTGGAGACGAACAGCACGCGGCCGTCGCGCTCGAAGATGTCCTGCGTGCCATTGCCGTGATGCACATCGAAATCGGCGATGGCGACGCGCTTGAGGCCGTGCTCGGCGATCGCGTGCGCGGCGGCGACGGCGACGTTGTTGAACAGGCAGAAGCCCATCGCGCGATCCGGCGTGGCGTGGTGTCCCGGCGGACGCACGGCGCAGAAGGCGCGTCCGCCGCCGGCCATCACCATGTCCACCGCGGCCACCGCGGCGCCGGCGGCACGCAGGGCGGCTTCGGCGGAGGCGGGCGACATCACGGTGTCCTCGTCCAAGCGCACCGTGCTGCCTTCGGCGGGGGCGATGGCGAGGATGCGCTCGACGTGTTCGGCGCTGTGCACGCGCAGCAGCTGTTCGCGCGTGGCGCGCGGTGCCTCGATGCGGTCCAGCGCGGCGTAGCGGTCGTGGTCCAGCGCGCGCAGCACGGCGCGCAGGCGCGAAGGGGATTCGGGATGGCCTTCGCCGGGATCGTGCTGCAGGCAGGCCGGATGGGTATAGAGCCGCAGCATGCGGCGGCTCAGCTGGCGCTGGGCTTGCGGCGGCGCTCGTGCTGCCACAGCACTTCGCCGTGGCCGCCGGCGCGCGCCAGCACGCGACAGATCACGAACAGCAGGTCGGACAGGCGGTTGAGATAGCGTTGCGCCTGCGGCCGCACGTCCTCGACGCGGGCCAGCGCGATCACCTCGCGCTCGGCGCGGCGGCACACCGTACGCGCCAGGTGGCAGCACGAAGCCGCCATGCCGCCGCCGGGCAGGATGAAATCCTTCAGCGCGGGCAATGGCTCGTTGAAGCCGTCCAGCACCTGCTCCAGGCGGTCGATGTCACGGTCGTCGATCATCGCCATGCCGGGAATGCACAGCTCGCCGCCGAGATCGAACAGGTCGTGCTGCACCTGGGTCAGCGCTTCGCGCACGTCGTCGCTCACGCCATCGCTGGCCAGCACCATGCCGATGCTGCTGTTGAGTTCGTCCACGGTGCCGTAGGCGGCGACCCGCAGCGAATCCTTCGGCACGCGCGAACCGTCGCCGAGGCCGGTGCTGCCGTCGTCGCCGGTGCGCGTATAGATCTTGGAAAGACGGTTGCCCACGCGGCGCTCAGCGCGTCAGCTTGGAATGGTCCGCCTGGCCCAGCGTGCGCGCCAGCTGGGTGGCCAGCGCGTGCACCACCAGGCCCAGGCCCACCCACAGCGCCGTGGTCTGAAGGAAGAACAGGTACCAGTCGCCCAGGTTGGCGAACCAGGCCGCGAAGCTGCGCGGCTGCGGCACGGTGGCGCTCAGCCAGTAGTAGCTGCCGTTGGACACCACGTAGCACGCCGCCCAGCTCAGCAGCAGGGCGCCCGCCGCCAGGCCCAGGCCGCGCAGGTTCAGGCCCGGCTTGCGCGCGGCCAGCCAGCTGCCGCCCATCCACAGCGCGAAATACGACGGCACCAGGAACCAGTAGCCGGCCGAGACGCAGTAGTGCTGCCAGAAATCGATGCCCTGGCCGGTGATCACGAAGTAATCCGCCAGCACCGCCCCGGCCATCAGCAGCGGGAAGGCCCAGCGCGCCGAGCCGCGCAGCCAGAAGCCGGCCAGGAAGAACACGCCCCAGGAGGCGTCCCACACGTCGTGGTGCAGGATCGAGATATGCACGCGCGTGGCGGCCATGACCAGGGCGAGGGCCGCGAAGATGCCGAGGCGCTGGGATTGCGTGGTAGCCATGAGCTGCTCCAGAAGAAGTGTCGCTAGAAAATGCAGACGCGAAGTCTATCGCAAGTGGGTGCGGGCCTGAATTGGCCCGGATCGAGTGGCTAAGAGCCCCTCTCCCGTCGGGAGAGGGGTTGGGGTGAGGGTACGGGCGGAGTGGTGTGTTGCGCTCCGCCCGTACCCTCATCCGGCTGCCGCCACCTTCTCCCGCAGGGAGAAGGATTCAAGTGCGGAGACTGAAAGGCGCCGCAGCCGGGCCAGGCGGGCCGAGCGCGTATCATGCGGGCCCATGTCTTCCCCATCCCTGCCCGCGATGACCTCGTCTTCTTCCGCCCGTCCCCCCGTGCTGATCATCGGCGGCGGCCTGGTCGGCGCCAGCCTGGCCATCGCGCTGGACACGGCCGGCGTGGATGCCGTCATGGTCGAGGCTGCCGCGCCGCGCGCCGACGCCCAGCCCAGCTACGACGAACGCAACCTCGCGCTGTCCCGCGCCACGGTCAACGGCCTGGCGGCGATCGGCGTGTGGCGGCATGCCGCGGCGCAGGCGACGCCGATCCGGCATATCCATATCAGCCGCAGTGGGGATTTCGGCAGCGTGCGCCTCGACGCCGAGCGCGAGCGTGTGGACGCGCTGGGCTGGACCTTGCCGGCACGCGAACTCGGCAACGCACTGCTGCGCCGCCTCGACGAATGCCAGCACCTGCGCCGCCTCGCCCCGGCCCGGCTGGAATCGCTGGAACCGCTCGCCGACGGCTGGCGCGCGCAGGTGAGCGGCGCCGAGGGCGTGCAGCAGATCGACGCGGCGCTGCTGGTCGGCGCCGACGGCACTGCCTCGTCGGTGCGCGAGCGGCTCGGCATCGACGCCGAAACCTACGACTACCAGCAGACCTTGTTCGTCTGCACCGTGACCCCCGAGCGCCCGCACGCGAACCGCGCCTACGAACGCTTCGCCGACCACGGCCCCGTCGCCCTGCTGCCGCTGGCCGAGCGCCGCTGCGGCCTGGTCCTCACCGTGCCCACGGAAGACGCCGCGGCGGTGCTGGCGCTGGACGACGATGGTTTTCTCGCCTTCGCCCAGCAGCGCTTCGGCTGGCGCCTCGGCCGCCTGGCGCGGCCCGGCAAGCGCCATCCGTATGCGATCAAGCGCGTGGCGGCGGGGCGGCTGACCGGCCCGCGCGCCGTGCTGGTCGGCAATGCCGCGCAGACCGTGCATCCGATCGGCGCGCAAGGTTTCAACCTGGGTCTGCGCGATGCGCTGACCCTGGCCGAACTGATCGCCGCCGCCGCCGATCCCGGCGCGCCGGCGCTGCTGGAGCAATACGCCGCGCGCCGTCAGCCGGACCGCGAGGGCACCATGAACATGAGCCACGGCCTGGTGCAGCTGGCGTGCCTGCAACAACCCCTGCTCGGTCCGCTGCGCTCGCTGGCGCTGCTGGCCTGCGACCGCGTGCCGCCGCTGCGCGGGTTGCTGGCGCGCAAGGGCATGGGCTTTCGCGCCGAACCGCCGCGCGCCGTGCTGGAGCGTTTGCCATGAACCAGGTTGTCGCACGTGGCGAAGCGCGTCGGCGCGGGCCGTCGCTGGACGTCGCCGTGGTCGGCGGCGGCATGGTCGGTGCTGCTGCCGCGCTTGCCTTGGCCCGCGCCGGTTTCGCTACCGCCTTGATCGAGGCGCGCGAACCCGCGCCATGGTCGCCCGAACAGGAAGTCGATCTGCGCGTGGTCGGCCTGGCGCCTTCCTCCATCGCGCTGCTCGATGAACTCGGCGTGTGGGCGTCGATCCGCGCATCGCGTTCCAGCCCGTACGCGCATATGCACGTATGGGATGCCGAAAGCGGCGCCGCCATCCATTTCGACGCGGCCAACGAAGGCCGCGACCTGCTCGGCCATATCGTCGAGAACAACCTGGTGCAGTGGCGCCTGTGGCTGGCGCTGGATGCGGCCGGCGTGCAGCGGCTGTGCCCGGCGGAAGTGCAAGGCTTCGAAGCGCAGGACGACCGTATCCAACTGGACATGGCCGATGGCCAGTCCATCGCCGCGCGCCTGCTGGTCGCCGCCGATGGTGCCGGCTCGCCGCTGCGCAAGCTCGCCGGCATCGACACGCGCGGCCGCGATTACGCGCAGCGCGCGGTGGTGGCGCATGTGCAGACCGAACGTCCGCATCAGGGCACGGCGTGGCAGCGTTTTCTTCCCGACGGTCCGCTTGCCCTGCTGCCGCTGGCGGACGGGCGAAGCTCCATCGTGTGGTCGCTGCCCGAGGACGAAGCGAAGCGCGTGCTTGCGCTGGACGACGAGGCCTTCCTCGCCGAACTCGGTGTGGCCAGCGATTTCCGTCTCGGCCGTATCGTCGGCAGCACCAAGCGCGCAGCCTTCCCGCTGAAAATGCAACTCGCCGAGACCTACCAGGCCGAACGCTTCGTCCTGCTCGGCGATGCCGCGCACGCGGTGCATCCGCTGGCGGGGCAGGGCGTGAACCTGGGCCTGCGCGATGTGGTCGAGCTGCGCGACACCCTGGTCGCCGCACGCGAGGCGAATCGCGATATCGCCGCCGCCCACGTGCTGCGCCGCTACGCACGCCGCCGGCGCAGCGCCGACACGCTGGACGCCTGGGGCTTCGACGCACTGGCCCGCATCTACGGCTGGCGCGCGGCGCCGCTGGTGGCCGCGCGTGGCCTGGGCGTGCGCCTGGTGGATCGCCTGTCGCCGCTGAAGCGCCGCCTGGCGGAGCACGCCGCCGGGCGCTGAGCCGCCGTCACCGCAAGCTTTCTTCGCACACCGTCAAGGAGTGGATCATGCGTATCGCACGACTCGGTTGTCTGCTGTTGCTGTCCGGCCTTGCCTTCGCCGCGCAGGCGAAGATGGTGCACAAGCCGGTGGAGTGGACGCTGGACGGCACCAGGTTCCACAGCGTGCTCGTCTACGACGACGCGGTGACCGCCAGGCGCCCCGCGCTGCTGATGGTGCCGAACTGGTACGGCGTGAACGAGCTGGCGCTGACCAAGGCCGAAGGCATTGCCGGCAAGGATTACGTCATCCTCGTCACCGACATGTACGGCGCCACCACGCGCCCCACCAGCGACGCGCAGGCGCAGGCGGCGGTGAAGCCGCTGTATGGCGATCGTTCGCTGATGCGCAAGCGCGTGTCCTACGCGCTGGATCAATTGAAGGCGCAAGCGAAGGACGCGCCGATCGATCTTTCGAAGCTGGCCGCGATCGGCTTCTGCTTCGGCGGCTCCGCGGTGCTGGATCTCGCGCGTGCCGGCGCGGACGTGGCGGCGGTGGTGTCGTTCCACGGCGGCCTGGCGACCGACAACCCGGAGCTGGCCAAGCAGATCAAGGCGCGCGTATTGGTGTTCAACGGCGCCGACGACAAAGGCACCATGCCCGATGCCGACAAGTTCATGGACGAGATGCGCGGCAGCAAGGCCGACTGGCAGTTCGTGGTGCTGGGCAATGCGGTGCATTGCTTCACCGAGACGGACCAGCATCGGGAAGGCTGCGCGTATGACGAGCGGGCGGCCAAGCGCAGCTACCGGATGATGGGCGATTGGTTGCACGGGGCGTTTACCAACACCCCATAGACCCTGGCGCTAGACGTAGGTTGGGGTGAGCCACAGGCGAACCCCAACAATGCGCAACGTTTGAAGGTAATCGTGTTGGGGTTCGCCTGCGGCTCACCCCAACCTACGCCAGCGGTGTGATACGCGGATCAGTAGCTGCGCTGCACCGAGTAATCCGCCAGCGCTGCCAGCGCATCGCGATACGTCGACGGCGGCAGCGTCTCCAGTGCGGCACGTGCCGCATGCGCATGAAACACCGCCCGCTCATGCGTACGGTCCAGTGCGCCGGAATCGCGGATGGAGGCGATGATCCGCTCCAGCGAATCCAGCCCGCCGTGTTCGATGGCATGGCGCAGCGACTGCACCTGTTCCGGATCGGCCTTCTGCATCGCATAGATCAGCGGCAAGGTCGGCTTGCCCTCGGCCAGGTCGTCGCCGATGTTCTTGCCCAGCGTGTCGGCGTCGCTGACGTAGTCGAGCAGGTCGTCCGCGATCTGGAACGCGTAGCCCAGCTCCATGCCATAGCGGCGCAGCGCGGCGATCTGCTCTTCCGGCAGGCCACCGAGCACGCCGCCCAGCTCGGTGGCGGCGGCGAACAGCACCGCGGTCTTGCGTTCGATCACCGCCAGGTAGGCCGCTTCGTCCACGTCGGCATTGCCGATGTTGAGCAGCTGCAGCACCTCGCCCTCGGCGATGGTGTTGGTGGTGTCGGCCAGGATGCGCATCACGCGCATGTCGTCCAGCTCCACCATCAGCTGGAACGAGCGCGAATACAGGAAGTCGCCGACCAGCACGCTCGCCGCATTGCCCCACACCGCGTTGGCGGTCTTGCGGCCGCGGCGCAGGTCGGACTCGTCGACCACGTCGTCGTGCAGCAGGGTGGAGGTGTGGATGAATTCGATCACCGCGGCCAGCTTGATGTGCTGCTCGCCGCCATAGCCGGCGGCGCCGGCGGCCAGCACGTGCAGCATCGGGCGCAGGCGCTTGCCGCCGCCGGCGATGATGTGGTCCGCGATCTGGTTGATCAGCACCACGTCGGAGGACAGCCGGTGGCGAATCAGGCTGTCCACCCGCTTCATGTCGTCGTCGGCCAGCGCGCGCACGTCGGCGAAATCGGTCGGGCGGATGGCAGTGGCGGGCATCGTGGTCATGGTGGGGTCGCGGTTTCGTAGCGAGCGATTATAGGGGGAGGCCGCGCGATTTCGCCGCCGGGCGGCAAGTGGCGGCTGGCGATACACCCTGTTTCCCATCCGGAACGTTTGCAAAGCGCCCGCCGCACCCCAATCATCAGCGCATTCCAACCGGCCGCAGGCCGGGTCTCCAGGGGTGCCGACGATGGCCCATGAAATCATTGCCCTGCTGGCCGAATACGGCCTGGTGCTGGTGTTCTTCAACGTGCTGGTCGAACAGGCCGGCGCGCCGGTGCCGGCGGTGCCGACCCTGGTGGTCGCCGGCGCCCTGGCCGCCAATGGGCAGCTGCCGCTGGTCGGGGTGGTGGGCCTGGCCCTGCTGGCCTGCCTGCTGAGCGACCTGGCCTGGTACTGGGCCGGCCGGCGCTATGGCTCGGGGGTGATGCGCACCCTGTGCCGCATCTCGCTGTCCCCGGATTCCTGCGTGAAACAGTCCGAACTGCGCTTCCAGCGCTGGCGCGGGCAGGTGCTGCTGGTGGCGAAGTTCATCCCCGGCCTGTCCACCGTCGCCCCGCCGCTGGTCGGCGCGCTGGGCCTGCGGCCGGGCATATTCCTGCTGATGGACGGCCTGGGTTCGCTGCTGTGGCTGGGCCTGGCCGTGGGCCTGGGCTACGTGCTTGCGCCGCAGATCGACCAGGTGCTGGTGGCGCTGGGCAACGCCGGCACCATCGCCCTGGAAGTGGTCGGCAGCCTGCTGGCGCTATACATCCTGATGAAGTGGTGGCAGCGCCACCGCCTGATCGCCACCCTGCGCATGGCGCGCATCACGGTGGACGAACTCAAGCGCGCCATCGACGAGGGCCTGGGCCCGGTGCTGCTGGACGTGCGCTCGCCGGCTTCCCGCATGGTCGACACCCGGGTGATCCCCGGCGCCCTGCTGGCCGACGTGGCCGGCATCGACCGCGCCGTGCACGACGTGCCACTGGACGCCGAGCTGGTGATCTATTGCAGCTGCCCCAACGAAGCCTCCGCCGCCGTCGCCGCCAAGAACCTGATGCAACAGGGATATCGCCGCGTACGCCCGCTGCTGGGCGGCCTCGACGCCTGGGAAGCGGCCGGTTTCGCCATCCTGCGCCTGCCCGCGGAAGGCGCCGACGCCGAGGACGCGCATCTGCCTACGCAGCACGCGGCCTGAGCCTTACGCGAGGCGAGGGCGGCGCGTCCTGACTCTTGAGACCGCGATCGGTATCATGACCGGCCATATCAACCCCGGCCGTACTCTTCCTTATTTACGGCCGGCCAACAGAGGACATCCATTCCATGGCCCGCGGCATCAATAAAGTCATCATCGTCGGCAACCTGGGCGCCGACCCCGAAACCCGCTACACCAGCAGCGGCACCGCGATCACCAACCTGCGCATCGCCACCTCCGAGCAGTGGACCGACAAGCAGAGCGGCGAGCGCCAGGAGCGCACCGAGTGGCACCGCGTGAAGCTGTTCGGCAAGCTGGCCGAGATCTCCGGCGAATACCTGAAGAAGGGCCGCCAGGTCTATATCGAAGGCTCGCTGCGCACCGACAAGTACACCGACAAGGACGGCGTCGAGCGCTACAGCACCGACATCATCGCCAACGAGATGCAGATGCTCGGTGGTGGCGGTGAAGGCGGTGGCGGCGCGGGTGGTGGCGGTGGCGGTGGCGGTGGTTACCAGCGTGCGCAGGGCGGCGGTGGTGGCGGCGGTCAGCGCCAGGGCGGCGGCGGTGGTTACGGCAACCGTGGCGGTGGCGGTGGCGGCGACGATTACGGCAATCGCGGCGGCAATGACTTCGGTGGTGGCGGTGGTGGCGGCAGCAACCGTGGCGGCAACGACCAAGGCTCGCGCCAGTCTTCTCCTCCGCCGGTCGAGAACAACAGCTTCGACGATGACGATATTCCGTTCTAGCCAATGGATGTTTAGCCGTACTGATTTAGATCTGGAAAGCCCTTGCTCCTGCAAGGGCTTTTTTTTCCCAGTTTTATGCCGGAAAGACGCTCTGAAAGACGTGCGACTTCACGAAGACGCGGATGGCTATGGCGTCTTATGCGTTGACTGAATCCATTAGCCAATGGATTGATCGGTGTCTTGCAGCTCAACGGCTGTGCTTGCCCAGTCAGGTCCGTGCTTGCTTGCGCGCGCTTCGATCGGGCCGCGCGGCCCGTCGATACTCAAAATTGCGCTGAGCAAGATGCTCGAGAATCCATCTGGCATGGTCATGTTGAAGTAGCGATCGCCGTCCATCAGCGCAATCAGGGCAAGTGCTTGATCGGCATGAAAGCTTGGTAGCTGCATGTCAGGGCAGGTGCAGAGCCTGTCGACGATGCATGCAATCAGATCGAGCTTTTCGAGATACAGGACATTCACGCATTGGCGGAATTCCATATCGCGAAGAGCGTGCAGGCGCGCCTCCGCCCAAAGGATGTAGTGGTCGCCATCGGGATAGTACTGCGCATGCAGCGAGGCGAGCTGCGTGTGCAGATGATCGCCGCTGCAGTGGGTCTTGAGCAGCTTGCGCAAGTTTTCTTGAGTATTTTGGTGATCGAGTTGAAGCAGTTCGACAAACAGGTCGTTCTTGCTGCGGAAATTCGAATAGAACGCGCCGCGGGTATAGCCAGCCTGCGCGGCGATCTCCTCCACGCTCGTCGAGGCCAGACCTTTCCTGGCAATGCTTATGGCCGCCGCATCGAGCAGGCGCTGACGCGTCTTCTCGCGGCTCTCCGTCCGAGTCAGGCGTTTGCGTGGCATGCGGCGACAGCGCTTACTTGATAGCGACCGCCTCGGCCCCGCGAGGCTGCCAACCGCCACCGAGCGCCCTGAAGGCAGCAACCGCCGCACGCGCCGATTCCGTTTTCGCCTGCGCTCGCTGATCAGAGGCACGCAGCAAGCTCTCGTCGGCCTGCAGGACCTCGATCAGGCTGACGACGCCTTTTTGATAGGCCGCAAACGAAGCCGCGCGCGCACGGCCGAGCGAGTCCACGCCCTGACTGAGTACCGTGGCCTGTTCCTCGCGTTTGACCAGCGCCGAAAAGGCGTTCTCGACGTCCTCGGTCGCTTGCAGCGCAGCCAACCGATACGCGGCCAGCATCTCGGCTTGCTGGCCCTTGGCCTGTTGGATCTGTGCATTGATGCGCCCGAAATCAAACAAGCGCCAGCGCAGGCCCGCCATCCCTGCCGCTTGGTTGGCGCCGCTGGTAAACAGGTTGCCGCCGGTCACCGCCGTCGCACTGCCGATCAGGCCACTCAACGAGAGCTTGGGGTAGTACTCGGCGATGGCGACACCGATACGCGCGTTCGACGCGGCCAGGTGGCGCTCGGCCACGATCAGGTCGGGCCGGCGCCTGAGCAACTCGCCCGGCGTTTCAGTGGTGGCGATCTGCGGGGCGGCCGGAATGTCGCTGGCTTCCATCAGCTCTGCCCGATGCGTACCAGGCTGCGTGCCCAGCATCACATCCAATGCATTCATGGCTGCATCCAGGCCCGTTTCGAGTACGGGGACGGAAGCGCGCACCTGGGCAAGCGCGCCCTCGGCCTGCCGCACTTGAAGTTCGGCCGCCAATCCTTTGCCGTACAGGAGGTTGATGGTCGAGAGCAGGTCCTGCTGTGTCTGTACCTGCTTGCGGGCTACCTCCAGGCGGGCCTGCAATCCACGGATGCTGATGTAGATGTCGGCGGTTTGCGCCGCCACGGCCAATCGCGTGGCTACCGCGCCGGCCTCCGAGGCCTGATAGTCGGCAAGCGCTGCCTCGCGTCCGCGACGCAAGCCGCCGAATACATCCAGCTCCCAGCTGGCACTGAAATCGGCCTCGTAGTTGTTGCCGTAGCGATCGAAGCCTGGCCTGGCATTCAAGACCTGGCCTAGAGGCGTTTCCACCGACTGGTAAGCCCTGGCGGTCTGCCCACTGATAGTGCCGAAGGGCAGCAACGCGGCATTCGCCGCGCCAAGTCCGGCGCGGGCCTGGGTGACGCGGGCGGAGGCCTGCGCGAGATCCAGGTTCTGCTCCAGCGCAAGCGTGATGTATCGGGTCAACCGCGGGTCGCCGAACC
Source organism: Dyella sp. 2RAB6 (assembly GCF_052115385.1). NCBI lineage: Bacteria > Pseudomonadati > Pseudomonadota > Gammaproteobacteria > Lysobacterales > Rhodanobacteraceae > Dyella > Dyella sp. 2RAB6. Next base: position 390,832 of record NZ_JBFRGP010000003.1, read on the forward strand.
CCGTCCACCATGCAGCGAGATCGGCATCGGCCGACGCGGGCCGACGGGCTACGTCAGCCTGACCCTGGAACTGATCCGGCATGGGCAGCGCGGGCCGGACGTAATCGGGACCGACGGCGCAGCCGGCAAGGAGGCTGGCGGCAATCAGCGCGGCAAGGACGACGTGTTTGGACGGCATGGGATTGGCTCCGGCAATGGCGATAGTGACTATATTACCAAATAGTCACTTGTTGTCCATTCCCTGGCCGGGCGCTAAGCTGTTCCCCATGAAAAAAGCATCCGCTTTATCTCAGCCCGGCCGTGGCCCGGTTGATCACGAGGTGCGCGACCAGATCGTTGCCGCCGCTACCGAGCATTTCAGCCGGTACGGCTATGAGAAAACGACGGTTTCCGACCTCGCCAAGGCCATCGGCTTTTCCAAGGCCTACATCTACAAGTTCTTCGAGTCCAAACAAGCCATCGGCGAGGTGATCTGTGCGAACTGCCTGCGGCAGATCGAGACGGAGGTAAAGGCGGCTATCGCGGAGACCAGCCTGCCGCCGGAAAAGCTGCGGCGGATGTTCAAGGTGCTTACCGAGGCGACTCTTCGCCTGCTGTTCCAGGACCGCAAGCTTTACGAAATCGCTGCATCGGCCGCTACGGGGGGCTGGCAAGCGGTGCTTGCCTATGACGATCGCGTGCAGGCGCTGCTGCGGGAGATCCTGCAGGAGGGGCGGCAGAGCGGGGATTTCGAGCGTAAGACGCCGCTCGATGAAACGGCGGCGGCGATCTACCTGGTGATGCGCCCGTACTTCAATCCGCTGCTGCTGCAGTACAGCTTCGATTACACCGACGAGGCGCCGGCTCAGTTGTCCGGACTGGCGTTGCGCAGCCTGTCGCCGTAATGCCTGAGATTGTAGTGACTATTGACTGATTTGGTCACTAGTGGCAAAGTGAGGCCCTGGTCATTCGCCACGGGTCTCTTTCATGTTCCGCTTCCGCTTTGCCTCCCTCGCCATCGTCTGTGCACTGCCGCTCGCGCTGGCCGCCTGCGGCGGGAAGACGCCCAGCGATCCACGCACTGAGGCGCCCCTGGTACGGGCCGCCATCGTTCAGGGCGCAGTCCCCACGACACGTTCGTTTACCGGCACGGTCGCCGCCCGGGTGCAGAGCGACCTGGGCTTTCGCGTTTCCGGCAAGGTGCTGCAGCGGCTGGTCGATGCCGGCCAGACCGTCAAGCGCGGCCAGCCGCTGATGCGCATCGATCCGATCGATCTGAAGCTGGCCGCGCAGGCACGGCAGGAGGCGGTCGCGGCCGCGCGAGCACGGGCGCGGCAAACCGCGGAGGATGAAGCGCGTTACAGCGATCTGCGCGGCACCGGCGCGATATCCGCGTCGACCTACGACCAGGTCAAGGCCGCGGCGGACGCCGCCAAGGCCCAGCTCAGTGCCGCCGAGGCCGAGGCGAACGTGGCCAACAACGCCAGCGGCTACGCGGAGCTGGTGGCCGATGGCGATGGCATGGTCATGGAAACCCTGGTTGAGCCGGGCCAGGTCGTCAGCGCCGGCCAAACCGTGGTGCGCCTGGCCCATGCCGGACCTCGCGAGGCGGTCGTCCAGTTGCCGGAAACCCTGCGCCCCGCGATCGGCTCCGCCGCGCAGGCCGCTTTGTTCGGTAAAGAAGGTGTCAGCACGCCAGCCACGCTGCGGCAGCTTTCGGACGCCGCCGATCCGCTGACTCGCACCTTTGAGGCGCGCTACGTGCTGGAAGGCGAGCTGACCAGCGCATCGCTGGGCGCCACGGTGACGATCCAGATTCCCGACGGACACACCTCGACGCAAGGTGGCTTGCAGGTGCCGATGGGCTCCCTGTTCGACGCAGGCAAGGGACCCGGCGTATGGGTCATTACTGGTGAACCGGGCAAGGTGTCCTGGCGGCCGGTGACCGTCCAGCATCTGGATGACGACAGCGCACGCATCGCCGGTCAACTCAAGCAAGGCGATCGGGTCGTCGCACTCGGCGCGCATCTGCTGCGCGAAGGCGAGCCGGTGCGGGTGGCCGGCCAGGCGGTCACCGCGGCGACCGCGGGAGTCAGCCCGTGAGCGAGCGTCGTTTCAATCTGTCGGCGCTCGCCGTGCACGAGCGCTCCATCACCTTGTTCCTGATCTGCCTGATCTCATTGGCCGGGCTTGTTTCGTTCTTCAAGCTGGGTCGGGCGGAAGACCCAGCGTTCACGGTCAAGGTGATGACCATCGTCACTGCCTGGCCCGGCGCCACCGCGCAGGAAATGCAGGAACAGGTCGCCGAGAAGATCGAAAAGCGCATGCAGGAACTGCGCTGGTACGACCGCACCGAAACCTACACCCGCCCCGGCCTGGCGTTCACCACCTTGACCCTGCTCGACAGCACGCCGCCGTCGGAGGTAAACGAAGAGTTCTATCAGGCCCGCAAGAAAGTCGGCGACGAGGTAGGCAACCTCCCGCCCGGTGTGATCGGACCGATGGTCAATGACGAGTATGCGGACGTCACCTTTGCCTTGTTCGCACTCAAGGCCAAGGGCGAGCCGCAGCACCTGCTGGTGCGCGACGCGGAGACGTTGCGCCAACGGTTATTGCATGTGGCGGGCGTGAAGAAGGTCAACATCATCGGCGAGCAGGCGGAGAAGATCTACGTCGAGTTCTCGCACGATCGCCTGGCCACGCTGGGCGTGAGTCCACAGGACGTGTTTGCCGCGCTCAACAGCCAGAACGCCCTTACACCCGCCGGCTCCGTGCAGACCAAGGGGCCGGAGGTATTCATTCGCCTGGACGGCGCGTTCGACTCGTTGCAGAAGATCCGCGACACCCCGGTCGTGGCGCGAGGCCGCACCTTGAAGCTGTCGGATATCGCCACCGTCAAGCGTGGTTACGAGGATCCGGCCACCTTCATGATCCGCAACAACGGCGAGCCCGCGCTGCTGCTGGGCATCGTCATGCGCGACGGCTGGAACGGCCTGGATCTGGGCAAAGCACTGGACAGCGAGGTCGGCGCCATCAACGGCCAGCTGCCGCTGGGCATGAGCCTGACCAAGGTCACGGATCAATCCGTCAACATCAGTTCGGCGGTCGATGAGTTCATGCTCAAGTTCTTCGTCGCGCTGCTGGTGGTGATGCTGGTGAGCTTCGTCAGCATGGGCTGGCGCGTGGGCCTGGTGGTGGCCGCCGCCGTACCGCTGACGCTGGCGGTGGTCTTCGTGGTGATGGCCGCGACCGGCAAGAATTTCGACCGCATCACCCTGGGCTCGCTGATCCTGGCGCTGGGCCTGCTGGTGGACGACGCCATCATCGCCATCGAGATGATGGTGGTGAAAATGGAAGAGGGCTACAGCCGCCTGGCCGCCTCCGCCTATGCCTGGAGCCATACCGCCGCACCCATGCTGTCGGGCACGCTGGTCACTGCTGTCGGCTTCATGCCCAACGGTTTCGCCCGATCCACCGCCGGCGAATACACCAGCAACATGTTCTGGATCGTCGGCATTGCGCTGATCGCCTCCTGGGTGGTTGCCGTGGTGTTTACGCCCTATCTGGGCGTCAAAATATTGCCTGACTTCAAGAAGGTCGAAGGCGGCCACGCCGCGATCTACGACACCCCGCGCTACAACCGCTTCCGTCGGCAACTGGAGCGCGTCATTGCGCGCAAATGGCTGGTCGCCGGATCCGTCGTGGGCCTGTTCGTCTTGGCGATACTCGGCATGGCGGTGGTCAAGAAACAGTTCTTTCCCATTTCCGACCGCCCTGAAGTGCTGGTCGAGGTGCAGATGCCTTATGGCACGTCGATCGAACAGACCAGCGCTGCCGCAGCGAAGGTGGAGGCATGGCTGGCCAAGCAGAAAGAAGCCAAGATCGTCACTACCTACGTCGGCCAGGGCGCGCCCCGCTTCTATCTGGCCATGGGCCCGGAGCTGCCGGATCCGTCGTTTGCCAAGATCGTGGTTCGCACCGACAGCCAGGAGGAGCGCGACACGCTGAAGCAGCGGCTACGCCAGGCCGTCGCCGCCGGCCTGGCTGACGAGGCCCGCGTGCGCGTCACGCAGCTCGTGTTCGGTCCCTACTCGCCGTTCCCTGTCGCCTATCGCGTCTCCGGTCCGGACCCGGACAAGCTGCGCGGCATTGCGGCCGAAGTCGAGCAGGTGATGAGTGCCAGCCCGATGATGCGCACGGTCAATTCGGATTGGGGCACACGCACGCCCACGCTGCATTTCACCTTGCAGCAGGACCGGTTGCAGGCGGTGGGGTTGAGTTCCAGTGCGGTGGCGCAGCAGCTGCAATTCTTGCTGAGCGGCGTCCCCGTCACCGCCGTGCGCGAGGACATCCGAACCGTGCAGGTGGCTGCGCGCTCGGCCGGCGACGTTCGGCTCGACCCGGCCAGGATCGGCGACTTCACGCTGGCTGGCGCCAACGGGCAACGCATTCCGTTGTCGCAGGTAGGCAAGGTCGACGTGCGCATGGAGGAGCCGGTCATGCGCCGGCGCGATCGCGATCCGACCATCACGGTACGCGGCGACATCGCCGATAACCTGCAGCCGCCGGACGTGTCGACGGCGATCACCAGGCAGCTGCAGCCGATCATCGCCAAGCTGCCCGTGGGTTACCGCATCGAGCAGGCCGGCTCCATCGAAGAATCGGCCAAGGCGACCAAGGCCATGCTGCCGCTGTTCCCGATCATGCTGGCAGTCACCTTGCTCATCATCATCTTCCAGACCCGCTCGATCTCCGCGATGGTGATGGTGTTCCTGACCAGTCCGCTCGGCCTGATCGGTGTGGTGCCTACCTTGATCCTGTTCGGGAAGCCTTTCGGCATCAACGCGCTGGTCGGCCTGATTGCACTGTCGGGCATCCTGATGCGCAACACGCTGATCCTGATCGGGCAGATCCACCACAACCAGGCGGCGGGGATGGATCCGTTCCACGCCGTCGTCGAGGCCACCGTGCAGCGCGCCCGCCCCGTGATCCTGACCGCCCTGGCGGCGATCCTGGCTTTCCTTCCGCTGACCCATTCGGTGTTCTGGGGAACCCTGGCGTACACGCTGATCGGCGGCACGTTTGCGGGAACGGTGTTGACCCTGGTGTTCCTGCCGGCGGTGTATTCCATCTGGTTCAAGATCAAGCCGGGTGATGCGGCTGAGGGGCACAAGGGCCTGCATGAGCAGGGACCTTCGGAACACAGGCAGGAGGAAGCCGTGGCGGGATAAAGAAACTGGCCGATCGAGTCGTTGAACCGATTCTTGTCTCCACTGTATCGAAGAGAGCTGTCATGTCGAATTCCAAGGTTGTCGTTGTTACCGGTGTGTCGTCGGGTATCGGACGCGCTGTTGCGCAGAAATTCGTCAAACGAGGGTGCCGCGTTTTCGGCACGGTTCGCAATCTTCACAAGGCGACGCCATTGCCCGGTGTCGAGCTGGTCGAAATGGATATTCGTGACGATGCTTCCGTCCGGCTTGGCATCCAATCCATCATTGATCGCGCCAAGCGCATTGACGTGCTCGTCAACAGCGCGGGAATGAGCCTGGTCGGCGCGGTGGAGGAAACGGCCGTCGATGAGGCGGCCTTGCTCTTCGATACCAATGTCTTCGGTATGTTGCGTGCCGTGCAGGCGGTACTTCCGTCTATGCGCGCGCAAGGCCACGGGCGTATCGTCAATGTCAGTTCCGTGCTCGGCTTTCTGCCGGCGCCATATATGGGACTTTATGCAGCGTCCAAGCATGCCGTAGAGGGCTTATCCGAAACCCTCGATCATGAGGTGCGCCAGTTCGGCATTCGCGTCACGCTGGTCGAGCCGAGCTTCACTAAGACCAACCTTGACATCAACGCGCCCCAGACCGTCGCCAAGATCGCCAGCTATGACCGCGAGCGCTCCCTTGCCACGCAGGCGATCGTCAACAGCGTCAAAACCGCACCAGAACCTGACGGCGTGGCAGACACCATCGTCGAAGCTGCGCTTGGTGCATGGCGCATGCGCCGCGCCCCGGCTGGACAGGCATCTTTGCTGAGCAAGTTGCGTCGCTTCATGCCGGCCGGACCGGTCGATGCGAGCTTGAGGAAAACATTCGGGCTGGGTTGAACGCCGGCAAGCATCTCCTGCTCACGTCCCTGATAGGTAGAACATGAAAATCGGCATCATTGGTACGGGCAACATCGGTGGCACTATCGCCCGGAAGCTGGCGGCGTCAGGGCACCGCGTTTGGCTTGCGAACTCGAGAGGACCGGATACCGTTCAGGCCTTTGCCACTGAAATCGGCGCAACTGCCGTTGATGTGCCCGGCGCGGCCAGGGGCGTCGATGCAATCATCCTTGCGATACCGTTGCCCGCGATGGCGCATCTTCCTAAAGATCTGTTCGAGGCGGTTCCGGCCGAGGTGCCGATTATCGATACCAGCAATTACTATCCCGGCCTGCGCGATCCGCAGATCGCGGAAATCGAAAGTGGGCTGCCTGAGAGTGTGTGGGTATCGAAGCAACTCGGCCGCCCCGTCATCAAGGCCTTTAACAACGTCCTGGCTTACACGCTCGCAGAGCTCGGCCGCTCACCTTGTGCGCTGGACCGCCTTGCGATGGCCGTCGCAGGGGATGACGCCAAGGCCAAGCAAATCGCGATGGCGCTGGTAAATGAGGTCGGATTCGACCCTGTCGACGCCGGCTCGCTCGAAGAGTCCTGGCGGCAGCAGCCGGCGACACCGGCGTACTGCTGCGATTACGACGCCGAGACGATGCGAAAGGGGCTCGATGCCGCCGTGAAGGGTCTGGCATCTGAAAAGCTCCGTCGCATGGGCGAGCTATTTGCCAAGCTTGGGCCGGATCCGACGCATCGAAAAATTGTGGCCATGAATCGTTCGCTTAATCCGCTTTAGCTCAGAAACCCCCGATTCGTCGGGGGTTTTCTTTTTTCAGACCGGGCGATTTCGTAGCAAGGCGTGAGTCGCCGGAGCTCAAGCGATCACGGCCAGATCCGCCGAGGCGCGCAGACGTGCAACGTCGCGCGCCGGCGGCTCACCAAAGTGGCGGCGATACTCGCGGCTGAACTGCGACGCACTTTCGTAGCCCACGCGTAAGGCGGCGGTCGTGACGTCGATATCCTCGATCAGCATCAGACTGCGCGCGTTCTGCAGCCTTAGCTGCTTTTGGAATTGCAGCGGCGTCATCGCCGTCACCGCGCGAAAATGCTCGTGCAGGCTCGACGGACTCATACCCACTTCCGCGGCAAGCTGCTCGATGCTGAGCTGTTCCTGGAAGTTCTTTCCGATCCATGCGATGGCGCGGCCAACCAAGGCCACCCGCCCCTGGCTGGAGGTGATGTGACGCATCCTGGCGCCGTCAGGGCCCGCAAGCAGGCGATAGAGGATTTCCTGCTCGGCAAGCGGGCCGAGCACGGGCAGTGCCGCCGGATCGTCGAGCAGGCGTAGCAGGCGTAGCGCCGCATCGAGCAGACCGGCGCTGGCGTCAGCTACCGTCTTGCCGATGGGCGGGGATGGCACGCCCGGCGGCGGAGGCACGCGCGACGCCAGGCTCCCCAGCGTTACCGGATCGAAATCGAGGTACATGCAGAGATAGGGCCTGTCAGGCGTCGCCTCGATGACATGGCCGGTGGCTGGCAGATCGTGAGTTACCACCCCGTAGCGTCCCGGCGAATATCTGAACACGCGGTCGCCAAGCACGACCTCCTTATGCCCCTGCACGACCAGGCACAGTTGCGGCCGGTAAACGCTCGGCATCGGCATCGTTACCGTGGAGGATCGAACAAGGGTCAAGCGCTCGAACGCAGTGGCGTGAAAGCCATCCCTGGTCACGTGTCGGGCAATGACAGCGGCAAGTTCGGTCAGTGTTTCCATGATTGGCGCCATTGTACGCAGGCGGCAGGACGGCAATGAGAGCCGTGGCCCCCTGGAGGATCGGGCACGAATTTCGGCGCATCAGGCTCACGGCTTGGTGTCGCCGGGCTTCACAGTGCTGAGGTTACGCGGGTCACAGCGAACCCAACCACAGAACCAGCACGGAGCGAACATGACCATCAATAACCTGAAGACCCCCGCGATAGCGCTGGGCACTTGGGCCTGGGGCGACAGCGGCGAGGACGGCGACGGCTACTTCGGCAGTCATCTGACTCAAGCCGGCCTGGAAGAACTCGCGGACAAGGCACATGCGGCCGGGTTCACCCTATGGGACACCGCACGGGTGTACGGCATGGGCCATTCCGAGACCGTGCTCGGGAAAGTGCTCAAACGCTACGACCGCAGCGACTACCAGCTCTCGACGAAGTTCACCCCGCAGATCGCGGGGACCGGCAATGATCCAGTAGCGGACATGTTGGAGCAAAGCCTGGCCACCCTGGACGTCGACTACATCGATCTCTACTGGATTCACAATCCAGCCGATGTGTCACGGTGGACGCCACATCTCATTCCGTTGCTGAAGAGCGGAAAGGTCAAACATGTCGGCGTCTCGAATCATGACCTGACCGAAATCAAGCTCGCCGATCAGATCCTTGGCGAAGCCGGGTTCCGGGTCGAAGCCATCCAGAACCACTACAGCCTCCTCTACCGCAGCTCTGAGCAAGCGGGGATCCTGGACTACTGCCGCAACCGAGGCATTCCATTCTTCGCCTACATGGTGCTCGAACAGGGTGCATTGAGCGGCAAGTACAGTCCGGAGAACCCCCTGCCGGAAGGCAGCAACCGGGCGAAGAGTTACAACAGCATCCTGCCTCAGCTGAAAGCGTTGACGGACCGGCTTGCCTCGATCGGCCAGAGCCATGGTGCCGATGCCGCCGATGTCGCCACAGCGTGGGCCATCGCCAAGGGCACGACACCGATCATCGGAGTCACCAAGCCTCGCTACATAGAGAGCCTGATCCGGGCTCGCGGTATCACACTCACCAGCGACAACATCGCGGAACTGGAAGCGCTCGCCGACGCCGCCAACGTGAACACCCGCGGCTGGTGGGAGAAGGAAATGTGAGTGCACAGCGCCGCCGCCGTGATGGTGTCGATGGAAGGCGCCGAACTCGTCAGGTGTCCGCTTTGGACGGCCAGTGACATTCGCCCGCTTCGACAGGTGATGCGCTATATCGAGCTGACCGTGAAACGCCTTCGCCTGAGCTTGCCTCGCGTTGACACCGCCATGACGAGGCCTTGAGCCGTAGCGGAGCAGGGTGTCCGTGCAACTGACGGAGCCAGCCATGAACCAGCGCGAAGAGCGTAAAGGTAAAGAGACGCCGCAGCGGCCGGTGGGGACATCGGGATACGCCGAACCGCGGCCGGCGCCGAACCGCAAGGGGCAGGTCATGCCTGACGCCCATACGCCGCACGAGCCGCAGAACAATCCGCGCCGCAAACCCAAGCCATCCCCCTGAATCGCCGGGCGCTTCTACGGAGTGGTGCCTTGATGCTCGCGCTATCGCCACTCCCGTCGCTGCGGATTCCCAGCGTATCCGCTCACTTCGCAGCGACACCGCTTCCGTGGCCCATTCACATCGGGCGACCAATCATGGAGCCTCCGTAGCGGCCGGAGGCGGCGATGAAAAGAAGCAAGGTCGCGCCCCAAGGTGCAGCGACATGGTGGCGCCGATTGGGTGCCGGCCTGGTCACCGGTGCCGCGGACGATGACCCCAGCGGTGTCGCCACTTATTCCCAGGTAGGAGCGCGATTCGGCTACGGCTTGTTGTGGATCATCTTCCTCACCATCCCGCTCATGATCGCCATCCAGATGGTGAGCGCGCGCATCGGTCGCGTTACCGGGCGCGGGTTGGCCGATAACCTGATGCGCACGTTTCCAGCACCGCTGGTGTGGCTGCTGGTCGCATGCCTGGTGGTGGCCAATGTGATCAATATCGGGGCGGATCTCGCGGCCATGGGCGCGGCGGCGCAGTTGCTGATCGGCGGCCCCCACGTGGTGTACGCCTTGGTGCTGGCACTGCTCTCCACCGTATTGCAGGTGTATCTGCCGTTCGATCGCTACGCGCCGATCTTGAAGGGCCTGGCGATCTCACTCCTCACTTACGTGGCGACCGTGTTCGTGGTGAAGGTGCCGTGGGCAGAGGCGCTCAAGGCTACGGTCTGGCCACCGGTGCAATGGCATACGGAATACCTCACCGCCATCGTGGCGGTGCTGGGCACCACCATCAGTCCTTACCTCTTTTGCTGGCAGGCGGCCCAGGAAGTGGAGGAGCTGCGCGAGGACGACCAGCGCCAGCCGCTGCGCAACGCCGTGGCGCAAGGGCCGGACGCGTTACGGCGCATCGCGATCGATACCTCGGTCGGCATGATCCTGTCCAATCTGATCGCGTTCTGCATGATCCTCACCACGGCCGCGGTGCTGCACGCCCACGGCAAGACCGATATCCAGTCCGCGTCGGATGCGGCGCAGGCGCTCAAGCCACTGGCCGGCCCGTTGGCATTCGGCCTGTTTGCCACGGGCATCGTGAGCACCGGTCTGCTGGCGGTGCCGGTGCTGGCCGGTGCCACGGCTTTCGCAGTCGCCGGTGCCGCGCATCGGCCCTATGGGCTCGACCATCGACCGTCGGGCGCCAAGCTGTTCTACGCCGTGCTGATCCTGGCCATGGTGTTGGGTGCCGCGCTCACCTTGTCGCCGATCGACCCGATGAAGGCGTTGTACTGGAGTGCCGTGGTCAACGGCGTGTGCGCGGTGCCGCTGATGGCGGCCCTGCTGTGGGTTGCGCGCCAGAAGCGAGCGATGGGCGCCTACGTGGTCCGTGGAGCGCTGTGGGGTTGGGGATGGGCTGCTACCGCGATCATGGGCGTGGCCGTGGTGGTGATGTTCGCCACCTTGGGTCATGGTTGATGCGATCGGCCTGGCCGGCCGTGCCGGCGAAGAAAACGCAGCGTCGCCGCTTCGAGCTGTCGGGGATGGTGAGCGATCGCAGCCTTGACGTAGCGCTGCAAGGTACCGTCCTCCCATCCCGCGATCACGCGCGGATGGATGTACGAGGACCGGCACACCGTGGGCGTATGGTGCAGCGCGGCCGCGACGGCGGCGATCACGCTCTTCAGCAACGCCTGTTTGCGTGATTCTCCGGCGCGCCTGGATAGCTCGGTATCGGCCAGCAATCCTGCCGCTTTCACCGTGGCGGACCAGGTGCGGAAATCCTTCGCGGTAAATTCCCCGCCGGTGACTTCGCGCAAGTAAGCGTTGACCATGCCCGAGTCCAGCACATGGCGCTTGCCGTCGTCGTCACGATACTGGAAGAGTCGCTGGCCCGGCAGTTGCTGCAGGCGGCGCAGCAGTCTTACCAGCCGGGGCTCGGTCAAGGTCAGGTCCTGGGCTTGCCCACTTTTGGCACGGAAGTGCAGACGCAGTTTTCCAGGCTCCGGATGGAGGTGGCGAGCGCGCAAGGTGGTGAGCCCGAAGCTGCCATGCTCCTGGGCATAAGCTTCGTTGCCGACGCGGATCAGCGTGTCGTCGAGAAGACGTATGACCAGCGCAAGCACTTTCTCTTTCGGCCATCCCGGCCGCGCGAGGTCATCGCGCACGCGGCGCCGGAGGCGCGGCAGTGCGGCGCCGAACGCGGTCACGCGGGAGAACTTGTCCGCATCGCGCAGATGCCGCCAACGCGGGTGATAGCGATACTGCTTGCGTCCCTTGGCGTCGCGACCGGTAGCTTGAAGATGGCCGCGCGGGTCGGCGCAGATCCACACGTCTTTATAGGCTGGTGGAATCGCGAGCTGGCGGATGCGCTCCAGCAGCTTGGCACGCGTTACCCGGCGCCCGTGGGCATCCCGGTAGATAAAGCCCTTGCCTTGCCGATAGCGACGCAGCCCCGGCTGGGCATCGTGGACGTACATCAGACCGACGGCGGTGACTTTTTGTATCGGTGCGGTGGGCTGGCGACGGGGCACGTCCCGCATTGTTCATGGCGGACGTGAACGAGCGGGCTGGATGTCGTGATCGCGATGTGGCCTCGCGACGGGAACGCGGCTTGCGCGTGCGCGCATCCACGAAAACGCATCAGAGCACCGACCAGGCTTGATCAGAGGACCGCTCTACCCAAACGCGGCATTGGCGTAAACGCGGCCGATGCGGACTGCCTTGAATCCGGCCGACAAGCTGGCCAGCCATAGCGCCTCCAACGAAAGCACGCCATTCAGGGCGCCGCGGTGGACGCTACCAGGCGATGCTCGTCCACGTAGCACTGAAGTGCTTGTTCGAGTTCGCAGCCTGGAAGCAGGTCGATATGCGCGGCATAGCGAAGTCCGCGAGGCCCCCAGAAATGCACTTGCCAGGAGCATGGGTCCCGATCCATCGAGGTGCACCTCACCTCAAGCTCGTGGTCGAAGCAATCGACGACGGTAATGGACTGCTGCATAAGTTACTCCCCACATCGAATCGACCGGGCATCCGGCGATGGCGCGCCAAGGCGCGGATAGATCAGGCGCCGAAGCGTTGCCTGGGCCAGATACGCACGATGGCGTGCCCGCAGGATCGCCTCCTTGCGCATCCTGCTTTCAAAAACATACTCACCACTGAGCGTCGGAACATTAACGCGTGGCAGGTGAAAGTTGAGCCCCTGTAGTGGCGCACTCTTGCAGGCGTCATGAAGATGTTTCGTTAACGTTATCTCGACGCCGCCTTACAATTTCACAGGTCATACAAAGCTTTTCTGCCGATGCGGGTCGATGCAATGCTTCCCTCTCACCGTTGCAGTATGGGCGTGCCGGGCTTGGACACAGTGCTGCTTGGCGGCCTGCCTTCCGGCCATCTCTACCTGCTTGAAGGACAACCGGGTTCGGGTAAAACCACCCTGTCGCTGCAATTCCTGATGGAGGGTGTGCGCAAGGGGGAGTCCTGCCTCTACGTCACCCTGTCAGAGACCGCCACCGAGCTCCGCGAGGTGGCCAGCTCCCATGGCTGGGATCTGCATGGCATCGATCTATTCGAGTTGTCGTCGGTGGAAGCCGTGCTCGGCGAAGGACGCAGCCAATCCGTCTTTCATTCCTGGGAAGTCGAGCTAGGCGAGACCATCCGTCTGATCAAGCAGGAAGTGGAGCGCATCGAGCCGAAGCGCGTCGTGTTCGACAGCCTGTCGGAACTCCGCCTGCTCGCCCAGGACCAGTTCCGCTACCGCCGGCAAGTGCTGGCGCTCAAGCAATTCTTCTCTCCCCGTAACGCGACCGTGATTCTCGTCGACGACCTGACCAGCGCCGGAGGAGGTCGCGACATGCAGCTGCACAGCATCTGTCACGGCGTCATCTCGCTGGAACGTTTCGCACTTGAATTTGGCGCTGCCCGCCGCCGTCTTCAGGTGCAAAAAGTCAGGGGAGCGGCCTTTATCGCCGGCTACCATGACCTCAGCATCCGCACGGGCGGCGTCGAGGTTTATCCGAGGCTCGTCGCTTCCGACCACCATGTTGAATTCGTCAACCAGCCCATGCTCAGCGGCGTGAGGCATCTCGACGAGCTGGTCGGAGGAGGCTTTCTCAGGGGTACCTGCACCTTGCTCACGGGCCCGGCCGGCACCGGCAAAACCACGCTGGCGCTGCAGTACATCGGGGAAGCCTGCGCGCGTGGCGAGCGTTGCCAGATATACGAATTCGACGAACGCATCGGCACCCTGCTGCGTCGCGCCGAAACCATGGGACTGGATCTTCAAGGATATATGGAGAAAGGCCTTCTCCATATCTACCAAGCCAACCCCGCGGAAATGTCGCCTGGCGAGTTCGCATGGCATGTCACCCGCGCGGTCCAGGACAAGCGATGCAGCATGGTGGTCATCGACAGTCTCAATGGCTATTTGTCGGCCATGCCGGAGGAGAAACACCTGCTGCTGCAGATGCATGAACTGCTGGCCTTTCTTAATCAGTCGGGTGTCACGACCTTCCTCATCAATCCCCAGATCGGGCTGATCGGGATGATGGATGCGGACCAGCTCAACGTGTCGTATATCGCCGATACGGTCGTACTGTTTCGCTTTTTTGAAGCGAACGGCCGGATCAGGAAGGCCATCTCGGTCGTCAAGAACCGAAGCGGCAAGCATGAGGACACGATCCGCGAGCTGCATATCGATAGCCAGGGCCTGCGTGTGGGCGAACCGCTGACCAGTTTCCGCGGGGTCCTGTCCGGCGTCCCGGAATTCATAGGTAACGGCAAGCCACTGATGGAAAGCCGGGATGCGTAGGCATGCGCAGCACGAAGAGTGGGTACAGATCGTCGCGCCATGGCAGCGCGACGCGGAAAGTCTCGCCGAGGTCGTCGCCAAGGATGGTTACCGCGCCCTGGTGTATCCCGACCTGATCACGCTGGCCCACTGCATCGGCAACAAGACGGGAGTGGTCATCCTGACGCAGGAAGCGCTCGATGGCGGCGTGGAGGCGATCCAGGCTGCGGTCGCAGGACAGCCCGCCTGGTCCGACATACCCTTTGTGGTGCTCCAGTCGGCCCGGCATAGCGGCCAGGTGCAGGTTTCGCCATTGCCGAGCGCGATCATCAACCGCATTGAGCTGGAGCGCCCGATGGGTGTCGCCTCGCTGCTGAGCGCGGTCGGAACGGCGATGCGATCGCGACAGAAGCAATTCGAGATCAGGGCGCGCATGGAGGAACTGGCGGCCAGCGAGAAGGCATTAGCTGAAAGCGAAACCGAGTTGCGCCGGATCACCGATTCGTTGCCGGTGCTGATCGCCTTCATCGATACCGATTTTCGATATCGCTTCGTCAATCGAGCCTACCAGGCGTGGTTCGGCATGGATCCCGACGACATGCTTGGCAAGACCATTGAGCAGGTCTTCGGCCAGGACCAGTGGGAGGCGAGAAAGGGTCCCATCCAGCAGGCGATGGCAGGCCAGGCGATGCGGGTCGAACTGTCGTTGCCGCGCAACGACGGCAAGCGGCGCGAGGCCGAGTTCAGATATCTGCCGCGCTTTCGGGACGACGGCCGGATCGATGGCGTACATGTGTTTGCGAACGATATTACCGAGCGGAAAGAATCGTTGGAGGCGCTCAGCCAGGCCGCTGCGCGGCTGGAGCAACGCGTCGCAGAACGGACCGCTGCCTTGCAGGCGGAGATACAGGCACGATCCCACAGTGAGGACGCGCTGAGACAAGCCCAGAAGATGGAGGCGGTGGGCCAACTGACCGGCGGCATCGCGCACGATTTCAACAATATGCTGACCACCATCATGGGCGCCCTGGATATCGTCGGCACCCGCGTGAACGACGAGCGTACCGCAAGGGTGGTCCGCGCCGCGACGGAGTCGGCCGGCCGCGCGGCGGCCCTGACGCAGCGCCTGCTGGCGTTCTCGAGGCGGCAATCGCTCGATCCCAAGCCAGTCCAGATCAATGGGCTCATTCAATCGATGCATATGCTGCTGGCCCAGACCATCGGCGAGCGCATCACGATCAAATTGGCATTGGCCAGCGCACTGAAGAAGGCGCTGGTGGACATCAACCAGCTCGAGAGCGCCGTCCTCAATCTTTGTATCAACGCACGGGATGCCATGCCCGATGGCGGCTGCCTCACGATCAGCACAAGGCACGCGGAATCCTTGCCGAACTCGCCAGCGGAGGTGCTGCTGAACCCCGGCGGTTACGTGGTCGTCGAAGTCTCCGACAATGGCGTGGGCATGGAGCCGGCGATCAGGGAGCGCGTGTTCGAGCCCTTTTTTACGACCAAGCCCATCGGTCAGGGCACCGGGCTGGGTCTGTCGATGATTTATGGTTTCATGCAGCAATCGAAAGGATCCATCGACCTCCAATCGGTGCCGGGTCACGGAACGACCATGTCGCTCTATTTCCCTGTCGCCCTGGCCGAAGGTGGGGCGGGGTGGGTCGATGAAGGCGGGAGTACGCCAAAGGGCGAAGGCCAGCTCATCCTCGTCGTCGAGGACGACGATCAGGTGAGACTGCTGGTCAGCTACCTGCTGGAGGAACTTGGCTATGTGGTCGTGACGGCGAGCGACGCAAGCGCCGCCATGTCCCATATCGCATCGTTGGACCACATCGATCTGCTGATCACCGACGTCGGCCTGCCCGGCATGAATGGCCGGCAGCTCGCCGAGTTGATCCGTGAGGATCATCCGTCGGTCCCGGTGCTCTTCATGACCGGATATGCCGAGAGCGCCGCTGTCAGGTCGACATTTCTGGGGCACGGCATGGCAATGATCGCCAAGCCATTCGCGCTGGAAGACTTCAGCCAGGCCGTGCGTAATGCCATCGCCCCCACCATCGCCCCCATGGCTTGAATCCCACCGCAGCACAACGCCACGATGCCGCCATCAAGCGACCGCCGCGTTCGCTACGGTGCGGTCCGCGACACTGAATCCGAAGCCCGCCACGGTATGCAGCAGCGGTGTCGCGAAGGGACGATCAATGGTCCGTCGCAACAGATACATATGCGAGCGCAAGGTGTCCGAGGGAGGCGGGTTGTCGCCCCACAGGGCGTGCTCCAGCTCCGTACGCTTGACGACGCGAGGAGAGGCTTCCATCAGCAGGGCAAGGATATGCAGGCCGATCGGTGACACGCGCAGCCGCTGATCGCCACGGCGTAGCTCGTAGGTACCGGTATCCAGTGTCAGGTCCGCGATCTGCAGCAGCTTCGGCGCCACCAGTCGCTTGTGCCGGCGGATCAACGCCTCGAGGCGGCCGCGCAGCTCACGCAAGGCAAATGGCTTGGGAAGAAAGTCGTCGGCACCCGCATCCAGCGCCTCTATCGCGGCATCGACGCCAGTACGGCCGGTGAGCATGAGGATCGGGGCGATGTAACCCTTGGCACGAAGCGACCGGCACACCTCAAGTCCATTCGTGCCTGGCAACATCCAGTCCAGCACCAGGACGTCGTACGTCTCCTGGCTGGCCAGCGACATGCCGTGGGTGCCGTCATGCGCATAATCGACGGTATAGCGAAAGTCTTCGAGATAATCCCCCATGACCTGACATAGTTGCTGGTTGTCGTCGATCACCATAATCAGGCCGGCTTGCGGCTGTAGGCAGCGCGATGACATGGCGTACTCCCGTGGCGAGCGGAATCGCAAGCATATGCCTCGGTCACGTCAAAGCCGTGCGAAGTTGAGTTCGCCAGGCGTCTGTCGACTTCTTGGCTTGTTAAAGACCTGCTATGACGGCGTTCATCCGCAGCTACGACGCTTGAGGCGCAGTGCCTGATCGATCGCTTCGGCCATCCGCGCCGACGGATGAGAAGCAGCGGCACCACACCGCTGCGGAATCCGGTCACGCATCAGGCCGCCTTTTTCAGCGCCGCGAGCACTTGATGCTTGCGGTCCTGCATCTGCTCACCCAAGGCATCCAATTGCTCCGTCGACAGAAGCTTTTTCGCCTGCTTGAACATATCCGATTCTTCCTCGCCGATATGGTGTTCCAGCAGTTCCTTAAGCACCTTCGCTCGCCCGGCGAACTTCTCGCTGGATGGATCCGTTTTCTGCAGGTCCGGCAAAACAAGTGCCTCGACAGCCCGATGTTCTTCCAGGGCTTCGAAGTACATTTTCTCTTCCGCCTTGTCGCCGGCCTCCCGAAAGGCCGGATAGAAGATTTCTTCCTCGATCGCGACATGGGCCTGCAGCGCATGGGCGATCTTCTCAACCAGCTCCGTGCGCCGCTTGATTGCCCGATGCGTCGTTGCCATCAATTCGGCCAGTAGCGCCTTAACCTCGTCGTGGTCTGCTTTCAACAGCGCGATCGCTTGCATGGCGGTAACTCCGGTTCGTCAGTCGTTGCCCGATTAAGCCGGTCGCGCAATCAGCGGAGCGTCGCGCGGTCATGCACGAGGCTGTTGACGGCAAACCCACGCTCACGTGTATGTCGAAGCGAGATGCTCGACCGACCGGCTCAATCCGAGCCGGTCATACCGAGATGAGGTTTCCATGGCCAACCAACCCCAAGATCCGAAGCAAGCCGCCCGGCGCGACAACGAACCGAAACAACACGAACCGACACCTGAAGGTGCTGCTCCCATCCAGACACCGGGGCCTGCGCACGACGCCAGCGACCATAGGGCCCGCGAAGCGAAGGACGACCAGTCCGTCCAGGGTGATGAGGGAGATGCGTCGCGACGCCAGAACCAGCAGGCGAGTCGCATTGTCACTCCCAGCGATCCGAACGTCATACAAGGCGCGCCGCCCAAGGATGACGCGGGCGCGGTCGGTAAGAAGCACGCAAAACCAGATCCGGATGAGGAACAGTGATCCTGTCGATTCGAGGCCAGGCCTCGGGCTTGGCCTCGAATCGAACTAGGGGATGGACGCAGGCGTACATGAATGGCTCGCGATTCATGGGACGTCGATTCACACCGACCTCACCCATGCGCTTCTATCCCTGAAAGGCACCATCGCGTCATCGAAATGGCCTGCCATTCGATCGGCGTGGATATCAAGGCGAAGAGTTCCCATCGGATCTTCAGCGACGTAGCCGCAAGTATGCGGCGCCAACCCAAGAGGACTGAGCAATGAACGAAGACAGGATCAAAGGCCAGTGGAAACAGCTTCAGGGCAAGCTTAAATCGCGTTGGGGCAAGTTGACCGACGACGATTTGAAAACGACCGAGGGCGATGCGGAGTACCTGGTCGGCAAGCTGCAGGAGCGTTACGGCATCGCCAGGGATGAGGCCTTGAAGCAACTGAAAGACTTTGATGCGGATGCCAGGTAAGCCATTGGCATGAGCGTCCAGTGCCGGCAGTAAAACGCGCGGCGCACGGACCGCAACGCATCGGGATGGATGGCAACCCCTATCAGCCTTTGGAGGATACGCCATGCTTTATTACGCACTTATATTCCTGGTGGTCGCATTGATCGCGGGCTTCTTCGGCTTCTTTGGTATTGCCGGCCTGGCCGCGAGCATCGCCAAAATCCTTTTCGTGGTCTTCGTGGTGTTGTTCATCATCTCGCTGATCGCGGGGCGCCGTCGGCCGCCTGTGTAAGGTGAGGCCAGACGAGACTGGTTCCAGCTGATGCAGCCCACTGCGATAACTCGGGCCCACGGATCAACCCGGCCCAAGCGGCAGCACCTTCCGTAGCGATGGTGCTGCCGCGCCGGCCCTCGCGCCGCTACACGTCACCTGCATTCGCGCTCGACGACTTGTAGAACGTCCATTGAGCACGATCCCCGGCCTCAGTGGGCCTGCCGGTCCACCCAAACGAGGATTCGCTCATGGCTCGTTCTACCCCGACATCGACCTCCGAACAGCAGCGTTCGATTCAGCAGGCGGTGGATGCCAAGGACCAGCGCAAAGCCTCGGCCCGGAAAAAGTCCGCCGCCAGCGGCGCGAAAAAGAAGGCGGTCCAAGCCGGTGCGCGTCCGCAACCGGCGCCACCGCAGCCGAAGCAACACCACGCCAAACCTGGCCGCGAAAGCGAGCTGAGTCCACGCCCGCGCTACGAGGCACCGGCATATCACGGGAGCAGGAAGCTCGCCGGTATGGCCGCACTGATCACCGGCGGCGATTCCGGTATCGGCCGTGCGGTCGCGACATTGTTTGCTCGCGAGGGCGCGGACGTCGGTATCGTCTATCTGGATTCGCATGACGACGCGCGCGATACGCAGGCCGCGGTGGAGAAGGAAGGTCGCCAGTGCGTGCTGATCGCCGGTGATGTGCGGGACCCGGCATTCTGCACCGTCGCGGTCGGCCATCTGATCAAAGCCTTCGGCCACCTGGAGATACTCGTCAACAACGCCGCCTTCCAGGAGCACACCGATGCGCTTGAGGACTTGACCGACGCGCATTGGGACATGACCTTTCGCACCAACGTCTATGGCTATTTTCAAATGGCCAGGGCGGCGCTGCCGTACTTGAAGTCGGGTGCGAGCATCATCAATACGGGTTCGGAAACGGGATTGTTCGGCAGCCCCGCGCTACTCGATTGCTCCGCCACCAAGGGCGCCATCCACGCCTTTACGCGCTCGCTGGCCAGCAACCTGGTCAGCCGCGGTATTCGCGTGAATGCCGTGGCGCCAGGGCCGGTATGGACGCCATTGAACCCGGCCGACAAGCCTGCCGACGAGGTGGCCAGCTTCGGCGCCAACAATCCCATGGGGCGGCCGGCGCAGCCGGAAGAAGTAGCGCCAGCCTATGTCTTTCTCGCCGCACCCAGCTGCGCAAGCTACATTTCCGGCGCCATTCTTCCCGTCATGGGCGGGCCCACGGGCTGAGCCATGCAAGCCCTCGACCTCACCATGCCCTGGTGGATGTTCGTGGTCCGCGGCGCCGTCACCTACGTCGGGCTCCTGGTATTGATGCGCTTGACAGGGAAGCGGTCGCTGGGAGAACTCAGTCCTTTCGACATGCTGGTATTGATTCTGGCTGGCGGGACGCTGCGTACCGCGATCGTCGGCAATGATGATTCGCTGTTGGCCGCGTTTATCGGCATCGCCACCATCCTGGCCTTGAACCACCTGTTCGCCTACCTCGCCGCGCGGATGCCGCGTTTCAATCGGATTATCGAGGGCACATCGAGCGTGCTCGTCGAACGGGGGCGTGTGGATGCGGCAGCCCTGCGTCGACACAATGTGCCACGGGCCATGCTCGACCGCGCGCTCAGGACCCATGATCTCGACGATGTTCGCCGGGCGAAGGAAGTGCGCCTGGAAGCCAACGGCAAGATCTCGGTTATTCCGGGCGACTGATTGTTTTCGTCGTGGTCTTTTCAGAGCAGGAACTTTGGTGCTCGACGCTAATTGATAACTATGAAGTGGAATGCGGAAACAATTCTGTCGTCGCGAATCAATGCGTAGTAGTACAGGTCATCCACGCGCGCGGATCGGCTCGCCCTTAAACAGTCCACCAGGCGTAATTGATCTCCCAGCCGGATACTCGCGATCATCCCGCTCCACTCTGGATGGCTTTCCGGCCTTGGATTGCCCATTCTCTTCGCGTCTTGGATGACTTCGGACTGACTCAGTGGAACCGATACCCGGCAGCTCGGAACGCCGAGCTTCCGGGCGATCGAGCTTGGCTCCATCTCTACTGTCGGTGGCGTGGAAGCGCAGCCAGCAACCGCGAAGATGATGGTCAGGGCCACGATGCATCGGAGGCATGCGGAAGCAGCGCCGAAACGGGGGTGTCTACTGAGTCGGATCGGAAGCATGGTGATATCTCCTTTCCTTCGTCCAAATAAAAACCCCCGATCTCCAGGGGATTTTCGTTCTCCGGGCCAACCCACTCAAAACGCCACGAACAGATTCGTCGACAGCGTCTGCGCCTGATCGCGCTGCCCCTTCTCGTAGTCGTAGTTGAACCGCAGCGACGTGCGTTTCGACAGCGTCGTATTGAGCCCGAGGTTGAACACGCCGCTGTAGCGCGACAGGCCGATGCCCACCAGCGGCTGCCATTGCTGCAGGCCGACGAAACTGGCGTCGAACGCGTCGCCATGCGAAGCCAGCGTGCGCCGGACCTGCAGGCTCGCGCTGAAATCGACGGCGCGGCCGCCCGCTGAATTCCAGTGACGGGAAGCGCGCAGGCCGAGGCCGGCGCGCCAGCGATCCAGCACCTGCGCGTTGGTGCGCAAGCCGAAACCACCGGCGCCTTGCTCGGCGAAACCGTCGCGATCGATGCTGGCGTACTCCACATTGGCGAAGGGCGTGATGCGCGTACCCGCCCAGTTCAAGCGCAGGCCGCTCTCGCCATAGGCCACGTTGTAGTTGCCGCTGTAATCGGTGGCCACGCCCTGCAGGCTGGTGCCCAGAAGCAGCCGGCGATTGACGTTCTGCTGGAAATGGCCGAAACCGACGCGACCCTGCGTGTACCAGTTGCCGTTGGTCCAGCCGGCATACAACATGCCCTCCGTGCTGCGGCTGCGATTGCGGTCGTAACCCTGATCGAGCCGCTGCTGCCCCTGGTTCTGGCCGAAAGCAAAACCCGCCACGCCGGAATTGCCGATCTTTCGGTCGCTGCCGACCAGCCATCCATTCAACTGGAAGCCGACGCCGTCATAGCCGGAACGGCCCATGCCGCCGCCCACGTTGAGGTTCTGCGTCCACATGCCGTAACCGGTGTTGCGGCCCAGCAGATCGTCGAAGCGGTCGGCCAGGGCGCGGCTGGAGGCATCGATCGCTTCGAAGGTCATCGCCGCGCTGGCGGCGTGCAACTGGCCGGACAAGCTCTGCAACGAAGCCTGCGCAGCCTGCAGGGTCGGCGCCTGCTGGAACTCGCCGGCATTGCGCACGAAATCGCTGGATACGCTGGAAAGACTACCCGAGGCGATCTTGCTGTCGAGCTGGGTGAAAGCACCCTGTACGCGCAGCGCGCCGGCAAACGAGGACGGCGTATAGCTCACGCCATTACCCGCCGCCGCGGTAGTGATATTGAGGCCCGTGGTATCCAGCCACGCGCTGTTAGCGTCGTAGTTGATCGTCGTCGCGGTGAACACTACTCCCGTGTCCTTGACCAACTGGCCGAAGGTGCCGGTGAGGCCACCGGTAGCAGTAAGGATCTGGGTGTGCGAGTTGCTTACGTAACCAGGATCGGCGCCGGTGATTTCGAGCGTGCCGCCATTGAGCGCGGCGGTACCGATGACGGCGAGCTTGCTGCCCAGGTTGATTGCCAGCGTGCCGCTGGATGCCTGGCTGTAATTGCCGCCAACGCGAGTATCGCCGCCATGAACAACGACTTTGCCCGCATTGGCAAGATGGCCGGCGACGCCGGGGAACGGACCCGATATGTCGTTCGGGAAGTCTTCCAGGACACCTGCTTGATTCACTGTGGCATCGCCCGGCAATGCGTACGTCGCCTTTACCGAGCCGCGATTGATCGTGGTGCCTCCGGTGTAGTAATTCCACGCCTGCAGGATCAAGGAGCCCGAGCCGTTCTGCGTAACGGAGCCTTGTCCGTAGATTTGAGCGCTGGAGATCACATCGAGCGAGCTATCGAAGACGAGCGCGCCGTTGTTCTTCACAAGGGCCGGGATCGTGAAGCTGGCGCCGCTGGCAGGCAATCCGCCAGTGTTATCGATCTTCAGCGTGCCGCGGTCGATATTGATCCTGTCGAAATTGAGCACATGATCCGCCGGCGCCATGGTCAGCGTGCCCGTGCCAGCCTGCGTTAGCTCGGCATTCGACGACGAAATGCTTTTGGTGAGCGTGACATTGTCACTGCGGTTGAACGCCAAGGTGCTGCTATAGACCGCGATATGGTCGAGTTGGCCAATAGACCCAGTCGTGCCGCCGTTGCCGATCTGCAGTGAGCTTTGACTGGGTCCGACGCCGCCGACGCTCAGGCTGTGTGGTTTAAGGTCGTCGTTGTCGATGATCCAGGTACCGCCGTTCACCACCTTCATGCCACCGACGAAGGAGGTTCTGCCGGTCACCGCCTGCGCGTACGATTGCACCACTCCTGCGGTACCGATCAGTGTCAGGAAGGCATCAGGGTTCGAGCCGATATTGAGATCGCCACGGATGGAGCCGCCCGCCGTTAACAGAACGGAGTTCTGTGCGGTCCCGACCAGCTGCACGTTGCCGATGATGGTGCCCGCGTTGGCTAATACCAATACGCCTCCGTCATGTGGCGGAGTCTTGTCACCCGATGCCACGAAGATGGCGCAATGGCCGGAGCCTGCGCAATCGCCCGTGGCAGTGCCGGTGGTTGCGATGATGGATCCGGCCCTGTTGGTCACGCCGCCGCCATACTGCAAGTAGAGCGCTGTTGTCGCCGCCGAGATGGTGGAGCCTCCGCTGTTCTCGATCATGCCGCGCCCGCCGGTCACCTGAATGGCGATGCCGTTCGTCGACGATATGGAGCTGCCGTTGCTGTTGGTGATCGTGCTGGAGCCTGTCAGCGCGACGCCTGCGACCGTGCCACGGATACTGCCGCCGTCCTGGTTGTATATCGTGGCGCCGATGTTCGGGGCATTTCCGCCATCGAAGCCGATAGCCACGTTGCCGCCAATCGTCCCTGCATTGAACAGCCCCCCGGAGCGTTGCAGCACGATACGGTTGGGGAGCGTGCTGCCCGCGCCTACCTCCAGTGAGACGCTGGATCCGGATTTGCTGTCGCCCAGGATGATATCGCCGGTCCCCAGAGTCGCTCCCCCGGTCAGCACGACTGAGCCGCCTTTCACCGTGGTACCGCCCGTATACGTGCTGGCGCCGGTGAGTATCAGTGCCCCTGCGCTCTGGACCAGAGAGCCACTGCCGCTGATGACGCCATCGAACGTGAACTTGTCGCTGCGATTGAACACCAGCACACCGTTGTTCGTGACATTGCCCTTGATGGACCCGGCCGAACTGCCCTCGCCGATCTGCAGGGTGCCCTGGCTGATCGTGGTGCCGCCGGTGTAGCTATTGGTGCCGGTCAGGACGAGCGTACCGGCGCCGCTTTTGAGCAGATTCGTCGAGCCGCTGATGTCGTCGCGCCGTATGCTCCTACCGGTCTCGACGTTGATTTCGCCAGGAGCCAGCGGGGCGGATTTGACGTTGCCGTTTCCGCCGCCACCGCCGCCGCAACCGGATATTCCAAGCGCCATGGCCACGGCCATGGTGAGTGCGCAGGGCCTGACCCATGCATCCATGACCGTACGATCGGGTGCCGCGGCACCGCGCAATGCTTCCATATGTTTTCCCCTGTAATCGCAATATCTTGACGTAATAATTAGCGACATGCCAGCGCGCCGAGGAGCTTCCCGGCAACACGCGTCAGGGGATGGGTATGATTCCTTTCGTCAGATCAGCAGGTTGCGCTGGCGCTAATGGGCTGCATGCGCCTGACTCAGTCAACAGGATGTCCGGCCGACACATCCCGCTTATCCATCAAGCTGCCATCGGCTTCTGTGGATGACTGCGGCTGAGGGATGCTCGATGCAAGCAGGGCGCGGTCGATAACGACATCGCGGCCTGTGCCTGAAGACCGCCGGGTCCCATCGCGATCTACCAGCGTCGTGTGCGCCTGACCGATCGGCGAGCGACGCGGATATCAGGAGAGAACGGCACGCGATAAAGCCCGTGAATCAAGCACCGCGCGTCGAACTTTTTTATTTGCGAGACGCAAGAATGCCGATAAAGGGCCGGCAGCAGTTAAGGAGTGTTGTTCGCTCGCTTGACTACCTTTGCCGCCGCACCACCATCAATCGATGACAAAGAGCCTGGCGCCAACTTTCGTATGCGACCTATGTGGTTCGGTGTGGTCGCTGACCTGGTAGCTCATGCCAGGCTTCAGCGTGAATACGCGGCCGTCCTCGAGTTCGGTGTGCAGTTCTCCCTCCATGCACAGGAGGATGTGTCCCTTGCTGCACCAGTGATCGGAGAGATATCCGGGGGTGTACTCGACCATCCGAACCCGCAGCTCTCCGAACTGGCAGGTGCGCCAATACGCGTAGCCGGATTCGCCTTTGTGTTGCGTCGGCTCGATGGAAGACCATTCAGTCGTGCCGAATGGAATGTCGGACATTTTCACAGGCGATTCCTTGTGAGGTAACGAAGCGAAAGCGTGCGCCATGATCGGAGCTGTGGTCGCGCTTGTCTTGTCACACGATCTGAGGCGTGGTCCATCAGATAAATCTGCAAATGATGCCTTTGATGCACAACGCACGTGTGCCCCTACAGACAACTCAAAATCGATTTGATAGCGTGGTCGGCGTTGCTCGCGGTGTGTTTCAAGGCGCGTCGCGAGCAGCCATGGCAGCAATGCTGTGAGAAGCGCGGGCCAAGGGTGCAGCAACACCCCTGACCCGCTGACCATCACCAACTAATAAGGAGTTGATCATGGCTGTGCCAGATCATACGAGATTCGCGCGCTCGCCGATCCCCCAGGCGGCATACCCACCGAACATTCGGGCTGTCCGGCGACATCGCGGACAGGGTTGAAGAGCCGCGGCCTAAGAGTTTTCGTAGGAATTATCTGAGCCGTCCTACCCGGCACGTCGCCTTGCGCGACGGCGAAAACTTCCGAAGCCGCAACCCACTTCCTCAATCAAGCCGCCCGGCGCCCAGGTTTTGGGCTGCCGGTGAAACCTCGAGTCCGTAAGGTCGGCGGCACGTCGAGCTGTTTGGCGGCGTGCCGTTTTACGGCGCGAGGACGCGGCGCTTAGCAAGGAGTTGCTTATGAATGACTTTGGCGATCCGTGGATCACCCGCCACGCGCATTATTTCTCCGATCCCGATGCGGGTCCGGATGCATTGTTGAATGACGCCACCGAATGGCTGCAGTACGCGTACAACGCCATCCAGCTATTGGCTGAGCTGGTCGACGAACGCGAGAACATCGACGCACAACGCCTGCCGATCATGCTGGAAGGCATCAGCGCGTTTATCGATAT